>NZ_CP107939.1:7819308-8121239 GCF_036046055.1 Nocardia sp. NBC_00403
GGGTTACGCGCACCAGATCCTGCTGGGTGGTGACACGGTGACCGCAACAGCCAGATCCAGCGCCGATGGCCCCGGCATGCCGTTCCTGCTGAGTGGGCTACGTCCCCGCATCACAAGGGAACTGGGCCCCGACATTGCCACCGCCCTCTTCGTCGACAACCCCGCCCGCGCGTTCGCGGCACACTGGCGATGAATCCGGGCCGGACTTCCGCATCCGCATCCAGGACGCCCGGTCGTTTGCTCGATCCGAGAATCACTGCGGCCCAAGTGAACTGTGATGACCGGTTGGCGATGTCGGCGAATATGCACCGAACAGATACTCTTCCGGCACTCGACAGCCGATAGCTGTTCCCTCTCCTGAGCCACGCTCGACACTCACGACCGACCCACCCCCGCGGCCCGGTCGCTCAGGGAAGGAGCCGGGACATGACAGTACCGGCCCGACACATCCACATCGAATCCGGCGCACTGACTCTGGACTACCGCGCATCGCCCGAACAGGCCCAGAGCGTGGCCGATGTACTGGCCCAAGGTTTTCCGGAGCTCAGGGTCACCGTCGACGACGAGCTGCGCGACGATCTGCCACCACTGCCGTGTGCTCGATTGCGGGACTGAGGGACTCGCTCGGAACTGCAGGCCACCCGTGTTCGCCTGATTCACCAGCCGAGCAAACTGACACCACGCGACGGGAATTGCTGGTCGCCGGGGATCCGGAATAGCCCGTTCGGCACCTGAATCCGCAGCGGCTCCAGCCACCAGGTGGTCTCGCTGGTCGAGGCCTCGGAGCACGCGAGTCGACCGGCCTGCCGAGGGTGCGAAGCAACACGCGGTAGACCCCACAGCGAAAGTTGGGGCCGCCCTTCCTAGAGTGGGGCAACAAAGAAGCAACTTCCCGAAGGACGGCTCGACTAAAGCAGCAGTGACGACCGATCGCGGTATCGGTGGATGGGTAGACGATGGTGATGGGCAGTAGTGGCGTTGAGCAGCGGCCGATGAACCAACCGACACGCACGCGACCGGTCCGCTCGCGGCGACCACGGGTAGTCAATCTGCCGCGACTACTGGCGGCGGCCGTCGAGGCCGCTCCCGACGGTACTGCGGTGTCGTGCCGGCGATCGGAGCTCAGCTATCGCGAGCTGGATAGCGCATCCTCCCGATTGGCGCGATTGTTGATCGAACGCAAGGTCGGCCCTGGCGATCTCGTCGCGCTGGCAATCGGATCATCGATCGAGTCGGTGTCGGCCATGTGGGCGGTCGCGAAAACCGGCGCGGGATTCATTGTGGTCGACACGAACACCGCCGCCGAACATGTCGCCCAACTGCTGGCCGACTGGAAACCGGCGATCGGCCTGACCGCGGGCGCGGGCAACCTGCGCGGCTCGGCCCAGTGGCTGATGCTGAACGACCAGGATTTCCAGAACGAACTCGCCCTGTCGTCGGCCGACGAGGTGTCCCACCAAGAACGACTACGCCCGATCCGCGCCGAGGACATCGCCTACGTGACCTTCTCCGTCGACGCGCCAGGGGTGGTCGACGCCGTCGCAGTGACCCAGGCAGCGGTCGCCGGAATCTGCGCCCGCCGGGGCGAACGCCTGCCGACCTCCGACTCGATGACGGTGTTCCTGTCCACCGCCTTCGCCTGCGGCACACCGTTCACCGTGCCGACGACGCCACTGCCCTGGACAGAACCCATCCGAGAGCGCCCTGCCAGGATCGATGCCGTGCCCGACCGCGCGTTGGACATTCGGACCCACCGACTGGCCCGCAGACTGGTCACCATGTCCGCCGATCGATAAACGGCGCTACCGTCCGCGTCAGACCTGCTGCACGCGCGCGACCGGACGCCGGTATCGGCCTGGCGGAGTGCCGTATTCGCGTTTGAAGGCTTTGGCGAACGCGAATTCGGAGGTGTAACCGACCCGTCGGGCCACCGCGCTGAGCGGGGCGTCGGATTCGCGGAGCAGTCGTCCGGCGGTCGTCATCCGCCACCAGCTCAGGTAGGTCAGTGGTGGCTCGCCGACCAATGTGGTGAAGCGCTGGGCGAAGACCGAACGGGAGAGGCCGCTGCGCGCCGCGAGTTCGTGCACGGTCCATGGATGAGCGGGTTGGGCGTGAATGCCTTGCAGGGCTCGTCCAATTGCCGGATCGGTCAGTGCCAGTGCCCATCCCGAGGATGCCGGGTCGCCGGTCTCGGTAACGGATCGGTCGTCTATCCATGCCCGCAGGATGTACAGCAGCATGGCGTCGATCAGCGCGGGCACGATTCCGTCACCCCCTGGTCGCCGACCCTCGAGCTCGGTGGCGAGCAGATCGATCAGGTGGCGCAGTTCGCTGTGCTTCGCCGACCGCGCCGGCAAGTGCACCAGATCGGGGAGCTCGTTCATCAATGGGTGCGACCGGGTTCGATCGAGTTCGTAAGCGCCACACAGCAGAACCGAGTGCGCCCCCGATCCGTCGATGCGGACCTGCCCGATCGTCGAGGAAGGGTCGGCACGTTCGGGGACGAACTCGACCTGCGCGGTTGCCGGATCATCGGCGAGGGCGTGCGCGCTGCCGTTGCGAAGGAAGACCACATCACCGGGGCCGAGCGCGAGAGGTGTTGCCGCACCGTCGGACAGCAGCCAGCAGGTGCCCTGCATCACGACGTGAAAGGTGGTGCCGGTGACCGCGGGGAACCGCAACCCCCACGGTGCGCGCACGTCGGTACGCGCCGAACGGGTTTGCCCGGTCCGCATCGCGGCGAGGGCGTCGGAGAGGACATCCATACGCAACATTCTATGACCATCCATCCGGAGATCAGGACGAACAAGCATATTTTCCGGATTTTGCAGCATTGAGCATCCTGGCCACCAGCCATAAGTTGATCTCAGTACGGAAAACAACGAATGCACAGGGAGAACGACAATGACTGTTCTGGTACTCGGAGCGACCGGCAAGACCGGACGGCCCGTGGTCGACGCACTGGTCGCGCGCGGCGTGAAAGTCGTTGCGGCCAGTCGAAATCCCGGCCGGGCAACCGACGGCATCGAGACCGTCCGATTCGACTGGGCCGATCGCACCACCTGGGAGCAGGCACTGGCGAACGTCGACGGACTGTATGTGGTCGGCCCTTACGCCGAGCCGAACGGCGCGGTGCTCGTCCGCGAGTTGCTGTCCGCAGCACCACAGGTACAGCGGGTAGTCCTGCTCTCGGTCCTCGGCGCCGATCTACTTCCCGACGTGGTGTTGATGGCGGGCTGGGAGGCGGATGTCCGCAGCTCGGGCAAAGAGTGGACGATCCTGCGCCCCAATTGGTTCCAGCAGAACTTCGGCGAAGGGTTCGCCACGCCACTGCGCGAATACAGCACCCTCGAGCTGCCTGCCGCCGATGCCGCACTCGGCTTCATCGATACCCGCGACATCGCCGAGGTGGCCGCCGCCGCCCTCACCGAGCCGGGGCACGCTGGACAGATACATGTCCTCACCGGCCCCGAATCTCTTAGCCACACAATGGTTATGGCAATTCTGGGCGCAGCAGCGAGCCGGGAATTCCGGTACACCGCGCTGACGGCCGATGAGTTCGCGGCGCGGCTGCGCGCCGCCGGTGCCGACGACAACTCGATCACCTGGCAACTCGGCCTGTTCACCCTGATTCGCGACGGCGTGAACGCAATCGTCACCGACACCGTCGAGCGCATCACCGGCCATCCGGCCCGGTCGCTGGCGGCCTACGCCGCCGAGCACGCGGAAGCATGGCGGAAGGGTCCGGTCAACCGATCGGAACGACCGTAATGGCTTGTTCCGCACTGCTGCCCAGGTACCAGGGCTTGCCGTCCGGGGATGCCGGGAGGGTCCAGGGGCGGCGGAGGTCGACGACGGTGCGAGCACGGGTGTCGATGCCAGAACTGTGGCACCTACTTGGATGCTGACGTGGGCACGACTGCCATCCGGCGGAAACCGCCGGGCGATCTCAGCCGGCGGCCTGCATCCGGACACCCGGGTGATTGGCTCGAACGTTCACCGCAGCGAGTTCGACCGTTCGTTTTATCCGGCGCTCCCTTGTATCCGTACGCTTGGCGGTGACTATCCATTCCAGGATCAGCCGCTTGGAGGAGGGCGGGAAGCTCTCGAAGTTGGTCCGAGCGGCGTCATTTCGGTCGAGCGACGCGCGCAGGTCATCGGGTACGGCCCAGCGCTCGCCGTCCGTGACCACTTCCCAGGTTCCCTTGGCCTTGGCCAGCTCGATCAAGGCTTGACCGTGCTCGGTCATCAGCCCCTGCTCGATCATGTTCGCCGCGCGCTCCCTGTTCACCCGGCTCCATGTGCTGCGCGGGGTGCGCGGGCTGAACCGCAGCTGCGAGCTGTTCGCGTCGCGTCTGCGGTGCAGCCCGTCGATCCAGCCATAGCAGAGTGCGTGTTCGATCGCCTCGTGGTACCGCAGGCTCGGCACGCCGCTGTCCTTGTGGTGGATGACCAGCCAGATTTCCTTCTCGGACTGGCTGTTCTGGGCCAACCAGGTACGCCAGTCGTCGATTGTGCTCGCGAAGAAAATGTTCATGACAGCCATCCTCCAGCACAAAGTGCTCACCAAATGAGCACTTTGTTAGGACGATCTTCAACGCGGAAAAAGGCCCGGTCCGTGTGGACCGGGCCTTTCGAGCGGGACTGATGCATCAGCTTACGAACCGCGCGGTGCTATCGAAGGCTCTGAAATCGTGGTCCGTGCGGTGGGCACCCGCACGACCGGACGCACTCGCAGCCGTTGGTCAGTCCTGTTTCCAGACACCCGACGCAACCGCCTCGCACACGAAATCGGCGAAGTCGACCGGGTCACGACGCAGCAGACGACGGACGGGGTCGGTCACCTTTGCGTTAGGGCTATCCAGAAGCGTGGCGAAGATGTCGATCATCACGGCCACCTCCTCATCCGGCATATCGAAATCCGAGGTCAGCACCGCACCGAACTGCCCACCCGTGACAGGAACATAGGCGACATCCCGGTTGGTCTCCTTCGCAATCGCCTCGGCCGTGTCACCGAAAGTCAGCAACCGGGGACCGGTCAATTCATAGTTCCTGCCCGCGTGCCCGTCCTCGGTCAACGCGGCGGCCACGATATCCGCGAGGTCACCGGAATCAATGAAAGGCTCCCACACCTGACCAGCAGGGAGCGCGACCCCACCGGCGAACACCGCATCCGTGAACACACCCTCGTCGAAATTCTGGTTGAACCACGCCGCCTGCAGCACAGTCCATTCCGCACCGCTGTCGCGCACCGCCTGCTCCGCAGCAGCAGCCTGATCCTCACCGCGAGCCGACAGCAACACCAGCCGACCGACACCGTTCGCCACAGCCAGTTCACTGAACGCCCGAATGGTGTCGCCGGCGCGGGAGTCCCGATGTCCGGGGGTATACATGAGGAACACCGCCCCCACATCCTCGAGCACCGCCGCCCAGGTGCTGCGGTCCTCCCACTCGAAAGCGACCTCCGCCGAACGGGAACCGCTACGGACTGGGAAACCCTTGGCCGCCAAGCGATCCGCCACCCGGCGACCCACCTTGCCGGTGCCCGCGGTCACAAGAACGGTCTGAGCTGCCGTCTGATTCATCGTTGATGCCATGCCCTGATCCAAATTTCTCGTTGATGTCACGCCCTGGTCCAAACGCCGCAGGATCGCCAGATTATTGATGAAAGACTCAGCTCCGTGTCTCCACGTCGCAGCAGAATAACCCTCTCCCACAGCTCATCTCGCCGCTGGGCATAGTGCGAGAGGCTCCATGCCGTAGCCACGAACGGGGCTCGACGTCGGCTACGAAACCCTATGCGCCTCGGAGCCCGGTCGGAAAAGGTCGGCTCGCTAGCGATCTGAGTGATCCTGTGCTCGAAAGGATTTCGCTGCAGGTTCCTGGTCACGGAGACGTTCGACGTGTCGAACCAGGCCGAACTGCTCGTCTCGGGCGCTCTGGTGTGGGGCAAGTCGACGGGCGGAATGACCTGCTGGTCGAGAGCACCGGTCAGCCGATCCGGATCCTGGGCCTGGAGTCCGCGTCCCCGAAACAGCAGGGCACCGATCAGATCAGTAGGCAGGATGCGGCGGCGATCACGCCGGGGACCGTGTTGACCGTGGAGCCCCTGGATCGCGCGAGGGGGACGGTTCGACCTCCGCTGCGCCGGATTGATACTGCTGCGAGGATGGCCATCCCGCTCAACCCGTCGGACTCCGGCTGGTTCCGGGGCGATATGGGAGGCGAATTCTCCACTTGCGGATCAACCCGGATTTCCCCAGTGTGCCGATCTATTCTCTGCTGGTGCAGGCCGACGAGGTGGTCACCTTCGACGACCTGCCCGCGGCCTGGACCCGCACCAACGACCTCACTTGGCCCGAGTCCGCCACCCGCCCGGACCACGACGACTGAGCAGAGTCGTCGTCACCACGAGCCGCTGCCGGACCCACTTCCGGTGCCCGGCAGGCGCCAGCCGCCGTACCCGAGCCAACTCGGGTAGCCCGGATAACTCGGGTAGCTGGGGTAGCTCGGGAACAGCGGGTAGCTGGGGTAACTGGGGTAGCTCGGCTGGTTCCAGTAACCGTGACCATAACGGCCGTGGACCAGGTCGACGTGCTCGGACTCGGCCACAGCCGAACCGGCGACGGCCGAATCAGCGACAGCCGAATCAGCGACAGCCGGGGCGACTGCGGCGGTAATCGGCATGAGCGCTATCGCGGACACCACCGCGATGCGGGCAACCACTGGCCAGGCACGCCCAGTGCGGTTTTCTCGACCCATGGGAACTTCCTCATTTCGGTACGAATAGCAATCGACGATCTAGGCGGGCTCGAAGTCGATATCCTCCGCGGAGCGGAGCCGGGCCCATACGATCCAATGTACCGCTATCCAACGGCACGTTCAATAGGTCAATTTCTGCGGAACCCGCACCCGGGCAGCTCCGACGCCGTTGACCAGCGCACTTCGACTTCAAACGCGACATTTGTCATGCAAATAGACTAGCGGGCCATTGGATAATGGCACATCAGAGGATGTCGTCAAGGGCTGAGAGTGGACCGCACCGTGGCCGAGGCGCGCGGACCCCGAACCAGCGCTCTGCCGACAGCCAGCACTGTCATGCAGCCTGAACAGTCATCCGACGAGACCTGGCGTCGACCGCGAGTACACCCGAAGCGGCACCTGGAGTACTTGGAAAGGTAGCAAGATCAGGCAGGCCGGGGCTGTTCCTGTCAAGACTGGAACCACTGGCCAGGATTGCACCCACCTTGCCGATCGGCTCCATCAATGCCTTGACGTCAGTGAAGATTTCCTTCAGGTCGCTCAGCATTTCTGCGAATGAGAGACCGTCCCGTGCGATATGCCGCAGGGCGGCAGGAACGACATGTGCGGCGGCAGTTCGCCATCACAACACTGTTGAGTGGTAGCCGGGCCACGCTACCACTCGCTCATCGGCGGTATCGAACTGGTCGCATCGCCAATCACGTTGCAGGGTGGGATCTTCCGCGGCCCGCCTGGGGTCCACGGCGACCATCTACCCCCCGATCGAACCCCGGAAACTGAATCGCACGTTCCGGAGTGCAAACGGGCTCATAACACCTCCCATCGCCACGTCCGCGCCCGCATCGAACACCCCTTTGCCCGCAGGAAGACCTGGAAGACCCCGCGCGACTGGACGTGGTCAACGGCCAACGCGAGGCTTTCAAGCCCCGCGCTGCGGTCCAATCCATCGCAACGATCGAGCCGAACCGCAGGACGACGTCGATCGACGTGGCACCCAACGACCGCAACTTGCGTGGCGACGGATACCGCGTATCACCTTCGTCCCCATGGTATTTCGGCAGAAAGTCAGGTGATTGCGAACCCGAAGGCCTCCCCCGAACTCATCGGGTAATCATGACACGGCCCTACCCGGCCGAGCACATCGCCGCCGCAGGTGTCGACGCCGTCACCACACCACATGACGAAATACCACCAATACCAGCATAATCGCTGGTACCGAGGGTATTGGTCAGTGGGCCCAACGCTCCACAACCTGAACACCCCGACGGCCGATAGACCAGAGATTCGGATCAGGCCGGTAGGCATTCGGCAGGTAAAAACCATGGCGTGAACTGCTGAAAGTCACCGAGTTGTCGGCGATCGGCGCTGCGCTAGCGCATCGGAGACCACCGCGCACCACAAGCGTCGGCTAGGGTCGTTCGCTCGGTATGCGGCTATGAGCGGATGTCCAGTGGGCGTCCTTCCTTGCCCGATTTCCCGCACTGAGAGCTCGCTGATCTTGTTGCCGAGCCTTGACGCAGGCCCGCACAGCGAGCTTGCGAGCTGGACCGGGGACCCAGGATCTGCAAACGGCGTGGGTGACCAGCAGCGAATCGCTTGCAACAATCGAAGTTTCAATCCGTCGCGATACCTGGGGCCCGTAGTCCCGAAGCTGTCGGCGTGCCGGGTGCGGCGAACGTAGCACTGTCAGCTCGGCGATGCCGGTTTCTCGCCTGGGAAAAGGATCGGGCTGATCAAGTACGGTCTGCGGCCCGGCCCGGGCTGGTTCGCCGCGAGGGGTGCGACGAGGTCGCGGAAGCCGGTGAGCATGGTGTCGAGCTCCTCGGGGCTGAGCCAGAGCGTGGCTTGGCGGTAGCCGACCGCGTCGGCGCCGGGGTCGGCGTCGGCTTGATCGAGGTAGGCGTTGAACTCGGCGATCAGGACGGCCATGGCGGCCGCGAACCCTTGGCGGTGATCATGCGCGGTCATCGCGCTGCTCGCCTCGGGGGAGACGGTCGGGCGGTCGGGTCGCAATCGGTAGGAACGTTCCACCGCGCCGCGCACGCGTCGCTCGTCAGCGATCTCGAGCATTTCGCCCTCCATGAGCAGGCCGAGCTGCCGGTAGACGCTAGTCCGGGGCACATCAGGCATGCGGTCGCACAACTCTCCTGCGGTGCGTAATCGGCCGCCCGACAGTGCGTGGATGATGCGCAATCGCACCGGGTGGAGCAGCAACTCGGTCGGGTCCATATCGCAACTATCCCACATATGGTACCGTTCCCAAAGTTGGTATTGGATGGGAAGGGTGACCGCGATGCGGGATGTTCCTGGGCGTCGAATGATGGTGAACGGCACCGAGATCTACTTCGAAGAGTCCGGCACCGGGGACACCTGGGTGGTGTTCGAATCCGGTGGGGGCGCCGGGCGGACGCTCTGGGATCGGGTGGTCCCGTTACTGGGGGAAATCGCGCATACCGTCGTCTACGACAGGGCCGGTCGCGGCCGCAGTGGCAGCGCCGCCGAACCGCAGACCATCGACGACATGGCGGCCACCCTGGTGGCGTTGGTCCAGGCGCTCACGCCGGGGCGGGTGATCCTGGTGGGCCACAGCATGGGTGGGCTGATCGTCCGTCGCGCCGCCGAAACGCTGTCGCCAGCTGGGCTCGTCCTCCTCGACCCGACACCGGAAGCCGCTCCGAACTACGACAATTGGGCGCCGACCGCCAAGAAGACCGACCGCATCCTCGCCGTGCAGCAGGCACTGAGCCACTTTCCACCGCTCATGCGGATGCTGACCCGCTCCTACGGGCGCAAGTTCCCCGCCGACAGCTACGCGACCATGCTGGCCGAGGACTTCACCCCCGCCGGGCTCGCCACAACCCGGCACGAGATAGCGGCCGTCACGGCGGCGATCGACGAATTCCGCCGCCACCCACCAGAACCGCCGAAATCCGGCATCATCGTCATCTCGGCGATCCACGCCGCCCGCTACCAGGCCCGCAATCTCGACCTCATGCGCGAATACCAGAACAGGTACGCCGAACAGGTCGGCGGGCAATACGAGGACGCCGTCTCCGAGCACATCATCCCCGCAGAGCGACCCGAGCAAATCGCTGCCGCGGTTCGCCGACTGGTGAACGCTTAGCATCTCGGGAGCAGGCGATGGAGCAATCCGGCAAAACCGAGAACCCACGACACCAATCACCCGAGTTCAAGAGCGAAACGTCCCTTCCGAGCTACATGGCCGGTCCCTACGCACCGGTTGATAACGAGATCGATTCGATCGAATTGGAAGTGGCCGGTGCATTGCCCGCCGAGCTGGATGGACGGTACTTCCGCAACGGGCCGAATCCGTTGCCGGGCGAAATAAGCCCCCACTGGTTCGTCGGCGACGGCATGCTGCACGGCGTGCGGCTGCGCAATGGACGGGCACAGTGGTACCGCAACCGGTGGGTGCGCACGCTGAAGCTCGACCGGGGTTCGCCGCTGCGCGAGGACGGCAGTCTCAATCGGGCCTACAGCACGGCCAACACGTCGATCATTCGCCACGGCCGACGGCTGCTTGCACTGGTGGAAGGCAGTTTTCCGATCGAAGTCACGCCAGATCTGGACACCGTCGGCGCGTGCGACTTCGCGGGCGCCTTGACCACCGCTATGACGGCGCATCCGAAGCAAGACCCGATCACCGGGGAATTGCACTTCTTCGGCTACGACATGCGACCACCGTTCGTCACCTACCACCGGCTTTCCGCCGCGGGCGAATTGGTGTTCAGCACCCCGGTCGACGTGCCCGGGCCAACCATGATGCACGACTTCGCGATCACCGAGAACCACGTAATCTGGCTGGATCTCCCTGTCACCCTTCAGTTCTCGGGAAAAGGCCTGCCTTTCCAGTGGAGCGACGACTACGGCGCACGCATCGGTGTGATGAGCAAGAACGGCGGCCCCGTGCGCTGGTTCGAGGTGGAACCCTGCTACGTCTTCCACGTCGGCAACGCCTGTGAAGACGGCTCGGGCCGCATCATCCTGGACGCGATCCGATACGACGCGACGGCATGGAACTCCACGTGGCCCGCTTTGGCAGGAGAAACCCCCTCGCCGGGTACCGGCCGCGGTCAGCAGCTCTACCGCTGGACGCTCGACCTCGCGACCGGCCGGGTCGCCGAACAGCCGCTCGACGATCGGTCGGTGGAGTTCCCGACCGTCCACGCCCACCACGTCGGCCGCCCGAACCGGCACCTCTACGCGGTCGAGTGCGAAACCATCGTCAAGTATGACGTCGATACCGGCAAATCCACTGTGCACCAGCTCGGTTCGGGCTGGAACGCGGGCGAAGCGGTGTTCGTCCCCGCGGCCGACGCGCACAGCGAGGACGAGGGCTGGCTGATATCCCTCGTCATCCACGACGACACGAACGTGCCCTCGCAGCTGCGGATTCTCGACGCCACCGCCGTCGAAACCGGGCCGGTAGCCGCCGTGCGCCTGCCCCGGCGAGTGCCAATCGGATTCCACGGCAACTGGATCACCGAGGAGTAACGGCAGGCAGTACCGGGCTCGCTCAACTCGGCATGAGCGAGCGTTTACCCCCGCCTGCCCGGAGTGTGTCGGGCCTTGAAGGCCCTGGATAGCTCGGAACAAGCGACGCTGAATCACCGCAATGTATTCGCGCAATGCCACACAATAGCGAAGCCGCAGGTCGATGACCTGCGGCTTCGCTGTTCAGTGGAGCTGCCGGGAATCGAACCCGGGTCCTCCGCCGCGTCTTCAGGGCTTCTCCGTGTGCAGTTCGCTAGGTCTCTGCTCGGATCTCCGGGTCTCGCGAACAAGCTCGGATGACGATCCCAGTCACTGTTCGATGTCCCGTCCGACTCCGTGACCGAGCCGAACGGTAATTCCCTCTAGCTGATGCCAGTACCCGGGTCGAGGGACGAACCCGGACTGACAGAGACGACCTGGCTACTTAGGCAGCGAGGGCGTACTCGCGCTGATTGGAATCGGCGCTTAATTGGTTGCAACGACGCTTACGGTGGTCTCTTGCCTGCACCGACACGCTTCCCCTAAATCTACGTACAAAGTCGAAACCGTTCAGCCCCATACGTCCCGACACCTTGTCGGGCTAGTCATGTTAACACTCGGCGATGCCTGATTCATTCCATTATCCGGGTGGGTCCTGTGGTGGTCAGTTCGCAGCGATGAGGCCGACCGCGACGAGCGCGAGCAACATGCCGACCTGCTGCATGCGACCCACCCGTTCGCCGAGCAACACCATCGCCAATAGCACGGTCGCGGCCGGATAGAGCGAACCGATCACACTGACGAGCGACAGCAGCGATCCATGGAAGGCATACAGCAGCGCCGCGTTGGCGATGGTGTCGAGGACGCCGATGTAGGCCGCCAATCGCAGTGGTTCGCCGCGCAACGTCTGGAACTCCCCGGCGGCCAGCGCGGTCAGCCACACCACGGTGGTGGCCGCGACACGCTGTGCGACCAGTGGCCATAGCCCCGCGCTCGCGTGCGTTTCGTGGAGAAAGAAGAACGCGAAGCCGAAGGCCGCACCCGATCCGACGGTCAACAGCGCAACGCTGCGGGTGAATCGCAGCTCGCGACCGCCGGTGATCTCCTCGGTGACATCATCCGGCGCTTCCCGGCTGACCAGCACGACGGCCAGCAGCGCGAGCGCGATGCCGCCGAAGGCGAGCGCGCCGGGACGTTCCCCGATCACCAGACCGGCCAGCACCGGAATACCCGCAACCAGTACCGCAGTCAACGGCGATACCACCGCCATCGGGCCGCGTGCCAACGCCGCGTAGAACCACCACACCGCCAAGCCGCTGGCCACTCCCGCCGCCAGGCCCCAACCCATCGACGCAAGGTCCGGGTTGCCGCCGACCAACGGCGCGAGGGCAAGCACCAACAGCCCCGAAATCGGATAGGAAACAACGACTATCCGCAGTGCGGTTACCCGCCGTGCCGCCACTCCGCCGAAGAAGTCGCTGACTCCGTAGCCGGCAGCAGCAACCAACGCCAGCAGGACAGCTGTCACCGCATGCCTTTGACCCGCCGCCCCAGCTCGCGAGTGACCTCACGCTCGGCTGTGCGCCTGGCGAGATCTTGCCGCTTGTCGTAGTCCTGTTTGCCCTTGGCCAGCGCGAGCTCGACCTTCACCTTGCCGTCGGAGAAGTACATCGACAACGGCACCAGTGTCTGGTTGCCCTCACGCGACTTGCCGACCAGCCGCTCGATCTCGCGCTTGTGCAGCAACAGCTTGCGTACCCGGCGCGGCGAGTGATTGGTCCAGGTGCCGTGGCTGAACTCCGGAATGTGCAGCGCGCGCAGCCACACCTCACCGTTGTCGACGGTCGCGAAGGCATCCACCAGCGAGGCCTTGCCCTCGCGCAGGCTCTTGACCTCGGTACCCACCAGCGCGATCCCGGCCTCGAAGGTTTCCAGGATCGTGTAGTTGTGCCGCGCCCGGCGGTTGGTCGCGATGACCTTGCGCCCTTGTTCCTTCATAACGAGAAGCTTAAAGTGACGCCGCAACGGGATTATTCCCAGGTCGTAACCCGCTGGCTACCGCGGCGCGTGCTATCCGCCCGGTCGCAGCATCAGGTACACCAGCAGCACGGCGACGAAGGCGGCCACGAGTAGGACCGTCGAGGCGCGCGGCAGGGCAGGATGGCGGCGCAGCGGTGGCGGACGATGGCGCAGCCACACCGATTCGACCGAGGGGTCGTGGGTGCTGCGTTGATACGGCAGCGCATCCCCGGCATCGCGAGCAGGGTAGTCGACGGAGCCGCCGGACGCGTCGTCCGCTGGGCCATCACCGGTTGCCATACGCAGCACCGTAGCCGCCGGACCGAGGCTGCGCCGGAATTACCGGGTGGCGCAATGCGATGGGAACTCAGGCGAGACGGCGGGCGAATGCCTCGTCGGCTCCACCATTTGCGAGGTCGACGGTGACAATCCTCAGGTCGGCCGTGCTCGCGGTGAGTTCCATGACCATGTAGCCGAGCTGGTGATAGTTCTCGAACAGCACAGGATGGGTGCCACCCGGAGTCAGCTTCGGCTCCGCGCCAACGGTTTTGGCGGCGGCGCCGGAGATGATCTGCCGGGTGCCCTTCGATTCCGAGGTCGGCTCGAGCACCTGCAGCGAGTGGTCGTGTCCGGACAGAATGAAGTGGCACTTGCCGACGACATGGTCCTCGAAGAACCGCTTGGCGTGGATGCCGTTCAGCGGCTCGATCGCAAGCCCCTCATAGCGGCCGGCGTCGCCGCGCGGACCGTTGTTGAGGTAGGGCTGGTGGGTGCAGGCGATCTTCCACTTCGCAGGGGACTCGGTGATGGCGCGATCCAGCCAGGCGCGCTGCTCGTTCATGAACTGACCGTCGACCGTCCAATACGGGTCGAACAGCGGCGGGATGTAGGAGGCCAGCGGATTGATGTCGAGGACGAAGAACTCGACCACCGGATTCTCTTCGGGTAGCCGCACCGAGTAGTACCGGCTCGGCATCCACCAGCGTGCGGAGTGCGCGTGATACTCGACCTCGTTGTTGCCGCGCAGCAACCAGCCGCCGTCGCCGCCGAAGATCGAGCTGGTGTCGTGGTTGCCGAGCACCATCAGCCACGGGAAATCCAGTCCGGCATTGGGGTTCTCGAACTTGTCCGCGAACTGGACGTCGACACCGCTGTTGGGGCCGCTCTCGTAGATGTTGTCGCCGAGGCCGAGCGCCAGCGAAAACGGTTGGCGGCGATGGTGTTCGCGCATGGCGTCGGCGACGGCCCACTGGCTGCGGGTGCCGGTGCCCGCATCACCGGTGACGAGCACACGCACGGTGCGCTCGGCAGGAAAAGCGAATTTGGACACGCCCGCCTCGACCGGCACGGCATCGGCGGGCGAAAGACCCACCAGCGACGCACCCGCCGCAGCGGTCGCCGCGCCCGCTAGAAAGCCCCGTCGCCCGATCCTGCTGTCACCCGTCACGCGCTGTCCTCCACTCATGATCGACACCAGATGTCCCGGCGCCCATCCTCACCTATGGCGAAGGAGGATGGGCACGCGGTCCCGCAGCACTCGGTGCATCGATATTCCAGTAGTGGATCCCGCGGTCGCGCGAGGCGTCATTTGCCGATGGCCGGCTGCTTGTTCCGATCCAGACCGAGCGCGTCGGAGATGGTGAAGAACATGTCGGTCTGGTCGGTGAGCCCGACAACATTCGCGGCGCGCGGACCGTAGGCGGCGACTCGCACCTGGGTACCGGTGTGCTCCTGGGAACTGCCTTCTTCACCGTTGCCGTAGGAGATGCCGATCTCGGCGCCGTCCTTGGTGAAGACCTTGCTGGTCAACGAGGCGGACTTGGTGTCGAGCGGCACGATTTGGCTGGCCTGCGCGTGGTCGGCGGTGACGATCACCAGGGTATTGCCGTCGTTCTCGGCGAATTCGAGAGCCGCCTGCACCGCCTCGTCCAGATCGACGGTCTCGCCGACCTGCCCGCACGGGTTCGCGGCATGGTCCTGCTTGTCGATCGAGGCGCCCTCCACCTGGAGGAAGAAGCCGTCCTTGCGGTCCTTCAGCAAGTCGATCGCCTTGCGGGTCATGCCGGCCAGATCGGGCTGAGTGGCGGGCCGGTTCGCATTCGGGTGGCAGGTCTGCGCGGGCAGGTTCAGCCCGTCGCGCACGGCCTTCGCGCCGTCCCAGCGGATCGGCAGATTGCCCGGGGCGAACAGACCGAGCAGCGGTGTGTCCTGGTCGGCCTTCGACACCGCCTCCAAACCGGCGCGATCGGCGACGAGGTTGTAGCCGCGCGCCTTGGCTTGATCGTGCAGCGTCTGTCCCTGCCATTGGCCGGCAGCAGCCTTCTGTTCGAAGCTCTTCGCGCCACCGCCCAGTGTGATGTCGGCGCGGGTGTTGAGCAGCTGTTCACTGATCGAGCCGAGGCCGCCCTGCTCGAGCGCGTTGGTCGGGCATTGCAGCGCCGTTTCCTCGGGGCCATAGCACCTGCGGTAGGTGACGTGCGCGCCGAGCACAGCGGGTGTCGCGTCCTGGAGCTCGGCGGTGGTCACGTTTCCGGTGGCCTTGCCGTTGGCCTTAGCGATCTCCAGCAGATTGGCCCGTGCGGCGCCGTGGAGGTCGACACCGATGGCTCCGTTGTACGTCTTGGTCCCGGTCGCCCAGGCGCTGCCGCTCGCCGCGGAATCGGTGGCGTAGTCCGGCTTTCCAGTGGCCTTGTCGAGGGAATAGTGCGTATAGGAACCGGTGAGCGGCAGCGCGTCGATGCCCTTGAAGTAGCCGCCCGCGCCCTCGGCTACGTTGCGCGCCACCGTGATTTCCGAATCGCCCATGCCGTCACCGATCAACAGGATGACGTTCTTGGCCTGATTGCCGTTGAGTGCGGCGCGCAGCGCGTCGGTGCGGTCTCCCGTGGTCCGACGAGCGCCGCCGTGCTGACTCGGGTCGCCGGTGGCAGCAGGGGTGATGAGCTCGCCGTTGCCTCGGCTCGTGGATTCGGAGGACCCGCAGGCGGCCAGCACCCCGACGAGAACGGCGGCACCGATGACAGCACCGGCACGGAGCCGACGAGGCGTGGAGGGCGACCAGACAGCGGGCATAAGCGAAACTCCATCGTGTTCGTAGATAGCTCGGACGCGCCGAGCTCGGTGATGTCGCAGGAACGAAGAGACACCATCGGCAATCAGTCGGTTACCGAGCGGTTGGCCACTCAGCGCCGCGACTACCTGCGCCGATTGCGGTCGGCATCCGAAATATTCAGCAGCACAGCCACTTTCAGGTGATCCGAGGAGCGGAACCCGCGCCATGCGTAGATGGTCATGACGTGCAGAATGTCACTCTGCTGCCAAGACCTCCAGCACCTGTTCCCCATACTTGGCAAGCTTGTTCTCGCCGACACCGGCAACCGTGCCCAACTCGGTCAGGCTCTTCGGCTTCCGGCCTGCGATCTCACGCAACGTGGCGTCGTGGAAGACGACGTAGGCGGGCACGCCCTGCTCCTTCGAGGTCGCCGCACGCCATTCACGCAGCTTCTCGAACAGGCCGGCATCCGCCGGCGCGAGATCGGCGGGCGGGGTCTTGGCCGCTTTCGCCGACCGGGCGGCGCGGGCCGGGGTGGCGCGCTCCGGCTCCCGACGCAGCAGCACCTGCCTGCTGTCGAACAGCACTCCATCGCTCGCTTCGGTGAGCGTCAGCACGCCGTAGTCGCCGTGCACAGCCAGCAAACCTTGGGCGAGCAATTGCCGCACCACCCCACGCCATTCGACGTCACGCAGTTCCGTGCCGACCCCGAAAACCTTCAGCTCGTGGTGATCATGCTGCAGCACTTTGGGATTCTTCTTGCCGATCAGGATGTCGACGATGTGGCCGGCACCGAAGCTCTGGCCGCGTTCGCGTTTCAACCGCAGCACCGTGGACAACACCTTCTGCGCGGCCACCGTGCCGTCCCAGGACTCCGGCGGAGTCAGGCAGGTATCGCAATTGCCGCACGCCTGACCGGGTTGTCCGAAGTAGGCCAGCAGCTGGGTACGGCGACATTCCACGGTTTCACACAGTGCGAGCATCGCGTCCAGATGTAATTGGAGCTGCCTGCGGTGGGCGGCATCGCCCTCCGAGGCGTCGATCAATTTGCGTTGCTGCACAACATCACTGAGGCCGTACACCATCCATGCCGTCGACGGCAGCCCGTCACGACCCGCGCGGCCGGTCTCCTGGTAGTAGCCCTCGACCGATTTCGGCAGATCCAGGTGCGCGACGAACCGCACGTCGGGTTTGTCGATGCCCATGCCGAAGGCGATGGTGGCGACGACGATGAGTCCGTCCTCACGCAGGAACCTCGACTGGTTCGTCGCACGAGTGCGCGCGTCCAGCCCAGCGTGATAGGCGACGGCGCTGATCCCATTCTCGTTGAGGAAGGCCGCGGTCTTCTCCACCGAATTGCGCGACAGGCAGTAGACGATGCCGGCATCCCCGGCGTGCTCGGCCTTGATGAACTCCAGCAGCTGGC
The DNA here is from genome assembly GCF_036046055.1 of Nocardia sp. NBC_00403. Classification (NCBI taxonomy): domain Bacteria; kingdom Bacillati; phylum Actinomycetota; class Actinomycetes; order Mycobacteriales; family Nocardiaceae; genus Nocardia; species Nocardia sp. NBC_00403. Next base: position 7,837,062 of record NZ_CP107939.1, read on the forward strand.
GCTCCGGCCGGTTCTTGGGCTCGATCCGGTACTGAATATTGGGCCGGTCGAAGCTGGCGACGAATCGCCTGGCGGAGCCGAGCTCGAGGCGCTGAATGATCTCGTCGCGGGTCTTGTCGGTGGCGGTCGCGGTCAGCGCGATGCGCGGCACCTCCGGCCAGCGTTCGTGCAGCATCGACAGGCCGAGATAATCCGGTCGGAAGTCGTGACCCCACTGCGAGACGCAGTGCGCCTCGTCGATGGCGAACAGCGCTATCTTGCCTCGGTCCAGCAGATTCACGGTCGAATCCAGCCGCAGGCGTTCCGGCGCCAGATACAACATGTCCAACTCGCCCGCGACGAATTGAGCTTCCACCGTCCGCCGCTCGTCCGGGAACTGGGTGGAGTTGAGGAACCCGGCCCGCACACCGAGGGCACTGAGCGCATCGACTTGGTCCTGCATCAAGGCAATCAGCGGTGACACCACCACGCCGACACCAGGACGCACCAGTGCAGGCACCTGGTAGCACAGCGACTTGCCGCCGCCGGTCGGCATCAGGACCAGCGCATCCCCACCGCCGACCACATGCTCCACGATGTCCTGCTGATCACCGCGGAATCGGTCGTAACCGAACACCCGTCGTAGAACCTGTTGCGCCGCACCGGATTCGGAACCGGGATCACCATCGGTCGGCATGCCGTGGCGACTGCTTGCAGGTCGCTCGAGAGGACCGGTCGCGAGAGTATCGGGGGATTCCACCCGGCCCATCCTACGAGCGCCGTCCGCCGGCGAAGGCCGCACACCGGGCCCGAACGCGAGTGACACTGCCGGTACTCCACATGTGCACAACGAATCTCGTCATCCGCGCTGTCGGCTCCGCCAAACCGCGGAACGCCGGAACCCAAGGGGCGGACTCTGCCCCACAGATCCCGGCGTGCACGGAGGTCACGACGCTATTCGCGGACGTAGTAGCGCAGCGTGGCGTAGGCGGTGACAGCGGCGAAGACCACACCGATCGGGGCGATGGTCAGCGCGACCACCGCGATGTCGTCCCCGGTGACATGCGGAAAGACATTGCTGTCGAACAGCTGCCCGAGCGCCCGATCGACCACCATGGGACGCGCGATGAGCAGGCCGAGGATCGCGAGCACCGAGCCGATGACCGCCGCAACGACCGCCTCCAGCAGGAACGGCAGCTGTGTGTACCAGCGCGTCGCGCCGACCAGCCGCATGATCCCCACCTCCTCGCGGCGGGTGAACGCAGCGATCTGCACCATATTCGCGATCAGCATCAGCGCCGCGAGCGCCATCACAAGAGCCAAACCGAATGCCGCGTTGCGCAGCCCGTCGAAGATGCTGACCAGCCGGTCGACGATCTCCTTGTCGTTGAGGACCTGCTGCACACCGGGCCGCGCATGGTACGTCTGGAAGATCCGCTCGTACTGATCGGCATCGGTCATCTTCACCCGCAACGAGGCGGGCAGCCGGGTGTCCTGGATCATGTCGATCATCTCGGGCTGGCCCTTGAAGGTCACCTCGGTGGCTTCCTTCATCGCTTCCGTGCTGTTGACGAACTGGACCGACACCACGCCGCCGGTCTTCTTGAGTTCCGACATCAGCGACTGGCAGGGCGCCTGGGAGCACTCGAGGTCACTCGCCGAGACATCGTCGGTGAGATACAACCGTATCTCGACCCGATCCATGAAGTAGTTCTCGGTCTTGTCGGCGATCCGCACCGCGAGCAGACCACCGCCCAGCATGGTGAGCGACACCGCGGTGGTGAGGATCATCGCGATGGTCATCGTGACATTGCGGCGCAGGCCGGTGATGACCTCGCCGAACAGGAATCCGAAGCGCATTACCGGCCCACCCCGTAGACACCGGTCGCGTCATCGCGCACCAGACGCCCGCGATCGAGCTCGACCACCCGCCTGCGCATCGCATCGACGATGTGGTTGTCGTGGGTGGCCATCACCACCGTCGTGCCGGTGCGGTTGATCCGCTCCAGCAGCAGCATGATGTCGCTGCTGGTGTCGGGATCGAGATTGCCGGTCGGCTCGTCGGCGAGCAGCACGAGCGGATGGTTCACGAACGCCCTGGCGATCGCCACGCGCTGCTGCTCACCACCCGACAGCTCGCTGGGCAGCCGATCGGCCTTACCGCCGAGACCGACCATGTCGAGCACCTCGGGGACCGTGCGGTCGATGAACTGCTGGCGCTTGCCGATCACCTCCAACGCGAACGCGACATTCTGCTGGACGGTCTTCTGCTGTAGCAGCCGGAAGTCCTGGAACACGCAGCCGATGCGCTGGCGCAACTTCGGCACCCGCCGCCCCGGCAACCGGTCGACCCGGAAGTCGGCGACCTGTATCTCACCGGAGGTGGGCGCCTCCTCCTTGAGGAGCAGGCGCATGAAGGTCGACTTGCCGGAACCGGACGGTCCGATGATGAAGACGAATTCGCCCTTGTCCACATCGACGGTGATGTTGTCCAGCGCGGGTCGCGTCGAGGTCTTGTATGACTTGGTGACGTTCCGCATGGTGATCACGGGGAGCCAGTGTAACCAGCAACCGGCTGACCACTGCATGGCCGAGGACCGTCCACGGTGTGCGGACGCTGCCCGCGCCTCGGCCTCATCGGGTGGGTACTGCCGGAAGCACTCCTGCCGGAACGATGTTCAGAGTGGGATTAGATCCGGCTGGAATGGGATTATCCGGCTTGACGAACACATACAGCACGAATGTGACGACCCAGGTTGCCATCAGGATCGCCGTGGATCTACGAGGTCTCACTGATTCCCTCCCGGCGCAACGCCGCGGCTACTCGCACCCGCAGTTCGCGACCGACTTCGAATTGTTTACCCGGCAACGTGCGGGCAACCATTCGGATGTTCATCTGGTCGACCGTCAGGTCTTCGACACCCATCACGCTGGGCTCGTCGAGTAGTAGCGGCCGCAGTCGACTATCTTCGTACGCCTGTGTACCGACCGCGTGCAGGATCTCGTTGACCCTGGTGATGTCGACGCTCGCGGCCACCGGCACGTCGATCGCGGCGCGGGCCCAATCCTTCGACAGATTCGTCACTTTCACGATCTGGCCGTTGGGCACGGTGATCACTTCACCGTCCGCGTTACGCAGCGTGGTGATCCGCAGCGTGACATCCTCGACCGTACCCTCGGCCTGCTCTGCGGATCCAGTCACCGCGATGCGAACCACGTCACCGAACCCGTACTGACGCTCGGTGATCAGGAAGAACCCGGCGAGAATGTCCTGCACGATGCGCTGCGCGCCGAAACCGAGTGCGGCACCGAGCACGGCGGCGGGCGCGACGAGTCCGGTCACCTCGAACCCCATGCGCCGCAGCACCTCGATGCCGACCAGCACATACACGATGGTCAGTACGACCCAGGTGACCACCTGCGCCAGCGCGTGCCGATGTTTGGCCGCTTCGGTCCGCACCAGCGCATCGCTGCTGCGGAATCCGGCGTCGATCTTGCGCGTGATCCGATCTCTGATGAAGGTCGCGAACCGGCTGAACAGGACTGCGCCGAGGAGGTAGAGCACGATCTCCAGGCCCGAGGAACGCAGCCAGGTCGTGAAATCGGTGGACGAGGCGAATGCCTGGATCCCCGCGACATTCATTTAGCTTGCCTGCTCTCGCATTCGCCAGCGGATTCCGGATTCGATGAAACCATCGATGTCACCGTCGAGCACAGCGGACGGATTATTGACTTCGTAGTTGGTCCGCAGATCCTTGACCATCTGGTACGGGTGCAGCACGTAGGAGCGCATCTGGTTGCCCCAGGACGCGCCCTCGTTCGTCTTCAGCGCGTCCATCTGGGCGCGTTCCTCCTGGCGCTTGCGTTCCAGCAGCTTGGCCTGCAGCACGCGCATCGCCGAAATCTTGTTCTGCAGTTGGGATTTCTCGTTCTGGCAGGTGACGACGATGCCGGTCGGGATGTGTGTCAGCCGGACTGCGGAGTCGGTGGTGTTGACGCTCTGGCCGCCGGGACCCGACGAGCGGTACACGTCCACCCTGATCTCGGTGTCGGGGATCTCGATGTGGTCGGTGGTTTCGACGACCGGCAGCACCTCGACCTCGGCGAAGGAGGTCTGGCGCCGGCCCTGGTTGTCGAACGGGCTGATGCGCACGAGCCGGTGTGTGCCCATCTCCACCGAGAGGGTGCCGTAGGCATACGGTGACTTCACCGCGAAGGTGGCGCTCTTGATGCCCGCTTCTTCGGCGTAGGAGGTGTCGTACACCTCGACCGAGAACTTGTGCCGGTCCGCCCAGCGGATGTACATGCGCATCAGCATCTCGGCCCAGTCCGCGGCGTCGACGCCGCCCGCACCCGATCGGATGTTGACCAGTGCGTCGCGCTTGTCGTACTCGCCCGACAGCAGCGTGCGAACCTCCATGGCCTCCACGTCACCGTGCAGCGCGGCACGTTCGGCGTCGGCGTCGGCCAGCGCGGAAACCTGCGCCTCGCCTTCCTCGCCCTCGGCCAGCTCGTAGAGCACGGGCAGATCTTCCAGCCGCTGGCGCAGTTCCTCGACCCGGCGCAGTTCGCTCTGCGCGTGCGACAGCTCACTGGTGACCTGCTGCGCGTGATCCTGGTCGTTCCACAGGTCCGGGTCGGCGGCCTGATGTTCCAGTTCGTCGATACGGCGACGCAGCTCCTCGATGTCGAGGACCGACTCGACCGTCTTGAGGGTGGCGTCGAGTTCGGCGAGATCAGCGGAGACGTCAGGATGCACGATGTCCTAGCCTACTGTGCTGCTCCGCCTGCCCCTAAACCCAGCGCACCACTGAGCGCGACAGGGCTTCGGCGCGGCGGGCCTGCCCGTCGGCGCACACCCGGGTTCGTGGTGACCGCGTACTCACGCGATCGGTCATCGCGCGCGGGACCAGTAGCGTCGCCGAGTAGCGCAATCAGCTCGATACCGCGCGCAGACCGCCGGGGCGGCGGCCCGCGAGCGCATCGAGGGCGTGCGCGGTGGAGTCGTCGGCGGGCAGGTAGACGATCAATTGCTGGTCGTCGTCGGCAGACAGTTCCAGGGTCTCGTAGGACAGCCGCAGGTTGCCCGCGTCGGGATGCACGAGGCGGGTGATGCCCGTGGCGGCGGCAAGACCGGGCACAGACTCCACCCGTCGGGTGAACTCCGCGCCTGCGGCGACAGTGAGTTCATCGGCCAGTGCGGCAATGTGCGGATCGGCGCGGAACGGGCCCTGCTTGAGCGCGGCAACCACCTCGTCGGCGATGTGGTCCCAATCCGGGTACACGGTGCGGGCGCGCCGATCAGTGAACACGAACAGCGCGAGATTCGCCCAGCCCTCGTCGTCGAGCAGCCCGGTCGGCGCCATGAGACGTTCATAGCCTTCGGTCCAGGCGAGCGGTTCGCGCAGTCGATTGACCACGACCGCGGGCGCGGGCTCCAAGCGGTCGAGGACGGCACGGACCGTGGGGCGCACTTCACGCGGCGGCTGTGCGGTGCCCATGCAACTGAATCCGGCATCGGCGGCCTTGGTCAGCCGGTACAGGTGAACGCGCTCACTCGGCGCGAGGTGCATTGCGTCGGCAAGCGCGCCGAGCACCGGTGGCGAGGGACGACGATCGCGCCCCTGCTCGAGGCGGGTGATGTATTCGACACTCACCCCGGCGAGGGTGGCCAGCTCGGCGCGACGCAGTCCTGGGGTCCGGCGTCGAGCACCGGTCGGCAGTCCGACCTGGGCCGGGGTGACCGCCTCGCGCCGGCTGCGCAGGAAAAGTCCCAACTCGTTGTCGCTCACCCTTCGAACGGTACAAGCGTCGGCCGTCGCGAGGGTGACCCTGCCACTACCACTCTCCGCGCGGTCTTCCTGGCAACCGCGGCGGGCAGCAGATTAGGACATGCGACGACCGAACCTGGTCGTGGCGATGGTTCCTACGAAGGAGAACGGCATGTCCACACTGAAGCTCGCGGTAATCGTCGCAAGCGTGCGCGAAGGACGCTTTGCCCCCGTGGTGACCTCGTGGTTCACCGAACATGCCGAGCGGCACGGCGGATTCGAGGTCGACGTGATCGACCTGGCGGATTTCGAACTGCCGCTGGCGCTGCCCGCGGTCTCCCCCGCGCTCGACCCGAACCCACCGCGCCCGGCCGGTATGACCGACCTCACCCGACGACTGACCGCAGCCGATGCCTTCGTCATCGTCACCCCCGACTACAACCGCAGCTTCCCCGCCTCGATCAAGGCCGCCATCGACTGGCACTTCACCCAGTGGGACAGCAAGACGATCGGCTTCGTCGGCTACAGCGGCGCCAGCGGCGGCCTGCTCGCCATCGAAGGCCTCCGCCAGGTGTTCAACGAACTCAACGCCCACACCGTCCGCAACTACGTCTCTTTCCCCCGCTACTACCTCCTCTTCGACGCCGAAGGCCGCCTCCTCGCCCCCGAAGAACCTGCGGCAGCCGCCCAAGCCATGCTCGACCAACTCCACTGGTGGGCGACCGCCCTCACCGCCGCACGCGCCGCCACCGTCGCCGCGTAACCGCCGACCTCGAATGCGAGTGGCACATCGCGGTGGGACCGACTCGACGTTTGCCGCACGTGCCACTCACCGAGCCGATCGGCGGGTGGCTAGGGTTCGGGGGTGGATTCTTCCGATCTCGAACTTGCCCTGCGGCTGGCCGATGAGGCCGACGCGATTACTCGGGCGCGCTTCGGTGCGCTGGATCTGAAGGTTGATTCGAAACCCGATCTGACGCCGGTCTCCGACGCCGATCTGGCGGTAGAGAAGGCGATCCGGCAGGTGCTCGGGCAGGAGCGCCCCGGCGATTCGGTGCTCGGCGAGGAATTCGGCGGGGACGCGGAGTTCACTGGACGGCAGTGGGTGATCGACCCCATCGACGGCACCAAGAATTTCGTGCGCCGGGTGCCGATCTGGGCGACGCTGATCGCATTGCTCGAAGACGGGGTGCCCGTTGTCGGCGTGGTGAGCGCTCCTGCGCTGACCCGCAGGTGGTGGGCAGCGGCGGGGGCCGGCGCCTGGTCCACCTTCGATCAGCAAGCGCCGAAGGCGATTTCGGTGTCCGCGGTGGCCGAGCTGAGCTCGGCGAGCCTGGCGTTCTCCAGTCTGTCGGGTTGGCGCGAACGCGGTCTACGCGAGCACTTCCTTGCCCTCACCGACGACGTCTGGCGCGTCCGCGGCTACGGCGACTTCCTCACCTACTGCCTGCTCGCCGAGGGCGCGGTGGACATCGCCACCGAGCCCGAGGTCTCGCTGTGGGATCTCGCCGCCCTCGACATCCTGGTGCGCGAGGCGGGCGGCCGCTTCACCTCACTGCACGGCGCGCCCGGCCCGCACGGCGGCGACGCCATCGCCACCAACGGTCTGCTGCACGATGAGGTGCTTGCCCGCCTCGGCGCCGACTGATTCTCGGCTCAGTTCGGCGTGAGCCGCTTCTGCATGAGGACCACACGGGCGGTGCCGTGGAACTGTGGCGGCAGCTGTGTTTCCCGCACCTCGCGGAAACCCTGTGCGGCGTAATACTCGCGCAGCACCGGGTTGTCCGCGGCGGCATCGAGTCGTTGCACCGTAACACCCTGGGCCAGGGTGTATTCGGCGCAGAATCGGATGATGCGGGAGCCGAGATCGCGACCGCGATACTCCGGGGCGACCATGAGCCCGTGGATGTATCCGGCGTCGGCGTCGTCCGCGCCCCAGAAGTCCGGATCCCGCCAGACGATCCGGACCGCGGCGGCCAATTCGGTCGGGGTATCGCGCCACACGAACCATTCACCCCGGGTCGCCTCTTCGGCCACCACCGCGGCGGGGTACTCGCCGGGCAACCATTGCGCGATACCGTTGCCGACCATCCATTCGGCGAGGCGATCGCGTAGGTGCGCGATGTCGGATGCGTCAGCGGGAGTCGCCACGACCATGGGGGCAGCTTCGGGCACGTGCTCTCCTTCGGTGTTTTTCAGGATCATTGACGAGCCGGGGTCAGCCGAGATGCTTCAGCTGCGGCCATAGCTCCGGCCAGGCCGCGCGCGGCTCGCGGCAACGGAAGATCGGTCGGCCCTGCTCGTCGTTGTCGATGTCGAAGCCATTGTCGATTCGACCCGCCGGTTCGATGTCGCGAAAGTAGCGAACCAACTGATCACGTTCGATGCCGACGGCGATCACCACAGCAGCGGCAGCACCCGGCGGGCCCCACCACCAGTAGGCGTTGTGCCCGCTGTGCGGTGTCGGCAGTCCGTATTGCCCGCCGAAACGCTCGATGGCGCCCGCCGCACCGGAGTCGGCGGTGAGCACAGCGACATCGGCTCCGAGTCCGGCGCGCGCGTCGGCGACCTGGTGCACGAATTCCGGCCAGCCGATGGTCTCGCCCGCGTCGTAGTTGACTGCGAGCACCGGCGAGTTCGGCAGCGCCGAAATCGGCAACACCGGCAGGAACAATACTGCCGAGACGAGAGCATTCACCGCGAGTGCCGAACCCACTGCCGCCCAACGCATTCGTCGAAGGCCCAGCCATGCCGCGACCGGCACCGCGGCGGCAGCAAGCAGAATCGGATACATCCCGCCCATGTAGTAGGCCTTGCCGCCGGTGGCCACGAACACAACGAACATCAGCGCGTACCCGACCGCGAAAGCTCGGTAGCGGACCGCACGCCACAGCCGCCACAGCCCGAATATCCACAGCGGCACCAACAATGGCCCCATCAGACCGAATTGCAGCAGCACGAACGCCGCGGGCGAATCCGAGGTGCCCGAGGAGCCGCCGGCGATCGCCCGGCCCATTTCCCATTGCGGCCAGCCGTTCTCGGCCTGCCACCACAGGTAGGGCAGCCAGATCAGCGCGGCGATACCGACCGCCACAGGAAAGAACTTGGTAGCGAAGATCTTTCGTGGTCCGACCAGAACCAGCGCCAGCACGAGCGCACCGACGGGGAAGATCACCAGCAGTTTGTTCTGGAGCCCGACCCCGATTACGAGCCCGATCAGGAGCCACCATCTCGGGTCGGCACCGCGCCGCCCTCGAGCGTTGCCGACCCGGTCGGCCGCGCTGTCGGTCACCCCGTCGCCCGCGGGATCACGCAGCAGTTTCAGCACCAGCAGGCATATCGACGACCACACGGCCATATCGAGCGACGTAGTGGTGAGCAGGTGCCCGACACCCATCACCAGCGCCGCGGCGGCCACCGACGCCGACGCGAGGGCCTGCGCACCGCGCCCGCCGCGGAATTCGCGTGCCATCAGACCCGCGCAGACCACGATGAACGTGGCGACCACGATCGACGGAAGGCGCAGCAGCAGTAACGAATCGGGATCGATTGCCGACATCGTGCGAGCGAGCAGCGGCGTCAGCGGCGGCTGATCCGGGTATCCCCAATCGAGGCGCCTGCCCACGGCCAGAAAGTAGAGCTCGTCGCGGTGATACCCGTAGCGCGCGGCGAACGCGATGAGTAGAGCAGCGAACAGTCCCGCGACGATGGTCAGCTGCCGCATCGCGACAGCGGGCACCTGTCGCACCGCGACGATGGGCACTCGTCCAGCCTGACACAGATCGGCGGCGTAAGCTGCACCTCGACGGGGTTCTTACTCTGGAGTAAGATAGCCTTACTCTGGAGTAAGATAGCTGGGATAAGACCTCACCCCACCCACCCGAGAAAACAGGTGATGATGAGCACTCGAGACAGCGCAACGACGCGACGTCCAGACACGTCCGCTGTTGGCCTGAACCATCCCAAGCGGGACTGGATGGGCACGGCCATGCGGATCATGACGACCTTCACCGGGTCGGAGCTCGCCGAGAAGTACAACCTGCGCAAGCCGATCGAGCGAGTCACCTATGAAGGCACCAAGACCGGCTTCCGCACCCTCGGCGCGGCCACCCGCGCGTTCGCCAAGGTCGCGGGCAACGGCACACCGAAGCGGCTGGCGGACAACGAGTCGAAGAACAAGGATTTCTTCGACCTCACCCCCAGCGACGAGCAGCAGATGATCGTCGAGACGGTGAAGGAATTCGCCGCCGAGATCCTGCGCCCGGCCGCCTACGAAGCCGACGGCGCCGCGAAGGCCCCGCGCGACCTGCTCGAGCGGGCCGCCGAACTCGGCATCACCCTCATCAACGTGCCCGAGGAGCTCGAGGGCGCGGCCGCCGAGCGTGGCGCGGTCACCAACTCGCTGGTCGCCGAGGCTCTCGCGCACGGTGACATGGGCCTCGCCCTGCCGATCCTCGCGCCGAGCGGTGTCGCGGTTGCCCTCTCCCAGTGGGGCACCGACGCTCAGCAGCAGACCTACCTGCCCGCCTTCACCGGCGAGAACGTTCCGCAGGCCGCCGTCGTGATCAGCGAGCCGCGGGCCCTGTTCGATCCGTTCGCATTGCAGACCAAGGCGACTCGCTCCCCCAGCGGCTACCGCCTCAACGGTGTGAAGAGCCTGGTGCCCGCCGCCGCGGATGCCGAGCTGTTCCTCGTCGCCGCTGAGCTGGACGGTCGGCCCGCCCTGTTCATCGTGCCGTCCGACACCCAGGGCCTGGTCGTCGAGGCCGACCCGAGCATGGGTCTGCGTGCCGCGGGCCTCGGCCGCCTGATCCTCGACAATGTCGCGGTCGGCACCGACGCCATCCTCGGCGACAGCGATGCCGTTCAGCGCGCCGAAGAGTACGCGGACGCAGTACGTCTCGCCCGCCTCGGCTGGGCCTCGCTGGCCATCGGCACCGGCCAGGCGGTGCTGGACTACGTGATTCCGTACGTGAACGAGCGTGAGGCGTTCGGCGAGCCGATCAGCCACCGCCAGGCGGTCGCCTTCATGGTCGCCAACATCGCCATCGAACTCGACGGCCTTCGGCTCGTGACCCTGCGGGGTGCGTCACGCGCGGAGCAGGGCCTGTCGTTCGCGCGCGAAGCGGCGCTGGCGAGAAAGCTGGCCACCGACAAGGGCATGCAGATCGGTCTCGATGGCGTGCAGCTGCTCGGTGGCCACGGCTTCACGAAGGAACACCCGGTCGAGCGCTGGTACCGCGATCTGCGGGCCATCGGCGTCGCCGAAGGTGTCGTGCTCATCTAAACCGGCTGGTTCCTTACCTTCCAGGAGACATTCCATGATCAATCTCGAACTCCCCAAGAAGCTGCGGGCCAGCGCCAACCAGGCCCACCAGGTCGCCTCGGAAATCTTCCGTCCGATCTCGCGCAAGTACGACCTCGGCGAACACGACTACCCGGTCGAGCTGGACGCCATGGCCGCCATGGTCGAGGGCCTTGCCGACTCCGGCACCCAGAAGATCGGCGGCGCGGCCGGTGGCCGTTCGCATGACAGCGAGTCCGACAGCCACGCCACCGAGTTGCTCGGAAACAGCAACGGCGGCAATATGTCCGCACTGCTGAACGCCCTGGAGACCTCCTGGGGCGACGTCGGCCTCATGCTCTCGATCCCTTACCAGGGTCTGGGAAACGCAGCCATCGCGGCCGTCGCCACCGACGAGCAGCTGAAGCGTTTCGGCAAAGTGTGGGCCTCGATGGCCATTACCGAGCCGTCTTTCGGCTCGGACTCGGCCGCCGTCACCACCACCGCCGTTCTCGACGGCGACGAGTGGGTTCTCAACGGCGAGAAGATTTTCGTGACCGCGGGCCAGCGCTCCACCCACATCGTGGTGTGGGCGTCGGTCGACCGTAGCCTCGGCCGCGCCGCGATCAAGTCGTTCGTCGTGCCGCGTGAGGCCCCCGGCCTTTCGGTGGCCAGGCTCGAGCACAAGCTCGGCATCAAGGCGTCCGACACCGCCGTGCTCCTGCTACAGGACTGCCGGATTCCGAAGGACAACATCCTCGGCAGCCCGGAAGTCAACGTGGAGAAGGGCTTTGCCGGGGTCATGCAGACCTTCGACAACACCCGCCCGCTCGTTGCCGCCATGGCCGTCGGTGTCGCCCGCGCCGCCCTCGAGGAGCTGCGCGCGATCCTGACCGATGCCGGTGTCGAGATCTCCTACGACACCCCGGCCAACAATCAGCACGCCGCAGCCGCCGAATTCCTGCGCATGGAAGCCGATTATGAGTCCGCCTACCTGTTGTCGCTGCGCGCCGCGTGGATGGCCGACAACAAGAAGCCGAACTCCCTGGAAGCCTCCATGTCCAAGGCCAAAGCGGGCCGTACCGGCACCGACGTGACCTTGAAGGCCGTCGAACTCGCAGGCGCCATCGGCTACTCCCAGCGCACCCTGCTCGAAAAGTGGGGCCGCGACTCGAAGATCCTGGATATCTTCGAAGGCACCCAGCAGATCCAGCAGCTCATCGTGGCGCGCCGGGTCCTCGGCAAGACCAGCGCCGAGCTGAAATAGCAAGTCGCACAGCAGAAAACCGGTGTCGGTCCACTGTGGGGCAGGCACCGGTTTTCTGTCTGGCGACGTCGGTCACCGGCGAACTGTGACGTCGGTCGACGGGATCCGAGATCGGTTACGAGGCGCAGGTCTCTGCGCCGCGACCGGTGGACCACGCCGCGATGGACGGCAGATCACCGTCCGCCGGGTGTCGCGGCACATGTTCCGGTCGCGGGCACACCGCGCAATCGTTGATCAAGCCAATCCATGGTCGCGCCATAGGAGCTGACATAGGCTGCCAGATGTTCACCGCCGACGATATTCTTCGTCGCCGCCACCCCCAGAGCACATTGCTCGCGCCACAACTGCTCGGCCTCCGGCACGGGAATCCAAGGATCGTTGATACCGTGGTAAATGAACAGCGGCACTCCCGATTTCCGGCCGTTCATACTCAGATGTTGGAAGATAGCCTCGGCCGATTCGCTGTCGAGCGCCTTATCGATTGTGGCCATCGTGTCGATCGGGATGGGCATTATCCCGAGTGCACCGAAACTACCGCTGCAGATATCTTTGATGGGGGACGTCGCCACCCATTGCGCCGCATGGTTCATGAGGCCGAGGATTTCTGGGTGCTCCCTGCCGAGCGCGAGCACGGTGGTGAGCAGGAACGCGGAGATGTAGGAACCATCGAAGGCGTGGGCGAACCGGCGATAGTCGGTGACCAATCCGCCGAAACTCGCGCCGGCGAAATACGGGAGCAGTTCCGGTGCGTATTCCTGTACCAGCATGGCCGCGGCATGGGAAGCGACGGCACCGCCGGAGTAACCGGTCGAGGCGAAACGGCTCTCGCCGAACTGATCCGGGGCGAAATTGCGGACCGCGCGGATGGAGTCGAGCAGGTTGTATCCGGCCACGGCCGGCTCCGAGTAGGCCATCAGGGGGCCCTCGTGGTCGGGGATAATCAGCGCGTAGCCGTGCTCGATCGCCCAGGCGGTCGGCGACGGTGTGAAATCGTTGCCGGTCGGGACTTCCATGCCGTGGGAGAGCACGTAACCGGGGGTGCAGCGCTTGTTGAGCGCGTTGATGGCTTGCGCGTTCACCAAGACGGGCTGGTTGCCGGGCCCGGTCCACGCCTTGGGGGGAAGGACCAGCGTCGCGGTGCCGATGGAGGGCTCACCGGCGGAGTTGGTGGTGCGGAATTTCAGGAGAGTGGCGTGGGAAATGGCGGTGAGGTTCAGGAGAAGCATCGTCGGCGTGGCCGACGCCGTCACATCCCGCCATTCCAGAATGTCGCCGGGCGCATAACGGGCGAGATCCGCCGGCCAGGTGTCGAACAGTGGGTCACCGGTCGGCGCGGACTGCACAGCATCCCAAAGCGCGATCAGTTCCTGCGGCAGATCACTCGGCGCCGCAAGGGGCCGCGACGCTCGCGGTAGCATCTTCATCGGCGCGGGAAGATGGGAATCGATCCACTGCTGCAGCGGGTTCGGACCCTCCTGTACACCAACGGACGGGTCAACCGACACCGAAGATTCCGGCGGATCCGCCTCCGCCCGGACAGGTATCTGCCCCATTGTGATCGAAAGACCCAGGACCATCATGGCCGCAGTCAACAGATGCTTCACGATTCATCAAGTTACGACATGAAAGCGCGCAAACGGGGGATTTAAGAGCCCGTTCATTCATGAACTTGTGATAATCGGCTACTACTAGTGAGAACGCGCAGAATGCGCCATTACCGTGCGTTCGGATGGCCCTGCAACGCCTCGACCCATGCGTATCGACAGTTGTTGCCGAATTCCGCCGAGGCCGTGCGAGGCCCAGCAGCGGCCGGAACGGGCGAGAACTACAAAGAACCCTTCGCACAGCTCAACGCGCATTTTCGCAATCTTTCACCAGGACAACGCAATTCGCCTGGAAGGTCCTGGATATCTTCGAAGGCACCCAGCAGATCCAGGAGCTCATCGTCTGACAGCACAGATGGGAGCGGGAATCGCCCAGTCGGTGACCGAGTTGCCGAATATCCTTGTTGGCGTACACATGTTGGTCGCTGCGCTGGTGTTCATCGGGGCAATCCCGGTGTTCCTTGAAACTTCTCCGAACTCTCAACCCGGCAGCCGACACACCACCGAGCGCCACCTGTGACGCTGCGCTCTCGGCGTGACAGCCTCGGATCATCTCCGACCTCCGCAAGCGCGGCACCGGATTCCACTTCCGATCCCCGCACGAACCTTCGGCAGCACTCGGCACGGTCGAAACAGAGGTTAGAGGCGGTCAGAATTCGGGGACTCGAACCCCGAACCCGCTGATTAAAAGTCAGCTGCCGACCGCACACCTTGTGACCGCCGAAGTGGTTGGTATGCGGGTCTTATCGGCGGCCAGAACGCGGATTCGTCCGAGAACCTCGTTGCCTGTATCGAACGGTGACCAGGTACGGTGTGAGATCGAGAGGTCCGCTCAGGTGAGTCGCGGACCTTCTGTTGGAAGCTACTCGAGGACGTCATGATCAAGCTCTTCTCCGCTGTTCTGCTGACCGCGACGGCGGCCGCCGCCCTACAGGTCCTGCCCGCCGCGCCCGCACATGCGAAGTCCCCCAGCTGCGCCAAAGCCATCGAGCTGATCAACGCCGCGATTGCCATCAGCGGCGACACCCTGGACGATGCCACCCAGCAAGCTTTGTCCGACAGGCTGTCGGGCCTGGCCGCCCTGGCCGTTGGCGAAGAAAAGGCTGCTATCACCGGCTATGCCAACGCCTTGGTCGATGACAACATCACCGACCTGGACCCCGCCACGAACGAACTCAACCGCGTCTGCGCCTGAACCGTCGGGGCATTGCGGCCTGAAACCTGCTGCAAGATCCTCGACATCTTCGAAGACACCCGAGCAGATCCAGCAGCTCATCGTGGCGCACCGGGTCCTCGGCAAACCAGCGCCGAGCTGAAGTAGTAAGTGCCGCAACCGAAACCGGTGCGGGTCGACAATGACTCGCACCGGTTTCTATTGTGCGCCAACGCACGGTGGCGAGCGCCGGGTGTCGCGCTAGTCGAAGATCACCAGATCTGGGACGACGGCACCGCCGAAACTTCCGGATGCGCCCGGGTATACCACCAGCTGGGAGCCCGCGCGGCCGGCTGCACTGCCCAGCGTCGCGCTGGCGTTCGTTTGAGTGAGCACGTGCATGCCCCACCGACAAGCATGAACCTTTCGCCACTCGGCGGATCGCAGAGGGTGAAGTCGTCACCTGACGCATTGACGTAGCTGAAATCGCCTGTAGCCATGGAACTCCCGTACTACCGCGCCAATGCATGCGCGGACGAAAGACCTCAGCTTTCGACGATCCCCACTCCCGCGACAGCCGAATTCTTCCGGATTTTCCGAGGGACATGCCCACCCGGTGCGGCCGTTCGACAGCGCAATCCGTTACGTTGCTGCACACGCACGGGTTTGACTAACGTAACGCTGCGTGTTGAGTCCGAAGAATTCAGCGGACGAATTTCCACCGAGCTGTACCAAGACCCCTCAAGGAGACTGGTTATGCAAAAGTTGGGTTTGATACGTCGCTTCACCGCCGCACTCGCGGCAACGACCGCAGTCGCTGTCGTATTCGCAGGGCAGGCCGCCGCCGATCCGGTGCAGGTCGACTGGAATACGGCGGTTCAGAAACTGCGTTCCGCGGCCGCGGGCGATCCGGCGGCCGAGCAGGCCGTGGATCGGCTGATGGCCTCCGGCGGCCAGGTCACCACTGCCGAGCAGGTGGCATTGCCCGCACAGCCGTTCCAGATGCCGGCGCAATCCGATATCGGCCGTGGTGGCGGCCCCGGCGCATACGGCACCGGCCTCGCGCTCGGCATCGACGGATTCCGGCTCGGATTCTTCGGCGGCCCAGGCATGATCGCGCCGGACCAGAGCGGAGCCAGGCTCCAGGCGACCTGGGTCAACCTGTCCAATGGCCGTAGCGGCACCGAGTTGCTCACCGAGCACAACAATGCCCCCGTGGACACCACCATTCGCACCCGAGCCATCAACACCGGCGGCGGCATGATCGTGGCCGCGGTGTACGGAACCCTGTGGCACCGCTGGCCGGTCCCGGTCAGCGAGGCGAACCCCGACGGATACCAGTACCAGCTCGGCACTATCTCCACGCCATCCTTCGGCGCCGTCTACAACTGAGCGTCCCAACCCACACTCGAGAGCCGATGCGAGTCCGTCCTGGACTCGTATCGGCTCTCGCCTGTTACAACCTGCCGAAACACACGGCCAGGGCGCAGAGGTGTCCTCTTGTCCGGCATTACGTAGTTCCGTAATTTTGGGGCGTGGGTCTAGAGGAACGGGTTGCGGAGCTGGAGCGACGGCTCAGCGCGTTGGAGGCAGGCGGCAGCCGGGGCGCGGACGCATCGTCGGATAAGTGGGCGGTGCAACGGCTGCAGGAGGATTTCTCCGACGCCGACGAGCCCAACGGCGGGGTGTTGTTCGCCGGGTCGGTGCGGCTACCTACCGATGAGCATTACGGGTGGCAGGCACGGTTTACCACCGGTGAGATCATCGAGGACGACTGGTCCGAGGCAGCCGAATGTCTGGCCGCCCTCGGCAGTCCGGTACGACTGCGGCTGCTGCGTGAGGTGATGGGTGGCCGCAGGACCGCGGCCGAACTCGTCGGGCTCGAAGGGGTCGGAACCTCTGGTCAGGTGTATCACCATCTGCGGCAGTTGGCCGCCGTCGGCTGGCTACACACCGCCGGCCGTGGGAGTTTCGAAGTGCCGGAGGGCCGGGTCGTACCGCTGCTGGTCGCGCTGGCCAGCGCGCGGCGCTGACGCGTTCCGCGATCAAATCACTTACGGGATAAGAGAAGTCGCGGCCGGCAACACCACGCTTTCTGCTGCCGGACATCGGACCGCGCCCGGACTGCGCTTCGGGTTGCCGATGCGGATCCGACCACACACGAGTCGGCGCCGGCCGCCGCTAACAGCCGAACAGCACGCCCGCGTTGTCGTTCGGGGTCACCACCTGCTGCTTCAGACACCCGAACGGGATGACGCCTGCATCGCTCATCTGCACGCCCGAGCCCGCCTCTGGGTTCACACAGGTGAGGCCGCTGGCGTCCATGCGACAGGTGAAGTCGCGAATGGACAGCGCACTGCCGTAGGGTAATTCGGGACCGCGCCCCTGCACGAACGGACCCGGATCGCCCCGGAATGCGCCGACGGTCAGCTTGCCGCCGGTGTAGCGGATCCAGCCACCCTTCCAGTTGCCGATGCCGTCGTGGGGTTCGGCGGGCGGATTCTTCAACTCGACGAGGCATACGACGCCCCGATCACCGTGCTCATAATCGGTGATACAGCTGATCTTTCCCGAGGGACTGGTGAAGGCGCGGTCGCTCTTCAGGTCGGTCACCGCGCCACTGCCCAGGCGTGCGGTGCGGTACCCCACCGGATCGGCCGCACTACCCGCCCGGGTCCACGACTCCAGATCCGCCACCGACGCGCCGCTGGTCGGAGCCGACCGTGTCGACGATGCCGACGGCCCGACCGACGCGACGCCGGCGGAGCTCGGGGCGGCAGCCGACCGATGATTCGTTTCCGCAGCACAACCGGCCGATAGCAGAACGATGGCCGTGACGGCCGCGATACGCATGCCTCGAACCTTAACGGCCCGCCGTGCGACGGCGTGTTGTGAACGGTGGCTCACGCCATAGTTGGACCATCGGATGTCGGTTTATCGACATTGTGTGATCCATCCCACTACCGCTGATACGGTGGGCTGGCATATACGCCCGTTCGATATCGCTAGGTCGAGAACCGACGCGAGTTTGTTGGTGGAGGTGTTCGACGGATGAAGTTGGCGCATGCCTTGGAAACAATCAAGGCGATGGGAGTGCTGCGGGCCCGCGGAGTCAGCGATCCGCGCAGGCCGGGCGAGGCACTGCGGACAATGAAAGAGTCCCAGATATACGGCCCACAGGCGACATTGATACGGCACTCTGCGCGCATCGCACCGAATGCGCCCGGGCTGGTGGACGAGCGCGGCGAGCTGAGCTACCGCGAACTCGACGAGCAGTCGACCGCCATCGCGCGCGGGCTGCAGCCCGCCGGCCTGATCGAGGGCTCGGTGATCGGCGTCCTCGCTCGCGACCATCGCGGCCTGATCCTTGCCATGGCCGCCGCGGGCAAGCTCGGCGTTCGGGTCGCGCTGATGAACACCGGTTTCGCCAAGCCGCAGTTCGCCGAGGTCTGTGAACGCGAGAAGGTCAAGGCGGTGCTGCACGACAGTGAGTTCCTCGGCCTGCTCGACGCGCTGCCCACCGACCTGCCGCGCTACCTCACCTGGGTCGATGAAGGCACCACGCTGCCGGACGGCGCGCAGACGCTCGACGATCTCATCGCAGCCAACTCGACCGAACCGCTGCCCGCGCCGAGCAAGCCCGGCGGCTTCGTCATCCTCACCAGCGGCACCACCGGCCTGCCGAAGGGTGCACCACGCAGCAAGGTGACCCCGCTGGCCACCGCCCAGATGGTCGATCGAATCCCGTTCCCGGTCAGGGGAACCCAGGTCATCGTGTCGCCGATTTTCCACAGCACCGGCCTCGGCACCTACCTGGTCGCCTCGGCGATGACCAACAAGGTGGTGGTGCGGCGCCGGTTCGACGCCGAAGCGACGCTGAAGATGATCGCCGACCACAAGGCCGAAATGCTGGTGGCGGTGCCGACCATGCTGCACCGGATGACCGAGCTGCCCCCCGAGATCCGCGCCGAATACGACACGTCCTCGCTGAAGTGCATCCTGTTGGCAGGCTCGGCGCTCTCGCCGGAGCTGTGCGTCAAGGCCACGCAGGTATTCGGGCCCGTCCTCTACAACCTGTACGGCTCGACCGAATGCGCGGTCGCCACCGTCGCCAACCCGGAGGATCTGGCGCTCGCGCCCGGCACGGTCGGCCGGGCGCCGATCACCTGCGAGGTGCGGCTCTACGACGACAACGACAAGCAGGTCACCGGGATCAACAAGACCGCCCGCATCTTCATCCGCAGCGGTGCGCCTTTCGAGGGTTACACCGATGGTCGTCACAAGCAGATCATCGATGGCTATATGTCCAGTGGCGATGTCGGCCATTTCGACGAGCACGGGCTGCTGATGGTCGACGGCCGTGATGACGACATGATCGTCTCCGGCGGCGAGAACGTCTTCCCGCAGGAGGTCGAGAACCTGCTGCTGGAGCGTCCCGATGTCTTCGATGCCGCGGTCGTCGGCGTCGACGATGTCGAGTTCGGTAAGCGGTTGCGTGCCTTCGTCGTTCCGGAACCCGGTCGAACTCCGGACGGCGAGGAAATCAAGACCTACGTGAAGAACAATCTCGCCAGGTACAAAGTGCCGCGCGAAGTGGTGTTCCTCGACGATCTGCCCCGCAACCCCACCGGCAAGCTGCTGCGCCGCGTGCTCGTCGAGTACGAGGTACAGACCTGAGCATTCGGGCGGGCGCGATCGCGCCGACGTGTCAGTGCTGGGAAGGCTGCTGCGCCGCAACCTGATCAGCACTGCCCCGGAAGGCTGTATGAGCTGGCCCAATCCTCGGATTGAGATACATGACACACCGAGTCACAGTCGCTTGCTATTGTTAGCGGCAGCACTGGATCTCGAAGTTGCGGTCCACACCACCCCCGGTCCCGGTGGGGCGGACCGCGGAAGGCGTTGTCGAATGTCTCTATCCCTGCCCGCGTTGAATGGCTCCGTCCGAAAGGCGGGCGATTTCGCC
Source organism: Nocardia sp. NBC_00403 (assembly GCF_036046055.1). Taxonomy (NCBI): domain Bacteria; kingdom Bacillati; phylum Actinomycetota; class Actinomycetes; order Mycobacteriales; family Nocardiaceae; genus Nocardia; species Nocardia sp. NBC_00403. Next base: position 7,857,086 of record NZ_CP107939.1, read on the forward strand.
CAGGGCGTGAATGTCATGGTCAAGCGGCACCTGTTCAATCCGCTCCGGCCCGATCACGCAGCGCGATCAGCGTTCAACGTGCTCAAGTTCGGCCCGTTCGCCGGTGTCGTGATGCACGCGGCCCAGACCCGACCGAGCGCAGCCGCCATCGTCGACGAACGTGGCGAGATGACCTTCGGTCAGCTGAACGAGCAGTCGAGCGCACTGGCGCGCGGCCTGGAGTCGCAGGGTATCGAGCCCGGCGACGTGGTCGCATTGTTGGCACGCGACCATCGCGGCATGGTACTGAGCCTGCTCGCCACGGGCAAGCTCGGTGTCCGCACGGTCCTGATGAACACCGGCTTCGCGAAACCGCAGTTCGCCGACGTCTCCGAGCGCGAGAACGTCAAAGCGGTACTGCACGACAGCGAATTCCTCGACCTGATGAGCGCCATCCCCGCCGAGATCCCCCGAGTGCTCACCTGGGTCGACGAGAAGGACAACGCCGATCCGTCGATCCCCACTATCGAAGCTCTGATCGCGGGTCGCTCCACCGAACCGCTGCCCGCCCCCGCCAAGCCGGGCGGCATGGTCATCCTGACCAGTGGCACCACCGGCACCCCCAAGGGTGCGCCGCGCGACCGGGTGAGCCCGTTCGCCTCGGCTCAGTTCGTCGACCGGGTCCCGCTGCCCAACAACGGCACCATGATCATGGCGGCGCCGATCTTCCACGGCACCGGGCTCTCGCAGTTCACCATCGGTCTGGCCCTCGGCAATCGGGTGATCTTCCAGCAGCGCCGGTTCGACCCGGAGCAGACGCTCGCGAATATCACGCGGTACCGGGCGGATTCGCTGGTCGTGGTTCCGACCATGCTGCAGCGCATCCTCGATCTCGGCGACGACGTGCTGGCGAAGTACGACCCGAGCACCATCAAGGTGATCTTCGCGGCGGGCTCGGCGATCGCTCCGGATGTTGTCACTCGCACGCTCGACTACTTCGGCGACAGCCTCTACAACCTCTACGGCTCCACCGAATGCGCCGTCATGACGGTCGCGACCCCAGAAGATCTGCGCAAGGCTCCGACCACCGCGGGCAAGGCGCCGGTCGGCATCCGCATCGTGCTGCTCGACGAGAACCGCAAGCCGATCACCGAGCCGAACGTCACCGGCACCATCTTCGTGGACAACGGCTTCGCCTTCACCGGCTACACCGACGGCCGCACCAAAGAGATCGTGGACGGCATGATGTCCAGCGGCGATGTCGGGCACTTCGACGCCGACGGCCTGCTCTACATCGATGGTCGTGACGACGACATGATCGTCTCCGGCGGCGAGAACGTCTTCCCGCTCGAGGTCGAGAACCTCATCGCGGGCCGCGAGGACATTTTCGAGGCCGCCGTGGTCGGTGTCGACGACCGAGAATTCGGAAAGCGGTTGCGCGCGTTCGTTGTTCCGGGTCCGGAATCGAAGCGCGACGCCCAGGAAATCAAGGACTTCGTCAAGGTGAACCTGGCCCGCTACAAGGTGCCGCGCGAGGTGATCTTCCTCGACGAGTTGCCCCGCAACGCCACCGGCAAGCTGCTGCGCAAGCCGCTCATCGAGATGGTGGTCGACGGCGGGTAGGTGACCATCGCCCATGGGCCTCGGCTGATTTCCTGCACCTGAACCGTCTGTGTTCGGTGTGCGGGAAATCCGATAGGGGCACAATTATTTCCAGATGGAAGCTGCGGATTCCGTGAGATTTCGGGTGTCGACTATCTCGAGATCCGGCACGTTACCTGTCAGTTATCATCAGCGGGTGAGTATCGAGTCCGGCCGCGCCGTTGCGGGGAAACGCAGTGCTGTCGCGCGGTTGCGCGGCGCTGCGGCCGGATCGATCTCGGGGGCCGTTTCGGTTGCGGCACACGGGTGGGCATCCGGCGGAATGACGCCGGATGGCACCACGTTGGCGCTGCTGGCCGCCGCCGCCGCGGTGATCGGCGCGCTGGTGGCCGGCCTCCCGCTGCTGCGTGACACCTCGACCGGTCTTGTCGCGGCACTCGTCGCAGGTCAGCTGCTCGGCCATCTCTCCATGGGCTGGAGTTCGGGGCATATGCATCACGGCGATGCGCAGCTCACCCCCGCCATGTTCACCGCGCATGCCATCGCCGCTGCGCTGGCCGCCATCGTGATCCGCGGCGCCGAGGCCGCCTATCTGATCGGCTGCGCCGTGCTGACGCGCGTGCTGCCGATGCGCCACCACCCACCTGCGATCAACGGTCCCGCGCAGCTGCGCGGGACCCATCGCGACCGTGTCATTCTGCGGGTCTTCGCCGCCGAATCGCTACGGACCCGCGGTCCCCCACTCGCGGTTCGTCTCTGACCAACTCCTTCACTCGGTGCACGAGCCGCGTTGCTCGTGCGTCGCCGCTGCCGCCTCGGCAAACTTCCAGCTGCGGGCCGATGTCCTCCCGTCGTGGCTTCGCATAGTCGTCGCGCACGCCGAAAACATCGGCCTTGGACGGTCATTCGGCGCAGGTGCACACCCGCCGCCGGTGCGAAGCCATCGACCATCGCCGTCGGCAGCCGACTTCTGACGAGCCGCAAGCGTGCGGCCGACATGCTGTCGGGCTCCTCGACGGTGCAGCGGCAGGCATCCGGGTTCCCTGAACTCCAGAAACGAATCGAAAATGAGCATCATCGACGCCAGTCCTCCCGATACCGAATCGGGGGCGCCACCACCGGAATCCAGCACACCGGAAAAATCCACCCGCCGCAACGGTCTCTACCCGCTTGCCATGCGGCTGCATTTCTATGCGGGCGTCTTCATCGCCCCCTTCATCCTGATCGCCGCGATCACCGGGGCGCTCTACGCGATATCACCGACGCTCGAATCGATCGTTTCGCGCGATCTGCTCCAGGTCGACCCGGGTGGCACCCCGAAGCCCCTGTCGGAACAGATCAATGCGGCCGTCGCGACCCAACCGAATCTGGCGCTGGTCGCAGTCGCCCCCGCACCGAGTTCGCACGACACCACCCGGGTGATCTTCAGCGACCCGTCGCTCGGTGAGTCCGAGCGCCGCGCGGTGTTCGTCAATCCCTACACCGCACAGCCCGTCGGCGACTCGGTCGTCTACGGCAGCTCGGGCGCACTGCCGCTGCGCACCTGGATCGACCAGCTACACCGGGATCTTCACCTCGGCGAGCCGGGCCGCATCTACAGCGAGCTCGCGGCGTCCTGGATGTGGATCATCGCGCTCGGCGGGCTGGTGCTGTGGTTCCGTCGGGTCCGCAGTCGCCGTAACCGCAATTCGGCGAGCTGGCTGCTGGTTCCCGACCGTTCACAGGGCGGCCGCGGCAGACGACTGAACTGGCATGGCGCCGTGGGTGTCTGGATTCTGCCGGTAGTGCTGCTGTTGTCGGCGACCGGTATGACCTGGTCCACCTATGCCGGTGAGAACATCACCGAATTGCGCCAGCAGCTCAGCTGGACCACCCCTGCTGTAAGCACCGCGCTGCCGGGCGCGGACACCCGGTCGCCCGCTCCCGCTGCGGGCGGCGATCACCACCACGGCGGCGGTCACGAGATGCCCGCGCCTGTCGATCCGAGTAATCGAATCGCTCAGGTCGATCGGGTCTACGACGTGGCCCGTGCCAATGGTGTGACCGAAGCGGCCGAGATCAGTATCCCGGCCGAGCCAGGTAAGGCGTTTGCGGTGAAGGAACGACGAATGCCCGGCGTGTATACCGTCGACGCAGTCGCCGTTGAAGGCGCCACCGGCACGGTCACCGACAAGCTGGCCTATGCCGACTGGCCGCTGATGGCCAAGCTCACCAACTGGGGCATCCAGTTCCATATGGGTCTGATGTTCGGTCTGCTCAACCAGCTGCTGCTGCTCATGGTGATGATCGGCCTGATCACCGTCGTCGTGCGCGGCTATCTGATGTGGTGGAACCGCAGGCCGACCCGCGATGGATCGCGGATCGTCCTTGGCCGCGCCCCACGCCGCGGCGTGCTGCGCAAAACCTCGCCGTGGCTGGCGGTCCCGCTGGTCGCCGCCGCGCTGGTGGTCGGCTGGTTCGTCCCGATGGTCGGGCTGAGCCTGCTCGCCTTCCTCGCGATCGATCTGGTGATCGGTCTCGTCGGACGCGTTCGCGCCACCTCATAACCCAGTTCTGATCCGCCGGAGCCTCGGCCGTCAGCGGCCGGGCAGCGACTCCGGTGCTACCGAAACGACCTAATTCGCCATTCCAGAAATGAGCTGACCTGCGATAATAGGTTGATTCAAGAGTCTGATCAGCAGCTTTGAAGTCAGTGTGATCCAGACCATAACGACCCTCGGTGGGGAGTGAATTTCTCTCACTCGTCACCGGGGGCCGTCGTCGTGTCCCCAGCGGTGGTGGTTGGTTGGCAAGCCCCAGAGGGGCGCGGCAGTACTGTGGGACCGGCGTGAACCGGGGGTGAATGGTTCATGTCCCCGGCAACAGCACGGTACGAGTGTCGGCGGGTTGCGGCCACGAATCATGTGGGAGGACATCATCAATACTTCTTCGCGTTTTGGCGCCGCGCTGGGCTGCGCGGCGGTGGTCTCGACTCTTGTCGGCTGGTCGGGTTCCGGCTCGGCCACCGCTCTGCCGGTCACGGGATCGGCCGGCGGCATCGATGTGGCCATCACCGCACAAAGCCCGACCATTGTCCGGCCAGGTGCAGCGCCGATGCGCTTCGATGTCACATTGGTCAACACCACAACCATCGACGATGCTCAGGTGGGTTTGGTGGTGTCGCTGGGTCACTGCACGTGCAATCCGGGCCCTCTCAAGATGATGCCCAACGGGTCGATGCGCATGCTCGACGCCGGCACCAACACGTGGCAGACGGTGCCCTACGTGACAGAAGGGGGTGGCACGGATTTCCTCACCCGAGCTCTTGTCGCGCCGTTCGCGCTCGATCACGGGCAGACCACCACCTACCAACTGGAGTTGGAGCTCGACGCCGACCATCCCGTCGACGCGGGTGAGTCCGCCATCGACGTGACAATGACCGACGTCTCCACCAACAGGCCGATCGGCGCAAGCCCCACGGCATCCTTGCCCATCACCGTTGAACCGTAGCCCAGCAAGGCCTTTCGTTGCGGCGGCCGGTCCGCAGCCTCTATACCCGCGGAGACCGCATGCTCGGACTGGCCGTGGCTGGACCGCCGATCAGACACTGGGGGCAGCCGAATCCGGCACAGCGGAGGACCGGTACAGGCAAGGCATCCGGTGGAGCAGGACGCCTTCCATGATTACGTCCATGACGGTGAGCAACTGGCGATTGGCTCGCGACGACGAACGGGTAACCAGCACCCACCGCTTACCCTCCGGCGCGGGCTCAGCCAGACCGGCCACGAGATCCTTGTAACCGGGACGCTGCTTGACCGTGTGCCTTGTAGCGCCGATATCGGTATCAGTGGTCACGCGCGGATCCGCCCACCCGAAGCGGGCGCACTCCCCGCGCCCCCACTTCACTTGCTGCGGCACCGACAGGCCCTGGGCAGTAGCCCGGCCATCGAGACCCGGAGGAAACTGATGTCCATGGATCTGTCGTTCTTCCGCCCGGAAACGTCCCAGCGCCTGCGCGCGGAAGGTGTCGAGAAAGGGCGCGCTGAAGGCATCGCCCAGGGCCACGCTGAAGGCATCGCGGACGGCCTGCTGCGTGTGTTGGATGTCGCGGCATCGTCACCGATGACAACGCACGCGCCCGGATCAAGGCTTGCACGGACCGAGACCAGCTCAACACCTGGCTCGACCGATCCCTCACCGCGACCACGATCACCGACCTCTTCAGCGAAGAGACCTGACGAACCTCACACCTCAGCTGACGAATCCTCCTCGGCGATCGGAGGTTCGGGGTTCGGCGGGACGACCGGCCGTAGTAGCACCCACACCAGGAAGGCGAGGGCTACTGCGGCCATTCCTATGCCGGACCAGATGTTGATATTGATGCCGCCGGTTTTGGCTTCCTCGGCGGCGGTGTCGTGGACGAGGCCGGTGATGATGAGGATGACGCCGTAGCTGCCGAGCAGGGCGCCGACGATGGTGCGGATATCGAAAAGCATCGGCTGGCCTCCTTATCCGACGATGATGTTGAGGGCGATGACCAGGGCGAAGGCGATGCCGGCGAGCAGGACCGGGCGCTGGTACCAGGGGAGGAAATCGGACTCGGGATCGGTGCGCATTTCCTTCGGGGTTTCCGAGTAGACCAGGCCGACGAGTTCGGCAGCGGGCTTCGGCTGGGTCACCATGGTGACCGCGACACTGACGGCGATGTCGACGAAGAAGGCGACAGCGGCGGCGACGAAACTCGATCCCTGGCCGGATAATTCGAAGACGTCGGTCTTGTGTAGTACGAAAACCACAATGGCCGAACCGGTTCCGGAGACCAGGCCCATCCAGCCCGCGGTCGGTGTCATCCGTTTCCAGAACATGCCGAGGATGAACGTCGCGAACAACGGCGCGTTGAAGAAGCTGAACAACGTCTGCAGGTAGTCCATCATGTTGCTGAAATTTCCCGCGATGAACGCGGTGAAGATCGCGGCGACGGTGGCTCCGACGGTGGCCAGGCGGCCGACGTCGAGGTAGTAGTGGTCGGGCTGATCACGGCGGACATACTGCTGCCAGAGGTCGTAGCTGAATACCGTGTTGAAGGCGGAGATATTGGCGGCCATGCCCGCCATGAACGCCGCGAGCAGGCCGGCGAGCCCGACGCCGAGCAATCCGTTCGGCAATACGTCTTTCATCAGATACAGCAGCGCCTGGTTGTAGGTGACATCCCCGGTGTAGTCCGGATTCGCGGTGACCTGATTTTTGTACTCGGCCATCTGCGGCACCAGAACGGCGCTGATCATGCCGGGGATCACCACGATCAGCGGGATGAACATCTTCGGGTAAGCACCGATGATCGGAGTGCGCCGCGCGGCCGAGATGGAGTGCGTCGCCAGCGCCCGCTGCACCTCGACGAAGTTGGTGGTCCAGTATCCGAACGAGAGCACGAACCCGAGCCCGAACACGATGCCGACCACGGAGAGGAAATTGTTGGAGAAGCCGCTGAGCGCATTGCCCGGCCACGACTCCAGCTGTGCCGCACCGCCCGGCGACGTGGTCACCTTGTCGCGCAACCCCTCCCAGCCGCCGACCTTGTGCAGACCGACCAACGTGAGCGGCAGCAACGCGGCAACGATGACGAAGAACTGCAGCACCTCGTTGTAGATCGCCGCGGACAACCCGCCGAGGGTGATGTAGGACAACACGATCACCGCCGCGACGATCACCGAAACCCACAGCGGCCAACCGAGCAGCACATTCACGATGGTGCCGAGCAGATACAAGTTCACCCCGGCGATGAGCACCTGCGCGATCGCGAAGCTCAATGCGTTCACCAGGTGTGCACCGGTGCCGAACCGCCTGCGCATGAACTCGGGCACACTGCGCACCTTGGAGCCGTAGTAGAACGGCATCATCACCACGCCGAGGAACAGCATGGCCGGCACCGCGCCGATCCAGAAGTAGTGGAAGGTCGGGAAGCCGTACTCCGCGCCATTGGCCGACATGCCCATGATCTCGACAGCGCCGAGGTTGGCGGAGATGAAGGCGAGGCCGGTCACCCAGGCGGGCAGCGAACGACCCGACAGGAAGAAGTCGATGCTGGAGGAGACGCGCCGCCTGGCCAGCAGCCCGATGCCGATCACAAAGACGAAATACAACGCGACCAGGGCGTAGTCGACGGGATTCGCATCCAGTTGCAGGCTCGATGCCGCGTCGAGATGCACAGTCGATGCGGTCGGCCGCAGAGTCGCGACGTCCAGCGCGGAGTGGAGCACGGGTGAATCGGCAAGCGGCACAGCGTCGTCCCTCCAGGCGATGAAACCGAGCGTCGAGCGAGTCATGCGTGTGGCGGTGCGATCTGTCCTGTCGCCCGCCGATGGTGTCGGCTACTACCTACTGTCGGTGATTGTGCCGCATCACCGCAGCACAATCACGTACAAAAACCTGGACGGTCGCTCAATCGACGCGGTGTGCGCCAGGGCCCGGCACCACGACGAAGGTGCGCGGATCGGCGAAACCCGCACGGACGAATCGATTTCGCACCGCATCTGCGACGGCCGCCGTGCGCTCACGATCCACGAGCGCAATAACGCTGCCGCCGAACCCGCCGCCGACCATGCGCGCGCCGTGTGCTCCCGCATCGACCGCCGCGGCGGCAGCCGCGTCCAGAGCAGGCGTGGAGACTTCGAAATCGTCACGCAACGAGGCGTGCCCGGCACTGAGGATAGGGCCTATCGAGCGCGGATCGGCACCATCGCGCAAATTCTCGGCAACCGTCAAAACGCGCGCGTTCTCGGTGACCACGTGCCGGGCCCGGCGTCGCAGTATCGGGTCGACGATGCGTTCGAGCGCGTCGATGGTGTCGATATCGCGGAGCGCGGGCACGCCGAGTTCCGCGGCCGCCGCATCGCATTGCGCGCGCCGGGCAGCGTAGCCCCCGTCGACCAACTCGTGTGCCTGCCCGGTATCGATCACGAGCAATTCCAACCCGAAACGGTCCAGATCGAAGGGGATCTGTTCGTGCGTGGCGCCACCGGCCATGTGGGTGAAGCGGCGTACGTCCAGAAACAGCGCGTGACCTGCCGTGCACAGGATCGATGCCGACTGATCGAGCAGTCCGGTCGGCACACCGGCGTAGTCGTTCTCGGCGGCACGGGCGATATCGATCAGTTCCCGATCAGTGACCGTGGGCGCGAACAGATCTCGCAGCGCGACTGCCACCGCACACGACAGCGCCGCCGACGAGGACAGCCCGGCACCGATCGGCACCGCACCGTCGAGCTCGATGTCCACTCCGGCGATCCGATGCCCGCGTCGCACGAATTCGGACACAACGCCCAGCGGATACCGCGACCAGGCAGGCACTCGATCCCGTTCGGCGGCAAGCGCGCCCACCCCGGCGAGCACCCGATCCCCTGGCCGCTGACGCGAGACCACCCGCACATCCCCAGTGTCGAGCACTGCGGCGAAACACTCGACAACCAGCGGTAATGCGATGGGCAACACAAAGCCTTGGTTGTAGTCGGTGTGCTCACCGATGATGTTGACCCGCCCCGGCGCCACCCACTTCTGCACTGATCCTCGCTTCGTCGATTCGGAGTGTGTCTGACGGCTCGCCGGCACACGTTACGAGACACGCCGCAGGAGCACTGCTTTCGGGCGGTGCGCGTGCGCGATCGACATTCGTGACGCAGAGTCGATTTTGACGCAATATCGGCCTGCAAAATCGGCAGGGAGTTTCGGGAGGGCATTATGATTCCTACGACCCCACGCAGCGGCCTACTCGGGCTGCAGTGGATCGATCGACTGCTCCCGCCCCTCGGTAGGCCGGATCGCGACGACCGGCAATTGCCAGAGGCACCACTGACGATCGAGATCGGCGCCGCGACCGGGGTAGGCCCGACAACCATGTCGGCCTTCGATGCGGCACTGCGCGATCTGGGAGTGGGTGATGCCAACTTGATTCGCCTGTCATCGGTGATTCCACCGCACGCCACCCTGGAGCGCACCGCCCGCGTCCGTAAGCCGATACCCTGGGGTGATCGGCTCTACTGCGTCTACGCGGCACAGCACGCGATCGGCAACGGCAGACGGGCCGCGGCGGGCATCGGCTGGGTGCTGCGCGACGATCATTCCGGTGCGGGACTTTTCGTCGAGCACGAGGCGGAGACCGCCGAGGAGGTCGAGCTGCTGATCCGGTCCAGCCTCGCCGATATGACCGCCAACCGGCCCGAACGCTTCGGACCGATCCAGCTGTGCACCAGCGAGACCCGCTGCGAGGGCGACCCGGCCTGCGCCATTGTGCTCGCCGCCTACCACACCACGCCGTGGACCAGACGATGAACGAGCTGCACGTCACTGTCGAAACCACGATCCCCGACGACCGGATCGATATGTTCCACCTGCTCTACGAGGAGGCCTTCGGCCCGCTGCGCACCAAGGCCATCGCCCGGCAGGTGCTGCACCATGCCGAGTTCCGCGCGGAGATGGTCGACCCCCGCGTACTCAAGCACGTCGCGCGCACCACCGCAGGAGAGCCCATCGGAGTGACGACGCTGACCAGGCATCTGGAGACAGTGCCGTGGATCAGCCCCGATTATTTCGCCGCGCGCTATCCGGAGCATGCCGCACGCAATGCGATCTACTACGCCGGTTTCACCCTTGTTGCATCAAGTGCCCGACAAGGGGCCGCGTTCCATGCCATGATCAAATCAGTTGTCCAGGTGCTTGTGGCCGAGCGCGCGGCGGTGGGCTGGGACATCTGCTCGTACAACAACACTCGGTTCTCCTTCGCCGACAGCATCCGAGCAGTGCTCGATGAGCAAGAGGCGAACGTCGAAGTCGCGGTGGAAGATTCGCAGACCTACTATGCGGCTCGATTCACAGGGGATGGAGCGACAAAGGGGGGCTGATGACACTGACCGAAGAGCAGTCGACGAGCCGACGCCATAATGTCGGATTACGGTGGTATGCAGTATTTTTCGGTGTCGGCTCGGCCGCGATCGGGCTGAATATCGCCGTCGATTCGCAGTTGCTCTCGCTGGTGACGATGCTGGCTGTGGTGGTAGGAGCCCTTGCCATGATCGGCCTCGGCCTGCGGCGTCATCGCCCGCCGCAGCCGCTGCCCTGGTATCTGATCGCGGCGTCGGCGCTGTTGTTCGCCACCGGCACCGTATTGCGCGGCATCGACGAGCATTCGATGCACCCCATCGACGATTTGTTCACGCTGGCCGGTTATTTCGCCGTCGGCGTCGCGGCCACCCTGTGGCTGCGGCCGCGCCAGGTCCAGCACAACTACGACCTGCTGCTGGACTCCGGGCTCATCGGACTCGGCGCACTGCTGGCCTCCTGGACCTTTCTCATCTCGCCGATTCTGCAGTCACATGCCACCACCATGAACACCGTTGTGGCGGCGATCTACCCGATACTCGACGCACTACTGCTGACCATGGTCGCGCATTCGGTGGCGACGGCGACCCGCTCGGAGACCTCGCTGCGGCTCCTGCACGTCGGCCTGATTGCGGTACTGCTCGGCGATCTCGGCTACAGCCTGGAGACCGTCGGCACCGCGACGATCGGGCGGGAAGTGTTGCTCACGCCGCTGCTGGCCGCCTACATCACCGTCGGGGTCGCGGCGCTGCATCCGACCATGGCCTGCCTCGGCGCACCGCGCCGCATCCATCCCCATCATTCGCGTCAGCGCGCCAGTGTCATCGCGGTCGCACTGATCATGGCGTCGCTGGTTCCGGTAGTGGGGTCCAGCCTCGACACCCTCGACCGCGCGGTCGTCTCTTCGCTGTTCGCGCTCTTGCTGATCGGCGTCCTGGCACGCAGCGAACGTGCCATCGTGCGCAGCGCCCGCAGCGAACGCCGCGCGCAGTATCAGGCCGACCACGACATGCTGACCGGACTGCTGAATCGGTCCGCCCTGCTGCGCGCGCTCAATCGCAATCACGAGCACTGGCTCGAACAACCGCTGAGCCTGTTGTTCATCGACCTGGACGGCTTCAAGATGGTCAACGACAGCTACGGCCATGCCGTCGGCGACGAGCTGATCGCGAACGCGGCCTCGCGCATTCGGCGGGTGATCCGCCGCGAGGACGTAGTGGCGCGCTACGGCGGCGACGAATTCGTGGTGCTCGCGCCGCTGGGCAGACAAGAGGCAGCCACGCTCGCCGAACGACTATTGGGCGCGTTCGTGCGCCCCTTCGAATTGAGCGCGGGCGAGATCCCGATCACCGCGAGTGTCGGGATCGCCTGCGGCAGCCCGCGCAGTTACGACGCCAGCATCTACGACCTCATCCGAGACGCGGATTCGGCGATGTACCACGCGAAGGAGTACTCGCTCGGCTACGCGTTCCACGACGAAGTGCGGCATGGGGCCCCCGATGCGGGGCGCCGGACTTGGCGCCCCGCCAATCGGTCGACGAGCACCGCCGTCTGATCAGTCGGTCAGTTCCTCGAGCAGGCGCTTGGCCTCCTCCAGCTCGGCCGCCAGTTGTGCGACCTTGACCTGCTGTACCTCGCGCGCCGCGTCGAGAATTCCGGCGACCACCTCGGCCACCTCCGGATGCAGCACCTTGGCGGCCTGCGCCACCGCGGAGCTTGCCACCGGCAGACCGCGCACGGCCCGCTTCTTGCCGCTGATCACATCGACCGACCACTCGCCGTCGGCAGTCCCGGTCAGCGTCACAGTGACCTCCGGCGCCTTCGCCTTGCGCGCGGCAGCGGGCGCCTTTGTGGCGGGCTTCGCGCCGGGCGCGCCCGCGGCGGGCTGCTTGGCCGCGGCGGACTTGGCGGCGTTGTCGGCTTCGCTCGTTCCCGAGGCGACCGGGCCCGGCTTGGGCACCGACGGTGCCGCCGCGTTGGTTCCGAGCGAGCCGGGACTCGGGGTGGACGGTGTCGCAACGCTCGTCAAGGTCGACGGCTGGGTCACGGGGGATTCCTTCCTGGTTGTCGACTTCGGCTGGGCTGTGGAAGCGGTCGCCGTGCGGGGCGGCTTGGTCAACGTCACTTCGGTCGGAGAAAAGGACAGTACATCCTTCGATCCGGTCGGACGGACCCGCAGGAAGTCTCCTACGGACGGATCATCGAGTTCGACCACCTTCCCCGACCGACCTTCCGGCACGCCCACCGCGGCAGCGGTGAACCACACCATCGGCGGTCGGCCGCCGGCAATGTCCGTGGCGATCTGCTGAATCTCAGTGTCCGACAAGGGCTGTGGTTTGGTTCTGGACGAGGGCATGGTGACTCCGAGCGAATTCGTGGATGGCTGCGTGCACAGATGATGCCGCACGCTACCGACAGATTCGCAAGCTGCCACCAATTCGACTCCGGGAAACACCAGGGCCGCAACCCCAGCGAACCCTGAGCTACATTCGAGATCCCGCGCCGAGGCTACCTTTCCCGCGGCGCTTGCAGGGCCGGAAACCAGATGTCGGCGAGGACGTCCGCGGCCTGGTCGGCCGTGACATCGATGGTGCCCTGCATGGCCCAGCGGGTGAAGAAGCGTTCGAGTTGGGCGACAAGCAGTTCCACCCGCAGGCGGGCCTCTTCCTGACGGTCGGCAGGCCAGCGCGCCAGGTAGGACGTCATCGCGTTGGGTAGGGCCGCGATGCCCTGGCGGGCGATGTCACGGAATTCCGGTTCGAGCGCGGTAGCCTCGTCCCACGCGGGCAGCAGGTCCTTGTATTCCTGGAACCAGCCGATGGCGCGGGTCATCCAGCCGACGAACTCGGCGCGCGAACCGGTGTCCAGGACTCGGTCCAGATCCTCATAGAAGTACAGCGCACTCGGCGCGGTGCTCTGCTCGGCGACCGCGCGCAGCACCTCGAGCTTGCTGGCGAAATGCAGGTAGAACGTAGCCCGGCTACAGCCCACGGCGGCAGCGATGTCGTCGACCCGGACGGCCGCGTAACCCTGGGTGCTGAACAGGTTCTTCGCACCCTCCAGCAGCTTGGCCCTGGTCTGCAGTTTCTGTTCGTCCCGCAGGCTGGTGCCGGCCCGTTTCGACTTCGTTGGCATGGTGAGCGGCTACCTCGCATAGGTCGGGAAACTATTGCTGACGTGCGACTTCCGGTGAGCAAGTGTACGTCCGACCCGGGCGGGCCGCGGTCTTCACTAGACATTCTGTCATTCACTAGACACGGAGTCCAGTCAGTGTTACGTTGTTGCCTACGTCACTCCGGAGCGCCACGGCTCCGGACACTCGCCCGCCGTGTCCGGCGCCACTGCGAGCCGTGACGGCAGCTTCGAATGAGGACTACTGAATTGACTCCACGCACACTTCCCAAGGTCTGCGTCATCGGCGCAGGCCCCTCGGGTATCACCACCGCCAAACGCCTGCAGGACTTCGACATCCCGTTCGACGTCTTCGAGGCGTCCGACGAGGTGGGCGGCAACTGGTACTTCAAGAACCCCAACGGCATGTCGGCCTGCTACCAGAGCCTGCACATCGATACGTCCAAGTGGCGCTTGGCCTTCGAGGACTATCCGGTGCCCGAGGACTGGCCGGACTTTCCGCACCACTCGCAGTTGTTCCAATACTTCAAGGACTATGTCGACCATTTCGGTTTCCGCGACAAGATCCTGTTCGACACCCTGGTGACCGCCGCCGAACGGCAGCCCGACGGCCGGTGGCTGGTGACCTCCAGCGACGGTCGCACCCGCGACTACGACGCCCTGATCGTGTGCAACGGCCACCACTGGGATCCCAATACCCCGGACTATCCCGGCGAATTCGATGGCGTGCTCATCCACAGCCACGCCTACAACGATCCGTTCGACCCGGTCGACATGCGCGGCAAGAAGGTCGTGGTCGTCGGGATGGGCAACTCCGGGCTCGACATCGCCTCCGAACTGTCCCAGCGCTTCATCGCCGAGCGGCTGACCGTGTCGGCGCGGCGTGGCGTGTGGGTGCTGCCGAAATACGTCCACGGCAAGGTCGGCGACAAACAATCGGTGCCACCGTGGATTCCGCGCAAGGTGAGCATGAAGCTCAAGCAGCGGTTCGTCCGAAAGTTCCGCGGCGACATGGAGTTCTACGGGCTGCCCAAACCCGATCACCAACCGTTCGAGGCACACCCTTCGGCCAGTGAGGAGTTCCTGCACCGGGCGGGCTGCGGTGACATCGCCTTCAAGCCCGCCATCACCGGATTGGCGGGCAAACAGGTGCGGTTCGCCGATGGCAGCACCGAAGAGGTGGATGTCATCGTCTGTGCGACCGGCTACCACATCAGCTTCCCGTTCTTCTCGGATCCGGAACTGGTGCCCGACAGCAGCAATCGCATCCCGCTGTTCAAGCAAATGATGAAGCCGGGTATCGACAATTTGTTCTATATGGGCCTCGCACAGCCGCTGCCTACCCTGGTGAACTTCGCCGAACAGCAGAGCAAGCTCGTCGCCGCTTACCTGACCGGCGCCTACCTCCCGCCATCGGAGCCGCAGATGCACGAGGTGATCCGTGCCGCCGAGCAGCGCCGCAGCGGCCGCTACTACGACTCACCGCGCCACACCATCCAAATCGAATTCGAGGCCTATGTGCGCGATATGAAGCGCGAAATGGCCAGTGGCGCAAAACGTGCCGCGGCAACCGGCAACGCGTTGCCGGTGCCTGCCCGAGTACTCGAGCACGTGTGAGGCGGCGATGACAACGACGATGGGATTCTGCGCCGACCGTTTCGCGGGCGTGCGAGAGGAACTGGAGAATCGGATCGCTGCGGACGAGGAGCTCGGCGCGGCGATCTGTGTGACCGTCGACGGCGAACCGGTCGTCGATATCTGGGGTGGACACCGCGATATCGAGCGCACCACGCCATGGACCGAGGACACCCTGGTCAACGTCTTCTCCATCAGCAAGACCATGACGGCACTGTCCGCGCTGCTGCTGGTGGATCGCGGCGAGCTGGATGTGCGGCAAAAAGTCGCGCACTACTGGCCGGAGTTCGCCGCAAACGGCAAGGGCGACATCGAGATTCGTCAGCTGCTCGGACACACCTCCGGTGTCTCCGGTTGGCAGCGGCCGATCGAGCTGGCCGATATCTACGACACCGAAGCGGCCAGCGCCCGCCTCGCGGCCCAACCGCCGTGGTGGGAGCCGGGCACCGCGTCGGGCTACCACGCCCTGAACTACGGACATCTGGTCGGCGCGGTTATTCGCCGCATTACCGGCCGTAGCCTCGGGCAGTTCTTCGCCGAGGAGCTCGCCGGACCGCTGGCGGCCGACTTCCACATCGGCACCGGTCCAGAGCACCACCACCGCATCGCACCGTTGGTGCCACCGCCACTACTGGAATTCGATATGGCCTCGCTCGATCAGGAGAGCATCCTGGTCAAGACGCTCACCAGCCCGTTGCTGGACATTCCGGAGGCCAATAGCGCCGCATGGCGGCAGGCGGAGATCGGCGCGGTGAACGGCCACGGCAACGCGCATTCGGTGGCGAAGGTGCAGTCGCTCGTATCCTGCGGCGGCGAGCTGAACGGCCGAAGGCTGTTGTCCGAGAAGACGATCGACCTGATCTTCGAACAGCAGTCCGATGGTGCGGATCTGGCGCTGCTGCTTCCGCTGCGCTTCGGCATCGGCTACGGCCTGCCTCAGCCGCAGACCGCTCCGGAGGTCCCGGACGGGCGCGTCTGCTGGTGGGCCGGGTTTGGTGGGGCCATCGTTGTCAACGACCTGGAGCACCGAGTCACCTTCGCCTACACCATGAACAAGATGGCGCCGGGGCTGATCGGCTCCGACCGCGCCGATGCCTACCTGCGCTCGGTGTTTTCGGTAGTGCGAGGAGATCGCTCATGATGCGGGCGCTGCAACTCACTGATCCCGGTGTGCTGGAACTGCGTAAAATTCCGGTCCCCGAGATCGGCCCCACCGATCTGTTGCTGCGTGTCGGTGCGGCGGGCATCTGCCACTCCGATCTGCATGTGCTGCATATCCCCTTCAAGATGCGCGACGAGCCGCTGACCCTCGGACACGAGGTCGCGGGCACCATCGAAGCCGTCGGCAGCGCTGTCGAGGGCCGGTCGACCGGTGAGCGCGGCATCGTCTACCTGTGCTGGTCGTGCGGGGTGTGCCGGGAATGTGTGAGCGGCAACGAGAATGTGTGCCGCGCCGCAGGGCGCACTGCGATGCCGCCGTGCCCAGGTCTGGGGCCGGACGGTGGGATGGCCGAGTACATCAGGATTCCGGCCGCCTCCTTCGTGCCGATCGGTGACTTGGATTTCCTCCAGGCCGCGCCGCTGGCCGACGCCGCGCTGTCGAGCTATCACGCGATCAACGGTGCGCGTGCGCAGCTGCAGCCGGGTTCGGTCGCGGTGGTCATCGGCATCGGCGGGCTCGGCCACGTTGCGGTGCAGATCCTCGCCGCGACCAGTGCAGCGCACGTGATCGCGGTCGACGTGAGCGCGGACAAACTCGACCTCGCCGCCCGCTGCGGCGCGGCCGAAGGACTCATCGGTGGACCCGACACCGCCCGCGAGATCCTCGACCGCACCGGAGGGCGTGGCGCGGAGGCGGTGTTCGACTTCGTCGGCACCGATCACACCGCGACCCTGGCCGTGGAATCGGTGGCGCCCAACGGCGCCTATCGCATGATCGGACTCGGGGGCGGCGCACCGGAAATCACCGCGGGCCCGGCCGGTGGACCCGGCTGGCCGTGGGGCGCATCGATCCGAAAGTCCTACGGCGGCACCAAATCCGACCTGATCAGCTCCGTCGCGCTCGCGCAGGCGGGCAAGCTCAGAGTCGAAGTCGAACGCTATGACCTCGCCGAGGGCCGCGAGGCGCTCGACCGGCTGGAACGCGGGCTGGTCACCGGCCGTGCGGTCCTGGTGCCGTAGGCAGGTCCGATCAAATGTTGAGGAAGGTCATGTCATGACACAGCCTTTGGACCCGCAGGCCATGGCGGCCGCGGCAATCGCTCGGCTGACCGGGCCCGGCGGACAGTTCGAAATGGTGGTCGAGGAGGTGCTCGGCGCACCGATGCCGGTGATGCGGCATCGCGGCCGCTCGCTCGGCGAAGTGCTCGCGGCATCCATCGGGTTGGCCGACCGCGACTACCTGGTCACCGAGGACCGCAGGATGTCCTACACCGAGCACGCGCACGCAGTCGGCGCGCTGGCCCGCGCCCTGCGCGACCGGTATGGCGTCGGAAAGGGCGACCGGATCGGCATCCTGGCGGCGAACACGCCGGAATGGGTCGTCGCGTTCTGGGCGGCACAGACCCTCGGCGCCATCGCCGTCGGGTACAACGCCTGGTGGGCACCCCGCGAAATCGCGTACGGCATCGACCACACCCGGCCCGCGGTGTTGATCGTCGACGTGAAGCGGGCCGCACAGCTGACGGACCTGGACATCCAGGTCCCGGTGCTGACCATGGAGCAAGACCTCCCCGCCCTGATCGCCGCATTCGACGACGGCGAGCTGCCGCGCACGCCGGTGGCCGAGGACGATCCTGCGGTCATCCTCTACACCAGCGGCACGAGCGGACGCCCGAAAGGCGCGGTGCACACCCAGCGAAACCTGTTGGCGGTCATCGACTATCACCGTTTCAACGACGCATTGGCCGCCGCCTTCCAAGGCCGCGCCGACGACGGCAGCCCGAAAGGCAGACGGTTCCTGCTCACCTCGCCGCTGTTCCACATCGCCAGCCTGCACAACCTGGTGATACCGCGGATGGCGACCGGCGATACCACCGTCATATACCAGGGTTCGTTCGACGCCGATCGCGTACTGCAGTTGGTCGAACGCGAACACATCACCAACTGGGGCGCGATGCCGACGATGGCAAGCCGGATGCTCGAAACCGATCTGTCCCGCTACGACCTGTCCTCGCTGACGTCGTTCTCGCTCAACTCGGCGCCGTCCTCGGCCGCACTGCAACACCATCTACGCGAACAACTTCCGGTGGCGAAGACCGCACTCGTGACCAGCTACGGCCTCACCGAATGCAGTACCGCCGCCACCCTGGCGGCCCCCGCCGAGCTGGCCGCGTTCCCGGATACCGTCGGCCGCCCCGTCGTCGGTGTCACCATCGAAATCCGGGACGCCGCGGGCAATGCCGTCCCCGAAGGCACCGAGGGTGAGATCTGCGTGCGCAGCCCCTACGTAATGCTCGGCTACTGGGAGGACGAGGCCGCGACAGCCGCCGCCATCACTCCCGACCGCTGGCTGCGTACCGGCGATATCGGCGTGCAGGAGCAGGGCCGGCTTCGCCTGTCCGGCAGGCGTTCCGATCTCATCCTGCGCGGTGGCGAGAACGTCTATCCCACCGAGATCGAGCAGTGTCTCGAGGAACACCCCGCGGTGCGTGAGTGCGCCGTCGTCGGCGTGCCCGATGCCGATCTCGGCCAGCAGGTCGCCGCGGTGGTCGTCGTCGACAACGAAACGGCGACAACCGAACACGAGCTGCTCGAGTTCGCCAAGGAGCGACTCGCCTATTTCAAGGTGCCCGCACGTTGGCGGATCACCACCACAGCACTGCCGCGCAATGCGACCGGCAAGGTTGTGCGCACCGGTATCGAGGTATGAGAAGACATGTACGACACCATCATCAAGGGCGGCCGCTGGTTCGACGGCGCCGCTTCGCCCTCCGCGGTCCGCCATCTCGGCATCCGTGACGGTCGAATCGCCGTGGTCTCGATCGAACCGCTCGACGAGACCGGCTGCCGGCACATCATCGACGCCGCCGGGAAGTGGGTGCTTCCCGGAATGATCGACATCCATACGCATTACGACGTCGAGGTACTGCAAACTCCCTCGCTGGCCGAGTCGGTCCGCCACGGCGTCACCACCGTGCTGCTCGGCTCGTGCTCACTGTCGACGGTGCATGTCGAGGCTTCCGATGCCGGCGACCTGTTCGGCCGGGTCGAGGCCATCCCGCGCCGACATGTGATCGAGGCTGTCACCGAAACCAAGACCTGGACTACGGCGCACGAGTTCATCGACGCGCTGGAAGCGCTGCCGCTCGGCCCGAACCTGGCCGCGTTCATCGGGCATTCGGATATCCGTGCCGCGCAGATGGGCCTGGAACGATCCACCAGCAAGGACATTCGGCCCACCGCCGCCGAACTCGACGCCATGGTGGCGAAACTCGATGAGGCGCTGGACGCGGGCTTCATCGGCATGTCCTCGCAGCAGCTGCTGTTCGACAAGCTCGACGGCGAAGTCTGTCGATCGCGCACCCTGCCCTCGACCTATGCGACCACTCGGGAACGCCGCAGGCTCAACGCGATACTGCGGCGTCGTGGCCGCGCATTGCAGGGCGGTCCGGATGTCGCGCGGCCGCAAAGCCTGGTCGCGATGGCGGCCAGCAGTATCGGGATCTTCCGCAAGCCACTGAAGGTCAGCCTGCTGTCCGCGGCCGACATCAAGGCCATTCCCGCAGTGGCGCATATCTTTCCGTGGATCGCCAGGGTGCTCAACGCGTTGGGCGGCGACTTCCGGTGGCAGCATCTGCCGGTGCCGTTCGAGGTGTACTCCGACGGCATCGATCTGCCGGTCTTCGAGGAGTTCGGTTCGGGCGCGGCCGCACTGCACCTGGCCGACCAGCTCGAGGCGCGCAGGGAACTGCTGCGCGACGAAGGCTACCGCCGTCGCTTCCGAAAGGACTACGACAAGAAGTTCGGCCCGCGGGTCTGGCATCGCGACTTCTTCGATGCCGAGATCGTCGAATGTCCGGATCAGACCGTGCTCGGCAAGACCTTCGGCGAGGTGGGGGTCGATCGGGGCGGGCTGCACCCGGTGGACGCCTTCCTCGACCTCGTCGTCGAGCACGGCAACAAGGTTCGGTGGCGGACAACCATTTCCAACCACCGGCCGGAGGTTCTGGACCGGTTTGCCGCCGATCCCGGTGTGCAACTGGGCTTCTCGGATGCCGGGGCGCACCTGCGCAATATGGCGTTCTACAACTTCGGGCTGCGGTTCCTCCGTCGAGTACACGATGCCGAGCGCGCGGGCCGTCCGATCCTGTCGCTGGAACGCGCCGTGCACCGCATCACCGGCGAACTCGCCGACTGGTACGGCATCGACGCGGGCCACCTGCGCACCGGCGACCGGGCCGACCTGGTCGTGATCGATCCCGAACGCCTCGACGAGACCACCGACGCGTACGCCGAGGCTCCGATCGCCCAGTTCGACAATCTCTCACGCATGGTCAATCGGAACGATGCCACCGTCACCGCGGTGCTGATCGGTGGCGAATACGTCTTCGGCAACGGCGAATCCGCACCGGTCCTCGGCACCCGGAGGACCGGCCGATTCCTGCGAGCAGGCGTGACGGGCAGCTGAGGGGTACCCGCCGAGTGCTTCGTACCAACGCCACCTCCGCCCGGTGGCTGGGCCGCTGCGAAGCCCGGCGGCTGAGCGAGTACGAGGCACTCGGCGGGTGCACGCTGCCGATAGTTTTCCGATTCGTGCAGCGTAGGGCCCAATTCGCACGCACCAGAGTCGAACTCGAGCTACCTTAGCTATAACCGGCGTTCACACTATGATCGCCCGGCCACTCGCAAGGAGGCAACGTGGAGACACTCGTGCACCAGGGCCGGGCCGTGGTCTTCGACCGGGTGGGTAGCGGTCCGCCGATCGTCCTGCTCCACAACGCGGGCACCCAACGCCACATCTGGGACGATCAGGTCACGGCACTGAGCGGCGACCACGAAGTCTTCGCGCTCGACCTGCCCGGCTACGGCGAATCCGAACAACCCGCCGACGGCTACCGCCTCGACGATTATGTCGCCATGCTCGGCACGTTCCTCGATGCGCACCACCTCACGGACGTCGTTCTCATCGGCAATTGCCTCGGCGCGGCCACCTCACTGCGCTACACGATCGCCCACCCCGCCGTCGTCCGCGCGCTGGTCTTGATCAACCCGCTGACCTGGAACACCGTCCGCGCCGGACGCCAAGCCGCAATGGCATGGGCCGATGCCCGACTCCCACTCGGCCCGGTGGCCCGCAGGGTGGCGCTGCCCGAAATGATTGTCTCCCGGATCGTCACCGAGCAACTCGGCGCCCGTGGCCGACGCCAGAAATTGCACCACTCGCCCCGACTGCGCGCGCACTGGTCCGACCGCGGTCGCCTGCAAGCACTGCACGGCCTGGTCCAGGACTTCCCCGCCTTCGCCGACCTCGATGCCTTCAGCCCACCCACAGGCTTCCCCCCGATCTGCACCATCTGGGGCAGGCAGAACCGCATCCTGTCGGCCCGCGCGGGCGCCCGCCTCAACCACACCCTGCACCCGCACACCGACATAGCGCTTCCCGACTGCGGCCATCTGCCCATGGTCGAAGACCCCGCCGCGGTGACAACCGCCATCACGACGTTCCTCGCGGCCCAACTGCGTAACTCCACAAGTACGCCCGACAGCTGACCTACACTCGAAACGCCGGCCGGCCCGCGCGGCACCCAATGGGTGTGCCGAATGCGCGAAGAGGCAGGTCAGCTGGTGTTGTTTGACGACATATGTTGCGGGAACCCGTCGATAGTCATCGAGAAAGGGTTTGATGCCATGTTGCTACGCCGACTCGCCCGACCGCTGCTGGCGGCCTCCTTCGTCGCCGACGGAGTCGACACCCTGATGCATCCGGAACCACGCGCCAAGGCCGCTACCGCGCTCAGGCAGCGCGGCGAGGAGCGGCTGCCGGACAATCTGGCCGCGAAGCTCCCATCGGACACCGCGACGGTGGTGCGGGTCAACGCGATCGCTCAGGTATCCGGCGGCCTGCTGTTGGCGCTGGGCAAGATGCCGAGGCTCGCCTCCTTGGTGCTTGCCGCGACAGTGATCCCCGCGACGGTCACCGAACAGGACTTCTGGGCCGAACAGGATCCGGACCGGAAGGCCGCGAAACGCAACGCGTTCCTGAAGGATATGGGCCTGCTCGGTGGCCTGATGATCGCGGCCGCCGATACGGCGGGCAAGCCGTCACTGGGATGGCGCGGCAAGCGAGCGGCGCACAATGCCGCCGCCGCGGTATCCGCGGCGCTGCCCTTCGGCGCGTCCGAGGGTGCAAATGGCGAGGCGCTGCGCCAGCACGCGTACGAGGCCGCCGAGCGCGCGCGCACACGCACACTGAGCGGAATCGCCGCGGTGAAGGGGTCCGAGGTCGCGGGCGTCGCGCAGCAGCACGGTTCCGAGTGGGCCGATCTGGCGAAAGAGCGTGGCGTCGAAATGGCCGAGATCGCCAAGGAACACAGCGTGGAGTGGGCCGAGATCGCCAAGGAACACAGCGTGGAGTGGGCCGAGATTGCCAAGGAGTACGGCGCGGAGTGGGCCGAGATCGCCAAACACCGGGCCGCGATCCTGGCCGACATCGCCAAGCGCCGTGGCGCCGATTGGGCCGAAGTCGCCAAAGAGCGTGCGCCCGAGATCGCCGAGACCGCTCGGCGGCACGGTTCGGATTGGGCCGAGATCGCGAAGGAACGTGGACCCGAACTCGCGGCGACCGCCCGTGAGCGCGGGGCGCACCTCGCCGATGCGGCCGTGATCGTGTCGAGGCAAGGCGCGGCTGATCTCCGCCGCAGCCGTCGCCGTCGCCGTCGACGCTAGGCCGTCGCCTCGTATCCTTCGGCGAGTGCGGCGTCCAGGGAGCCGACACAATGCAGGCTCGCGGAGAGGCCGGTGATCTCGATGACGCGTCCGACGCTGCGCCCCGCCGTGATCAAAAGTACTCGGCGAGCGGACTTTTCGGCCTCCGCCAGTACCTCGATCAGCGCGGTGACCCCGGCCGCGGCGAAGAAGGTCACCGGTGACAGGTCGACCACCATGGTGTTCGCTTGAAAACCGAAGGCACGCACCAGATTCTCCCGCAGCGTCGGCGCGGTGCACAGGTCGATCTCACCGGCGACTTCGACCAGTGTCACGTCACCGCGCGGACGGCTCACACAGAACTGGATCGCATCTGCTCCGCCGGACGCACAAACAGTGGTGCACTCAACAACATTCACAGAACGGCTGGACATGGGCTGACTCCTGGGGGCCCGTCACTGGCGCACAGGGACAGACCTGTCTCTCTAGTGAAGCAGGGTCGCACAGCTCTGTACAGGGTTAGAGTATGGCCATGACTGCCAGCAACGACCCAGTTGTCGGCGCTCGCGAGCGAATTCTGGCCACTGCCTACGCGTTGTTCACTCGACGCGGTATTCGAGATGTCGGCATCGACGAAGTCATCGCCAAGGCCGGGATCGCGAAAGCCACATTGTACCGGCATTTTCGGACAAAGGACGAGTTGGTCATCGCGGTGCTCGCGCGCCGCGAACAACTGTGGACCTTCGGCTTCGTCGAGCACCGGTCGCACTTGCGCGGCAACACAGCGGAAGAGCGTTTGCTGGCTATTTTCGACGTGTTCGACGAATGGTTTGCCGCTGCGGATTTCGAGGCATGCACCTTCATCAATGTGCTGGCGGAAATGGGCCCGAACCATCCGACCGGTCGGGCGAGCATCGTGCATCTCGATCGAATTCGTGACGTGGTACGCGCCCGTGCGATCGAAGCGGACCTGCGGGATCCCGAGGAGTTCGCTCGTTCCTGGCACATCCTGATGAAGGGTTCCATTGTCGCCGCGACCGAGGGTGATCGCGGCGCCGCCCGTCGTGCTCAGCGCATGGCGGCCGCCCTGATCGATCAGTATCGCAGCGACGCGGCTCAACCGAATTCGAACGTCGCCACCACGGGAGCGTGATCGGACTCGGGGTACTTGACATCGGTGGCGAAAGCGCCGGATTCGTCGTGCAGCACCTCGTTGTGAATCTCCGAACCACGGTAGTGGGCAAGCAGATTGCGGGTGACCAGGATGTGGTCGAGCATCTGCCCCCTGCCGTGATGGAGCAGCGAGTACCGGGCCGGCTCGGGAATGGTGTTCTCGACCGGCACCAGCACCCGTCCGGCCAGCGCACCGTTGCCGGTTTCCTCGACATCGCCCCGAATGGCAACCAGCGGCACCTCGTCGGCGGTGGCATTGAAGTCCCCCGCCACCACGATGCGCGCCGCCGGGTCCTGGTCGAGGATCGAATCGACGAGCCGCCGCACTTCCACGGCCTGGCTCATCCGCTTCATCGACGAGATGAACGAGCCCTCGGCCACCGCGTCGGCGCTGCGCCAAGTGAAATCATCGATCTTCTGGCCCGGAATATTGGTGGGCAGCTTCGATTTCAGATGCACCACGATCACATGCAGCGGTACGCCTTGCGGATCGAGTTCCACGTGCAGGATCGGCCGCTCCAGCAGAATCGACAGCGGTTGCGGCGCGGGCGGACTTGCGGTCAGTATCTGATACATCGGCGCTGCGACCAGCGTGTTGAGCAGTTGCGCCCGCGCCATCACCGGTAACGAGGTGACCACAACCAGGTTTCGTTGATCGAATACCTGGCCGTTGGGATCCAGGGTCGAGACGACATTCGCCCCCGCCTGCTTCGTCCCCGCGAGCAGTTCCGCCAAGGCGAGCAAAGCACGTGGCTGCCCGGCCCGCTCCTGCCCGTGCACCTCTTGCAGACACAGCACGTCGGCCCGCAACCGCTCGATCTGTGGCCGCATCACCGCTATCCGGTCCGCCAGCGACGGCCGGATGTTCGGCGGCACCTCATCGAAGTTTTCCAGGTTGAACGTCGCGATACGCAGGGTGACCATCTCATACACTAATCCTCGACAGGCCCCCGACCAACTGTTGACGCGAACCATGGTCCTCCGCGTCCCGCCCGGAATCCTGAGTACCGACTACTCGAAAAACCAGGTCAGCAACCCGACCGGCCGGTGGGCCGACCGAGTCGGCACACCAGCGGTGGAGCGAGCACGCGAATCATCGCCGCCGAGAATCTCGGGTGCGAGCGGGAACCAGGCGGCACTGCCGTCCGACTCAGTAGACGAGCAGCAGACAGCGCTGCGGACTCCGCGGGAGGACTCATGAAACGCGCCACCGTGCTGGCACTGGCCGCAGGCATCCTCGCCCTCACGGGCTGCACGACCACGGTGCCCGAATCCGCTCCGGCCGGCGATGGCTCCGTCGCATCGACCGAGGGGGTCACGCGGTACCCGATCACCCTCGACAATTGCGGCAGGACCTACACCTACACCGAGGCCCCCGAGCGTGTGGTCGTCATGAACGGCGGTTCCGTCGGCGAGGTCTCGTCGCTGATCGCGCTGGGCGTCGGCAACCGGATCCTGGCCAATGCGCAGTCCTACGGCTCCTCCGATGTCCCCGGCCGTGCCGCGGCCATTGCTGCCCTCCCCACCGGCGGCATCGCGTACAACAGCATGCAGGACATCCCGCGCGAGGCCATGCTCGCGCAGCACGCAGACTTCGTGCTCTCCACCGGCGGGGGCGGTTTCGCCGCCGATCAGGGCTTCGCCACCCGCGAGCAATTGGCCGCCGCGGGTGCGAATACCTATGTGCCACGAGCGAACTGCGGCGTGACCGGCGCGGTGACGGGAACACCCACCGTCGAGGACAGCTATGCGATGCTGCGCGACCTCGGCGCGGTGTTCGACGTGCCGGGCCGCGCCGAACAGCTCATTGACGAATCGCGGCGCAAGATCGCCGACACGGTCGCCGCCGTCGCCGGGGCGACCGAGAAGAACGTGCTGCTCGTCTTTCCCGGTATGGGAATGGGTGACGCGGGCGATTTCTCGGCCATCGCGGCGGGCGGAATCTGGAACGACATCATCGACAAAGCCGGTGCGGTGAACCCGTTCAACCGCACGGACGGCACCACCTTCGTCACGATCAGCAAGGAACAGCTCGCCGTGACGCCGATCGACGGTGTGATCGTAGTGAACTATCGCAATCCCGATATCGACGCGACGGCCGGGCGGATCCTCGATCAGTTCCCGCAGTGGAATGCCACCAAGAACAAGACCTATGTGGCGCTCTCGGATTCGATCTATCTCGGTCCCAGCAACGACATCGCGGTGGACAAGATCGCCCGGCTCGTGCACCCTGAACAGTTCTGACCGATGCCGCCCATCGCCGCTGCGTCGTCGCCGCGCTCGCCGGGGTCCGGTCTGCGGCGCCTCAGGTCCCGGCTCCCGCGGGGCAGCCGGTCGAACCGAACTCGCGCGCCCTTTGCCGGGACTGCGCTGCCCGTCGCGATCGCCGTATCGGTGGGCGTGCTGTGCGCTGTGATGCTGGTGTCGGTCAGCGTCG
The DNA here is from genome assembly GCF_036046055.1 of Nocardia sp. NBC_00403. Classification (NCBI taxonomy): domain Bacteria; kingdom Bacillati; phylum Actinomycetota; class Actinomycetes; order Mycobacteriales; family Nocardiaceae; genus Nocardia; species Nocardia sp. NBC_00403. Next base: position 7,883,760 of record NZ_CP107939.1, read on the forward strand.
GATCGGTCACCGTTTCCCTCGCCGACACCGGGCGGGTGATCTTCGCCCATGTCGGCGGTAAGACACCCGGTGTCGGGTTCACCGTCGACCAGATCGTGTGGAACTACCGGTTGCCGCGTGTCATCCTCGCCGCGCTATGCGGTTGCGGCCTGGCCGTCTCCGGGGTGATTCTGCAAGCGCTGGTGAACAATCCACTCGCCGACCCCTACGTCCTCGGCCTGTCCTCGGGCGCCTCGCTCGGCGCGGTGACGGTGATGGCTTCCGCGGGGGCGGCGCTCGGCGGCGTCGGCGTCTCCACCGCCGCGTTCCTCGGCGCGATCCTCACCGCCGCAGTGGTATTCGCGCTCGGGCAGCGCCGCGGCACGGTGGTGCCGATCCGCTTGGTCCTGGCCGGTGTCGCCGTCGGCTATCTCTTGCTGGCGGCGACGAACTACCTTCAGTTGCGCGCAACGCCCAACGAACTGCGCGCGGTGATGTTCTGGACCATGGGCAGTGTCGCCGGGGCGAGCTGGGAGCGACTCGGGCCGGTCACGGCGGTGGTGCTGCTCGTCGTCGCCGTGGTGCTGGCCTTCGGCCGTCGGCTGAATGTGCTCGGCACCGGCGACGAACAGGCCACCGCCCTCGGCGTCGACGTGCGCACGACCCGGATCATCTTGCTGGCGCTGGCATCCCTGCTGACCGGCACGCTGATCGCGGTCGCGGGCGGAATCGGGTTCGTCGGCTTGATGATTCCGCATCTGGTGCGCCTGAGCTTCGGCGTGGACCACCGCCGCGCGCTGCCGCTGTCGGCATTGCTCGGCGGCGCCTATCTCGTTGCGGTGGACTTGCTTTCACGCACAATCGGTGCCCCCGATGAACTTCCGCTCGGCATCTTCACCGCCGCGTTCGGCGCACCGTTCTTCCTCTGGCTGCTGCGCCGCGACGGAGATCGGACATGACCGAGAAGGCCACCGAATCACCCACTACCGCAACGACTGTCGCCTTCGACAACAGCACGCCCCCCGGCGACGCGATCGAACCGACCGCCGAACTGTCGGTCACCGGGGTGACCGTCACGTTCGGTAATTCTCCCGCACTCGATGCGGTGACGATGCACGTCCCGCCGGGCTCGATCGTCGGCGTGGTCGGGCCGAACGGCAGCGGAAAAACAACCCTGCTGCGCACGATCTACCGTTCGCTGCGACCCGATCGTGGCGCGGTGCTGATCGACGGGGCCGACATCGCCGCAATGTCCGTCCGCACCGCGGCGCGCACGACCGCGGCGGTGCTGCAGAATGGCGCCGGATCACCGGAGCTGACCGTCGCGGAAATGGTCGAGCTGGGCCGCAACCCGCACCACGCATTGTTCAGCCGCGATACCGCCGATGATCGGGCGGCCGTGACGAAAGCGATGGCCGAAAGCGGTGTGATCGCCTACGCCGACCGTTCCGTCGGCTCGCTCTCCGGCGGCGAGCGCCAACGCGTCCTGCTGGCCAGAGCACTCGCGCAACGTCCACGCCTGCTCGTCCTCGACGAACTCACCAACCACCTCGACGTCCGCGCCCGCTTCGAACTGCTCGACCTGATCCGCTCCACCGGCATCACCACCCTCGCCGTCCTGCACGAACTCGACCTGGCCGTCCGCTACTGCGACCAACTCGTCGTCCTGAACCACGGTTGCGTCGTCGCCGCGGGCCCGGTCCTCGATGTCATGACCCCCGCCCTACTACGCACCGTCTTCGGCGTCATCGCCACTACCACCCGCCACGACGACCACACCATCCGAATCAACTACGCCGCCACCCCTCTTGCTCCCCAGCCATGACATCGACCTCGGCGAGCGGGACATCACTGCGCGTGCTTCTCGACGGGTGCCGCGGCCGTGTTCCGTTCGACGAGACGGGCTCAACCGTCGGCACTGTGATAGGCGGTGAAACGGGTTGCGGCGGTGCAGTCGTCACGAGCGCGGGCCACTCGCACCCCGACCGTGCCGACGGGGCAGCCGCAGACCGTCGCTGCCTCGGCGTAGGCGCGGGGAACTTCGGTCTCCCCGTGGACGACAATCTCGGCGTGGAGTGCAAAGTGTGCCGGACGGCGCTGTCGGCTCGGATCGATGGCGAACGTGAAACCGTTCCCGCGGCGCGGGTGGACGAGCATCTGGAACAGTGCACCGCGTGCTGCTCCTGGTACGTCGCGGCGGTGGAGACCACGCGGCTGCTGCGCCGCGGCACCGGGTACGCACCCGATCTCACCGCCGCGATCTTCGCCGCCGCCGATCTGGACCGGCCGCGGCCGTCGCTCGGTTCGCGGATGAGCGCCTGGTTCCTATCCTGGCGTACCGCGCTGACCTCCTCGCGCACCGTATGGACCCGGCTGCTGCTCGGCATGCTCGGCGTCGTGCAGTGTGGCTTGGCGATCGGCCAGGCTGCGGGGGCCGACTTCGGCATGAGCCACCAGCACGACAGCGACATGACCCGGCACCTGCTGAACGAGACCTCGGCGTGGAGCCTCGCGATCGGCATCGGCTTCATCTACTGCGCGTTGCGGCCGTACGCGACCTCGGGTGTGCTGCCGGTGCTCGGTGTGCTGGTCGCGACGCTGACCGCGTTCGTGATCGGCGATCTGAACTCGGGGGTCGTGCCGCTGTCCCGTGTCCTCTCCCACGGTGTCCTCGTCGTCGCGCTCGTGTTGGTCGTTGTCGTGCACCGCACCCGACGACCGCACACCTCACCGCCCTCGCGCACCACCAACAGCCCGCCCACCGAACTGGTCCTGCCGCCCGGCGCCCAGCTCGGCCGTCGCACCGGCCACCTCAGATCGACTCGAGATCCCGCTGCCTGACCGAACGGAAACATGAGTACCGACATCGCTTTTCCGGAATCCGCCACCCGCGTCGAACCCACCACCCGCATTTCGCTCGCCGTCTCCGGCATGAGCTGCGCGGCCTGTGCGACCCGGGTGGAACGCAAGCTCAACAAGGTGGTCGGGGTGACCGCCTCGGTGAACTACGCCACCGGCGTGGCGACCATCGATGCCACCGGCGAGGTGACGGCCGGACAACTGTGCGCCGATGTCGAATCGGCGGGCTATGGCGCGGAACCTGTTGTCGCGCATACGGGCCGGATCGTTTCAGCTCCCGAGGACGCTGCCGTCGGTGATCTGTTCCGCCGCCTGGTTGTCGCGCTGCTGCTGTTCTTCCCTCTTGCCGACCTGTCGGTGATGTTCGCGACCGTGCCGGCCACCCGGATCTCGGGCTGGCAGGTGATCCCGACGGTGCTGGCGTTGCCGGTGGTGGTGTGGTCGGCGGCGCCATTCCACCGGCGCGCCTTCCACGGCGCGAAAGGCCTTGCCGCGAGCATGGACACGCTGGTCTCGGTCGGGGTGATCACCGCGACGCTGTGGTCGTTGGACACCATGTTCGTGCATTCGGATCTATCGCAGCCCGCACCGGACGGGGTGTGGGATGCGATCTGGTCCAGCGATTCCATCTACCTCGAGGTCGCCGCGGGCGTCACCGCGTTCGTCCTCGCCGGTCGGTATTTCGAGGCGAAAGCCAAGCGGGCGGCAGGTAGTGCGTTGCGCGCGCTGGCCGCGCTCGGCGCTCGCGAGGTAACCGTGCTGACCCGTGGCGATCACGAAATGCGGGTGCCGATCGGCGAACTCGTCGAGGGCCAACGGTTCGTCGTGCGCCCCGGCGAGACCATTGCGACCGACGGCCTCGTGGTGTCCGGCGGATCCAGCGTCGATGCGAGCGCGATGACCGGCGAATCCATCCCCGTGGACGTAACGCCCGGAATGGAAGTCATCGGCGGCACCACCGCGTTGACGGGACGGCTGATCGTGGAAGCCGCTGCGGTGGGCGCGGATACGAAGCTGTCGGGGATGATCCGGCTGGTCGAGCAGGCCCAGACCGGGAAGGCGCGCATGCAGCGGGTGGCCGACCGAGTGTCGTCGGTGTTCGTGCCCATCGTTTTCGCGATTGCCGCGGGCACCTTCGTGACTTGGCTGCTAACCGGTGCGGGCGCGGAGAAAGCAGCGGCAGCCGCACTCGCGGTGCTGGTCGTCGCGTGCCCGTGCGCGTTGGGGCTGGCGATTCCGACGGCATTGATGGTGGCGTCCGGGCGAGGCGCACAGCTCGGCATCTTCATCAAGGGTCACCAGGCACTGGAGGCCACGCGGGATGTGGACACCGTGGTGCTCGACAAGACCGGGACAGTCACCAACGGCGCGATGAGCGTTGTCGCAGTATCCGTGGTCGGCGCAGCGACTGTGACCGGCATGGCGTCGACGGACAGCCCGACAACCCCGGACAGCACGGCAACCGCCGATGGCGCAGTGTCCGACAGCGCCATGATCACCGAATCCGACGTGCTGCGGCTGGCCGGTGCCGTCGAAGCGGCCTCCGAGCATGCCGTCGCGGCGGCCATCACGCGGTATGCACGGGAACTGCTCGGTGAGCTGCCCGCCGTCGAATCCTTCACGGCGCTACCGGGATTGGGTGCCAGCGGCCTCGTGGCAGGCGAGATGGTATCGGTCGGCCGGCTGCGCCTGCTGAACGAACACGGCGTCGACGTTCCCCCGTCGTTGAATCGCATCGTGCGGCAGCAGGAACGGGCTGGACGCACGGTGGTGCTCGTCGTTGTCGACGGCGTCGCCCGCGCGGTCATCGCGGTGGCCGACACGGTGAAGGAGACGGCCGCCGACGCGGTCGCCCGGCTGCATCGACTCGGACTGCGCACCATGATGTTCACCGGCGACAACGCCTACGCGGCCCAATCGGTCGCCGATGAGATCGGCATCGATGAGGTTGTCGCCGAACTGCTTCCGGAAGACAAGGTCGAGCTGATCGCCGGCCTACAGGAACAAGGCCACCGCGTCGTCATGGTCGGCGACGGCATCAACGACGGCGCCGCCCTCGCGACCGCCGACCTCGGCATGGCCATCGGCGCAGGCACCGACGTTGCCATCGCCGCAGCCGACGTCATCCTGGTCCGCGACGACCTCGGCGCCGTCGCCGATGCCATCGAACTGGCCCACGCCACGCTGCGCACCATCAAGGGCAACCTCGTCTGGGCCTTCGGCTACAACGTCATCGCCATCCCCATAGCCGCCCTCGGCTACCTCAACCCCCTGATCGCCGGCGCATCCATGGCATTCTCATCGTTCTTCGTCATCTCCAACAGCCTCCGCCTGCGCCGAGCCCGCTTCCGGCTGTGAGCGCAGCTCGCATGCCACCGAATGAGCCTGCCGCCGCCGAAGCGCGGGAAGCCGGCGAGCACGACTTCCGGTCAGCGGCGGGTGGCGGCCAACTGCTCGAGCATGGCGTTGTACGCGGCGAGGTCGGAGTCGGCGTAGATGTCGTCCTTGCGGTCGGTGCGCACGGCAGTGCGGCGGTCCTGGGCTACCCATTGGGACAGGAGTGCGCCGACTACCAGCAGGATCGGGACTTCGCCCGATACCCAGGCAATTCCGCCGCCGACCCGTTGATCCGACAGGAGGTCGGTATGCCACGGCAGGTCGAGCTGGTCGTAGAAGCGGGCGCCGATCACGGTGTTCATCGACATCACTGCGACGCCGAAGAAGGCGTGGAAGGGCATGATCGCGAACAACATGCCGAGTCTGCCCAGGTGCGGCAGCCTGCGCGGGCCGGGGTCGATGCCGATGATGCCCCAGTAGAAGAGGTAGCCGATGATCAGGAAGTGCACGTTCATCAGGACGTGACCCCAGTGGTATCGGATCAGATTCTCCAGCAGCGGTGTGAAATACAGACCGTAGAGCGAGACGACGAACGCGGCGATCGCCGTGCCCGGGTGGGCGATGACCGCGGTCGGCCGGGAATGCAGAATCCGCAGCACCCATTCGCGCACACCGGGGACCTCGTCGCGTCCAGCGGCGGGCACCGCGCGCAACAGCAGCGTCACCGGGGCCCCGAGCACCAGGAGCACGGGCACGAACATGTTCAACGCCATGTGCGTGACCATGTGCACGCTGAACATGGCATAGCCGTAGCTGCCGATACCCGACGATGTCGAAATCAGCAGGACCGCACAGCCACTCACCCAGGATGTCGCACGCCACCGCGACCAGCTGTCACCTCGTCGGCGCAGCCGTAACACCCCCGCCGCATACAGGACGACACTGACGGCGGCCGCAGTCCCGAGCACGATATCGAAGCGCCATACCGTCATCAGCCGGATCGCATCGGGCTGATGCGCCAGGTCGAAGCCGATGAACACCTCTTGGGCGGTGAACGTCCGATCGGCGAAGGCGGGCGCGGGCTGGACCGCCATCGCCACTATCGTCGTCAGCGCGACCGCGGAAAGTGCTGCGACACAGCCGATCAGGAGCGCGATCCGGGCACGTGCGGATGCCGAGAAAGCGCCGCAACTCGACATCGCCGCGATCCGCCGCACCGTCACTGCGACACCGATCGCAAGGACAACCGCCACCATCGCGAGCCGCCCGTATCCGGATGCAGGTACCGCTGACCAGGGCAACAGCACGGCAGCGAGCACCAGCCCACTCGAGACCGCCGCCGCCAGACACAGCCGGGCGATCGTCACACAGCGCCGCACCGCGATCACGACGTGAGATCCGTTGCGCCGCACCTGCGCCGCCACGCACCAGGCCAGGCCGGGCAGTATCGACACCGCGATCTGGAAGATGATCATCGCGGCGGTGGCATAGTCGTGATCAGGTCCTTCCCCGGCATTGCCGACCAGCATCGGTGGCAGCACGGCGATCGCCGCCGACCCGGTCCATGCCGCCAACCCGACCCAAGACAATGTCAGCCGAGTGGCGAGGGTCAAGACACCGGCGAACACCGCGACGACGATCCACGCCTTCGGTTTCTCGCTCGCATCGATCAGCGCACCGAGCGCGCCGAGTCGAAACATCGCCGCTGTCGATAAACCTGCCGCATTGCTCGCAGTGACCGGGACCAGCAGCAACGCCGACACCAACCACACCGCGGCCGCCCGCTCGGCGACCCGGACTCCGGCGTACCCATCGATATCGACCCGGCCGCGCGCCGTGACGGCGGTGCAGCACACCGCGTACACCAGGGATCCGAGCGTGGCCGCGCCCGCGAGCGCGGCCACCACCCGAAGCACCACATACCCGAGCACATCCCCGATGCCCGGGTAGGCGGTGCCCGCTTCTCGATAGGGCATCTCACCCGCGCCGAGAACCGATCCGACAATGAGTACCAGCGAAACGAGCACCGCCGCACACCAGAGGACGTGGACTGCCGAGCGCTGCACCTGCACGTTGTCGTCCACCAATCCCTTTGAATGTCCTGCGTGGGAAACCGGCCCTCGTCCAGCCGTCGGGTGAACTCACGCGAAAGTTCCCGAGGCCCACGGGAAATCGGCTCGATGGGACGAGCGTCACAGGTCGACGTCGTCGAATCGGGTCAGGTGGCGCTACGACCGGGCGAGCTAGCTGTACTGACCTGAGAGGTTAGTAACGCGGCTAGCGGGCGGGTGGCCTGCGAGTGCGGTGTGGCCGCGGTGGTGATTGTAGGTGTGGAGCCAGGTGGTGAAGGCTGCGCATCGTTCAACATCGCTGCGGTAGAGCCGCGCATAGGCCCACTCGTCGGCCAGGGTGCGGTGGAAGCGTTCGACCTTGCCGTTGGTTTGGGGCCGGTAGGGACGGGTGCGTTTGTGGACCACCGGCCCTAGGGCCTCGGCGAAGGTGCGGGATCGGTAGCAGGACCCGTTGTCGGTCAACACCTTTCGGGTGATGATGCCGTTGGCGGTGAACCAGGCGTTGGCGCGTGCCCAGAACGCGGCGGCGGTTTCCTTGCGCTCGTCACCGAGGAGTTCGGTATAGGCCAGCCGGGAATGATCATCGAGGGCAGTGTGCAGGTAGTGGTAGCCGTGCATCGGGTTGCCGTGAACATTGTTGACCCTGGTTAGCTTGTGCGCCTGGGAATTTCGGTTGCCAGCGGAACGGCCGAGCTTGCGCCAGCCACCGCCGTCGGGGATCTTGCCGAGTTTCTTGACGTCGATGTGGATCAGATCGCCCGGGGCATCGTGTTCATAGCGGCGTACCGGTTGGCTGGTGGCGCGGTCGAGCCAGCGCAGCCGTGCCAGCCGGTAGCGGGTCAGGACCCGGTGCACCGTCGAGGGATGCAAGCCCAGTAGGTAGGCGATGCGGGCCGGTCCCCATCGGCGCAGCACACGAACTTTGATGATGCGGCGTTCGGTGCGAGTCGGTGTCCGGCGCGGGCTGTGATGTGGTCGCGAGGACCGATCGACCATGCCCGCCGGGCCCTGCAGGCGATAGCGACCCGCCCACCTCGACGCGGTGGTGGCCGAGACCTGGAACCGTTCGGCCGCCCGGCGGAGCGGCCAACCTTCATCGACGACACAACGAGCAAGACGCAACCGGCCCAACTCCGTGAGCGGGGCATTACGGTGAGACACGAAGACCTCCGACAGGTGAATGCGTTCCTAGACAGCTCGCACTTCACTCGGAGGTCTTCGCCATGTCAGCTCGCCACGCCGTCACCAACGTCCATGGTCAGTACAGCTAGCGCACATCACACCCAGGGTCGGAGAAATCAGGGGAGGCTCGCGCTCATTCCGCCGGAGATGGTCACCGCTTCGCCGTTGAAGTGGCGGCCGTGATCGGAAACCAGCAGCAGCACCGCCTCGGCGACTTCGGCGGGATCGATCAGGTCGCCGTTCGGTGGGCCGGAGTTGAACATCTTCATGGCGTCTTCGCGGGTCGGATTTTCGATGTCCGGCATCAGGTGTCGCCACATGGCGGGGTTCTGGATCATGTCGGTGTCCACGCCGGAGGGTAGTACCGCGTTGACGGTGATCCCGTGCTCGGCCACTTCCAGCGACAACGATTTGACCAGACCCAGCACCGCCCATTTGGCCGCGGCGTAGTGGCCCGCGCCCTTGACCCCCATCCGGCCGACAATGGAGGAGGTCGCCACGATTCGGCCCCCTCGGCGTTCGATCATGTACGGCACCACGGCGCGGAAACTGTGGAAAACGCCGGTGAGGTTGACGTCGATCATGTCCTGCCAGGTCTGCTCGTCCATCTCCGCGACGGGCGAATTGGACGAGATGCCGGCGTTGGCGACGAGGATATCGATGCGCCCGAACTCGTCGACGGCCTGCTCGGCCACCGCATTCATCTCGGGCCCACTGCGCACGTCGGCCTTGATCGCCAGACAGCGGCCGCCTGCTTCGGCCACCAACTCGGCGGTCTCGGCGAGATCGGCGTCGGAACTCAGCGGATAGGGCACGGTGGCGATCGGTCCGGCGATATCGCATATCACGATATCTGCGCCCGCGGCGGCGAGCGCCACGGCATGGGCGCGACCTTGGCCCCGCGCTCCGCCGGTGATCACAGCTACTTTTTCGTCGAGATTCCCCATGGTTCTACCCCCTATCCGCGCATGGCCCGGTAAGGCCCACCCATCCTCGCACGATCGAATCGGCCCCCGGGCACCAATGGCGGAAAGCGCCCATTTCGGAGATCGAAAAGGCGCATAATCCGGACACAGGCTGGTCGGCGGTTGGGAAGGTGGCGACGGCCGTGAGTACTACTACTCGAATACAAGCTGTTCGACCGTATCCGCAGCGTGTGGGACCGAAGGGCTCCTACATCTGGAAAATGATCACCACCACCGATCCGAAGGTGCTCGGGGTCATGTACTTGACCACCGCGATGACCTTCTTCTTCATCGGCGGCTTGATCGCCCTGCTGATGCGCGGTGAGCTGGCGCGGCCCGGCATGCAGTTCCTCTCGCCGGAGCAGTTCAACCAGCTGTTCACCATGCACGGCACCATCATGCTGCTCTTCTATGCCACCCCGATCGTGTTCGGTTTCGCCAATGCCGTGCTGCCATTGCAGATCGGGGCTCCGGACGTCGCGTTTCCCCGGCTGAACGCATTCAGCTACTGGCTATACCTGTTCGGTGCGACCATGGCGACCGCGGGGTTCCTCACCCCGGGTGGCCCTGCCGATTTCGGATGGACCGGCTATACCCCGCTGAGCACCTTCGAGCACGCGCCCGGCGCCGGTGCGGATCTGTGGATCATGGGTCTGGCCGTCTCCGGTCTCGGCACCATTCTCGGTGGCGTCAACATGATCACCACCGTCGTCTGTCTGCGTGCCCCCGGCATGACCATGTTCCGGATGCCGATCTTCACCTGGAACATTCTTGTCACCAGTGTGCTTGCGCTGCTCGCCTTTCCGATTCTGACCGCGGCGCTGATGGCACTGGCGTTCGACCGGCATCTCGGCGGGCACATCTACGACACGGCCACCGGCGGAGTCCTCTTGTGGCAGCATTTGTTCTGGTTCTTCGGCCATCCCGAGGTGTACATTGTCGCGCTGCCGTTCTTCGGGATCGTCACCGAAATCTTCCCGGTGTTCAGCCGCAAACCGCTGTTCGGATACAGCACGCTGGTGTACGCGACGCTGTCGATCGCCGCGCTGTCGATGGCGGTGTGGGCCCACCACATGTACGCGACCGGCGCCGTGCTGCTGCCGTTCTTTTCGATGATGACCTTCCTGATCGCGGTTCCGACCGGGGTGAAGTTCTTCAACTGGATCGGCACCATGTGGCGCGGTCAACTCACCTTCGAGTCACCGATGCTGTTCTCCGTCGGATTCCTCGTCACGTTCCTGTTCGGTGGGCTTTCCGGCGTCGTCCTGGCCTCTCCGCCTATCGACTTCCATGTCACCGACAGCTATTTCGTGGTCGCGCACTTCCACTACGTGCTCTTCGGCACCATCGTTTTCGCGACCTTCGCGGGCATCTACTTCTGGTTCCCCAAGATGACCGGACGGATGCTCGACGAGCGGTTGGCCAAGTGGCATTTCTGGACCACGCTGATCGGGTTCCACACCACGTTCCTGGTGCAGCACTGGCTGGGCGCCGAGGGCATGCCACGTCGCTATGCGGACTACCTGCCCAGTGATGGCTTCACCGCGCTGAACACGATCTCGACCATCGGCTCGTTCATCCTCGGCGCTTCGATGCTCCCGTTCGTCTGGAACGTCTTCAAGAGCTTCCGCTACGGCGAAGTGGTCACGGTGGACGATCCGTGGGGCTATGGCAATTCGCTGGAGTGGGCGACGACCTGCCCGCCGCCGCGGCACAACTTCTACGAGCTGCCGCGTATCCGGTCGGAGCGTCCCGCGTTCGAATTGCACTACCCACACATGGTCGAGCGAATGCGGGCCGAGGCATACAGCGGCTGGGGCTCCGCCGGACAACATGCCACTGAGCTGCGCGAAGAGACGCGGACGGCGCTCGCCACCGACGGTGAACCCGATGCCCAGCCCCCGGAAACTCGCGCGCCGGACAGCTCCGCGCCGTAGCCGGCCACGCTCGCTAGGGTCGTGCCGTGACAGCACCCGACTCCTCCCGCATGTACGACGGGCGACCTGTTGCAGACCGCAGGGCCCAGCGACGGGCGCAGTTCCTTGCCGCGGGGCTCGAGTTGTTCGGTGAGAGCGGGTACCAGGACAGCTCGATCACCGCGCTGTGCCGGGCCGCCGGCCTGGCACGCAGCCAGTTCTACGAGCACTTCCACAACCGTGAGGAACTACTGCTCGCCGTCTTCGACATGATCCAGGAGGAGGCGAGGCAGGCTGTGGCCGAGGCAGTGGACCTGACCGAACCCGGTGACGGCGTCGGCTGGGCACAGGCCGCCGTGCGCGCCTATGCCGAATCGCTCGGGCGTGACCCGCGCCGGGCGCGGATCTCACAAATCGAGATTGTCGGCGTCAGCGAACGGGTCGAGCAACACCGCCTCGACCAGCGCGACGCATGGATGACGTTCTTCGCCGATCAGTGCACACGCACCCTCGGACCGGACTTTGTCCCGCCGGGCGGCTACCGCGCGGCGGCAACTGGGTTCGTCGGCGCACTGAACGCCCTCGTACACCAGTGGAGCACCGGTGACTCGCGCCTCGACCTGGCGGCCGTCACCGAGGTGCTGACCCGATTCCTGACGAGCCTGACGACCGTCAGCGAGTAGCCCGACCGTTCGTCGTCGCCCGAATGTTGTCCCGGACCGCCGCCAGATCCGGATAACCGTTCACCGCCATCAGCAGATCCGCTTCCGCCAGGATCATCCGCAGCACGTGGACCAGACCGGGCACCCCGGCCAGCGCAAGGCCATAGACGTACGGGCGACCGATGCCGACCATCGTCGCGCCGAGCCCGAGCGCCTTGACCACGTCGGAGCCCGACCGCACGCCGGAGTCGAAAAGCACGGGCACCCGGTCATCGCAGGCCGCCACGACCGCGGGCAGCGTCTCCAGCGCGCTGAGGCCGCCATTCGCCTGCCGCCCACCGTGATTCGAGCAGTAGATGCCGTCGATGCCGCCGTCGATGGCGCGGCGGGCGTCGTCGGGGTGCGAGATGCCCTTGAGCACGATCGGCAAATCGGTCAAGGACCGTAGCCACGCCAGATCCGACCAGGACAGCGGGTTACCGAAGGTTTGAATCCAGTTCAGGATGATGGTTTGCGGGTCGTCGGACCCCACCATCTTCTGGAATACCGGATCGGAGGTGTAGTTCTTCAGGACATGCCCGCGCAGCTGTGGGAAGTTGCCCGTCGCGAGGTCACGCGGTCGCCAGCCGGGAATCCAGGTGTCCAGGGTGACCGTGATGCCGCGGTATCCGGCCGCCTCGGCCCGGCTCACCAGGCTCGCGGCGAGGTCGCGATTCTTGGGCGTGTAGAGCTGGAAGAAGCTGGGCGTCGCACCGGCGTGCGTCACGACCTCTTCCAGCGGGTCCTCCATCAGGGTGGAAAACACTGCGGGCACACCGGTTTTCGCGGCGGCCTCGGCAACCGCGATGTCGCCGTGCTTGTCGCCGACCAGCCCGATCACGCCGACGGGGGCCATGAAGATCGGGCTCGGGAACGTTATTCCCCACGCGGTGACCGACAGATCGCGCTCGGTCGCGCCGACCAGCATGCGCGGCACCAGGCCCCAGTCCGCGAAGGCATCCACATTGCGGCGCTGGGTCAGCTCGTCGCCCGCACCACCCGCGATGTAGGAATGCAGCGAATCCGGCAGCGCGGCGGCGGCCTTGGCCTCCAGGGTGGCGTAGTCGGCAGGGAACTCGGGCGGATGCCCGCCCAGCGCGCCGAAATAGATCTCGTTCTGATAATCGGCGAACGCCATCGTTGCGCCTTTCCGTCGGTCGGCTGGACGATAGGAGGGTCGAGCCTCCCTCGCCGAATATTAGACGCTACTGTCCATCATCAAGGCCGGAGTAGTCGCGAACCATTCGACGACGGCACAGCGAAGGAGACTGTGCGTTGCCTCACAGTTTCGCAGGCCGACCGGCCATCCAAGGTGGTGTCCGGAACTGAAAACAGATTGTGAGTACTACGCCGTGGATCCCGACTACCTCGACAGACACAGTGACCACGACTCCGCTCTGGTTCGCCAGATCGCCAGCCTCCCGCTGCGTCGCCTGATGCGCCATGCGCTGGGTCTCTCCGAGGAGTCCATGGACCTACTCACCGCCGTCACCGACCGCCTCCGCACCGCCGAAGGTGCGCTGGCGGACCCCGCGACCCTGGGCGAGTGGTAGCCGATCCGATAAACCGAGCGCGACCTCGAGGAACTCCTCGCCACCGTGCCCGCGGCGGCACGTACCCCGACCGGAGAGTTCGGGCGGCGCCATCGCAGTACGTCAGATGTCGATTCCCAAGCGGCGGGCCAGCTCTGGGGCAACCGGGTAGTCCCGCTCTTCGGGGAGAAGATCTTTGGCACGGTGCTCGTGGCCGCCCTGGAGGAGGCTGTGGATCTTTCGGACCGTGGGGGTGAAGTCCTCGATCTGCACCGTCCAGTCGTCGACGTAGCGATCGACGAGGTGGCGGCTGATCCCCACCTGGATGGCGCGGGCATCCAATGTTGCGCCACGCAACGTCCTTTCCGGATCCCACTGCACATGGACGAGTGCCCGGCGAAGACGCGCGCGCCACTCGTCGGTGCTGCGGTATACCCGCTTGTCCGCGTGGGTGAGCTCCGCCGAACCGAGCGCCTCTTCCCACCCGCTGCGGGTGATCCGCACGGCGAGAACCATTTCCTGACCGGGCTTACGGCCCCAATTGCTCCTGGCCATCATCCACAAGAACGACGGCTTGATCCATGTCATCCGCTGCCGCGAAAACGGCTCGACGAACCGGCCGTTGGCCACCGCGGGCTTACCGATCCCCGGCTGGTAGGCCTGATACACGACAATGGTGTCGCGGTCGTAGTCGGCTCGAATCCCATATCCCTTCATGCGATTCACCATGACAGCAGCTCGCGCCGACAGCAATCTATTTTTGGTCGATAGCACCTAAACCATGCGGCAAACGTCGGGCCGGCGGGCGAGCATGCCGATAGCGTGGCTCAACCGTCCTGCTTCCCGAGAAGTTCGTCCACGAGCGCGGTGGAATGGGTAGCCGAGCGCATTCGAGGGTGGTCGAGGACCTCACGCAAGAAGTCTCGTGTTGTCTCTACGCGGGCACCGGATATCCGGAATTCGGCGAGTGCTCGTTGCATGCGTGCGATGGCGCGGGCGCGGTCGGGCGCCCACACGATGACTTTGGCCAGCAGCGAGTCGTAGTGCGGCGGTATCTGGTAGCCGGCCTGCACGTGCGAGTCCACCCGGACGAAAGGTCCGCCGGGAGGGGTGAACTCGGACACCAGTCCTGGGGCGGGTGCGAATTCGGCGGCCGGGTTCTCGGCGTTGATACGGCATTCGATGGCCGCGCCGCGAACCGAGATCTGGTCCTGGGTGTACCCGAGCGGCGCACCGGCGGCAATCCTGATCTGCTCGGCGATCAGGTCGATGCCGGTCACCATCTCGGTGACCGGATGTTCCACTTGGATGCGGCAATTCACCTCCATGAAGTAGAAATTTCCCGCCCTGTCCACCAGGAACTCCACGGTGCCCGCGCCGACGTAGCCCGCCTCCAATACACCGTCGACGGCCGCGCGGCCCATGCGCGCAGCCAGCCCGTCGGGCAGCCGCGGTGCCGGTGACTCCTCGATGAGTTTCTGATGGCGGCGCTGCACCGAGCAATCGCGCTCACCGAGGTGGACGCCCGCTCCGTGCCCGTCGCACAACACCTGGACCTCGACGTGTCTGGCGCCCTCCAGATACCGCTCGAGGTAAACCCTGCTGTCTCCGAACAACATTCGTGCGGTTGCACGCGTCTCTTGGAAGGCGCGCCGGAACACCGAACTGTCACCGACCACCTGCATACCGCGGCCGCCGCCGCCCGCGGCCGCCTTGATGATCACCGGGTAGCCGATCCGATCGGCAAGTGCGTGGGCCGCGTCGAGTTCGAGCGGGTCGAGGCTGCCGGGCAACAACGGCAGCCCGGCCTTCGCCATCAGCGTGCGCGCGGACTGCTTGTCACCGAGCTGCGCCATCACATCGGCGGGCGGGCCGATGAGCGTGATGCCCGCCGCACGGCAGGCATCAGCGAAATCTGGTGACTCCGAAAGGAATCCGTACCCGGGATGGATCGCATCCGCGCCGGTCAGCTCGGCGGCGGTCAGCACGGCCGCGGCATTGAGGTAGCTGCGTTTCGCGGCGGCGGGACCGATCTGCACTGCTTCATCGGCGAGGCGGACCACCGCCGAATCGCGGTCGGCGACCGAATGTACGGCCACCGTGCGCACGCCCATTTCTCGGCAGGTACGCGCAACCCGCAACGCGATTTCGCCCCGATTGGCAATCAAGACCTTGTCGAACATGACGGCTCCCGATCCCCTACGCCACCGACCGGACCTGGGCCTGCCGCCGCGCGCCGAAGCGGCGGAAGCGCGCCCGCCGTTCGGCCGCGATGTCCTCGCCGCTACGGCCGCTCAGCTCGCGCAGGTTCGCCACGAGAGCGCGGTGCAACTGGTTCGCGGCCGCCAGCGGCGCACCGCCCACATCGTCGCCGGGTTCGGGCAGCACCGCGTCGACGACACCGAGCCGCAGCAGGTCACGGGCCGTAAGGCACAGTGCTGCAGCGGCATTCGGCGCGGCGGCGGGATCGTTCCACACGATCGCCGCACACCCCTCCGGACTGATCACCGAATAGGTGCCGTTGGCGAACATCAGCACCCGGTTGGCAACACCGAGCGCCAGCGCGCCACCGCTGCCGCCCTCGCCGATGACCACGCTGATCACGGGCACCTGCAACGCGGACATCAGGCGGATGTTCTCGGCGATGACGATCGCCTGCCCTTGCTCCTCCGCGGTCGCGCCCGGGTACGCGCCCGGTGTATCGATCAAGGTGATCACCGGCAGCCCCAGTTTCTCGGCGAGACGCATGAGCCGCGCCGACTTGCGGTAGCCCGCGGGGGTCGGCATGCCGAAGTTGCGGGCCATCAACTCCTTCGGCTCGTGACCCTTTTGCTGCCCGATCACCATGACCGGCTGATCATCCAACCAAGCCGGACCACCGACGACCGCGGCGCAATCACCGGAGATCCGGTCGCCGCGCAATTCCAGAAACCCCTCGAAGGCGAGCGCGAAGTAGTCGAGCGCGGTCGGTCGGCTCGGCTTGCGCGCCCTGCGCACCTGGGCCCAGGGATCGGTTTCGGAAACGAGGCCGGGATCGGCGATGGTGCCCGGATCGGAAAGAGCGGGCCCAGCGGCAGCGGCCACCGGCGTCACGATGCGCAGCAGCGAGCCGAGCGCCTGTCGCAGTCCCGATCTCGGCACGATCATGTCGATGAGTCCGCGCGCGAGCAGGAATTCCGCGGTCTGGAACTCGGCGGGCATTTCCTGCCGGATCGTCTGCTCGATCACCCGCCGCCCGGCGAATCCGAGCCGCGCGCCCGGCTCGGCGATGAGAACGTCGGACAACGTTGCGAAGGAGGCTGCGACGCCGCCGTAGGTCGGGTCGGTGATCAGGGTGATGGTCAGAATGCCGGCACGATCGAGTTGCTCGAGTGCGGCGCTGGTCTTGGCCATCTGCATCAGCGACAGCGCGCCCTCCTGCATCCTCGCGCCGCCGGATGCGGTAACAATCAGCAGCGGAATGCGTTCGGCGAGAGCGGTTTCCGCGGCCTCGGTGATCATCTCACCGACCGCGGTGCCCAGGCTGCCGCCGAGGAACCGAAAGTCCATGGCCGCGATGATCACCGGGTTGTCCTCGATCGTCGCGAAAGCGCAGAGCACCCCGTCCGACATCCCGGTGCGGGCCCGCGCCGCGGCGAGCCGGTCCCGGTAGGGCTTGGTGTCGGTGAAGTCGAGCGGATCGTCGTCGGTCGACGCAACGGCGAACGTTTCGAAGCGGCCGCCGTCGGCGAGTTGCCCGATGCGCTGTTGCGCGGTGATCGGGGTGTGCTTGCCGCATTCGGCGCAGACGCCGAGGTCGCGGGCGAATCGTTTGCCGTACACCGGAATCCGGCAGCCGGGGCAGAGCATCCACTCCGCAGCGCCGTTACGGCTGTCTGCTGACATCTTCACGCGTTTCTCCTGTGCTCGATAACGCCGGCCACGTGACTACTCCCCACAGCTTCCGCGCGCCCACTAGAGAACAACTGGACTCGCGGGCTCGAGTGAGGTTCGAGGGCGCCATCGGATGCTTGGTGCCGATCAACGCTGGAATGGCGAGAACCTCGTCGGCGTGAAGGGAGATACAGCTATGCACACCTTCGTCACCGGTGGTGCGAGATGACCCGCCGTGTTGTCGTCACCGGACTCGGCGTTCGCGCGCCGGGCGGATCCGGCAAGGACGAGTTCTGGAAACTGCTGTCCTCGGGCCGCACCGCCACCCGCCGGATTTCGTTCTTCGACGCCTCGCCCTACCGATCCCGAGTAGCAGGCGAAGCAGACTTCGATCCGGTGCTGGAGGGTCTGTCGCCCCGAGAGATTCGGCGGATGGACCGCGCCGTCCAATTCGCTGTCGTGTGTGCGCGGGAGGCTGTGGCCGACAGCGGGCTGGATATCGGCTCGCTCGACCCGCACCGCCTCGGCGTCAGCCTCGGCAGCGCGGTGGCCGCGGCAACCAGCCTGGAACAGGAATACCTGGTGCTGTCGGATTCCGGGCGGAACTGGCTGGTCGACCAGAACTACCTGTCGCCGCACATGTTCGACTACATGATCCCGAGCGTGATGCCCGCGGAGGTGGCCTGGAGCGTGGGCGCCGAGGGTCCGGTCGCGATGGTCTCCAATGGCTGCACCTCCGGTCTCGACTCGGTCGGGCACGCGGTGCAGTTGATCCGTGAGGGCTCGGCAGAGGTCATGCTCGCAGGTGCGTCCGACACCCCGATCACTCCGATCGTGGTGGCCTGTTTCGACGCGATCAAGGCGACCACCTCCCGCAATGACGAGCCCGAAGTGGCCTCGCGCCCCTTCGACAACTCCCGCAACGGGTTCGTGCTCGCCGAGGGCGCGGCGATGTTCGTGCTGGAAGAGTACGAGAGCGCCCGCGCCCGCGGCGCGCACATCTACGCGGAGATCTCCGGCTACGCGACTCGATGCAACGCCTACCACATGACGGGGCTGAAGGCCGATGGCCGGGAAATGGCCGAGGCGATCCGGGTGGCGCTCGACGAATCGCAGATCGACCCGACCGAGGTCGATTACATCAATGCGCACGGCTCCGGTACCAGGCAGAACGACCGGCACGAAACAGCAGCGGTGAAGCGCAGCCTCGGCGCGCATGCGTACGAGACCCCGATGAGTTCGATCAAGTCGATGGTCGGCCACTCGCTCGGCGCGATCGGGTCGGTCGAGATCGCGGCCTCGCTTCTGGCCCTCGAGTACCAGGTGGTGCCGCCGACGGCGAATCTGCACGAACCCGATCCGGAATGCGACCTGGACTATGTGCCGCTGGTCGCGCGCGATCATCGGATGGACACCGTGCTCACCGTCGGCAGCGGGTTCGGCGGATTCCAGAGCGCCATGGTGCTGCGCCACCCGAAGGGTGCGGCGGCATGACTCTGGTGACGGGAATGGGCGTCATCGCCCCGAACGGCCTCGGCCCGGAGCGGTTCTGGGACGCGGTCCTGGAAGGTCGCGGCGGGATCGCGCCGCTCACCCGGTTCGACACGAGTGCTGCCACGGCACGATTGGCCGGGCAGGTCGCCGATTTCGAGGCGGCCGAGCACCTGCCGAGTCGACTGCTCCCACAGACCGATGTGTCGACCAGAATGGCTCTGGTCGCGGCGCAGTGGGCGTTGGACGACGCGAAGGTGGACACCGCGGCACTCACCGACTACGACATGGGGGTGGTGACCGGAAACGCCTCCGGCGGTTTCGAATTCACCCACCGCGAGTTCAACAAATTGTGGTCGCTCGGTTCGCAGCACGTGAGCGTGTACGAATCCTTCGCCTGGTTCTATGCGGTGAACACCGGCCAGATCTCGATCCGGCACGGCATGCGCGGTCCGAGTAGTGCGCTGGTCGCCGAGCAGGCGGGCGGCTTGGACGCGGTCGGGCACGCACGGCGCACGGTGCGACGCGGCACCCCCCTGGTGGTGACCGGCGGCGTCGATTCGGCGCTCGACCCGTGGGGTTGGGCTTCGCATGTCTCCAGCGGCGCGGTCAGCACGGCTTCCGAACCGTCGCGTGCGTACCTGCCCTTCGATGTCGCCGCCACGGGTTACGTGCCCGGTGAGGGCGGCGCGATGCTCGTGCTGGAGGATGCCGCGGCCGCGCGAGCGCGCGGTGTGCCCAAGGTACACGGCGAGATCGCCGGGTACGCCTCCACTTTCGACCCGCCACCGGGCTCGCAGCGCCCCTCGGGTCTACGCCGTGCGGCTGAGCTGGCACTCGCGGACGCGGGGCTGCGACCCGACGAGATCGACGTCGTATTCGCCGACGCCTCCGGGCTTCCCGATCGCGACCGCGACGAGGCCGCCGCGATCGAGGCGATCTTCGGGGCGAACGGCGTACCGGTGACCGCCACCAAACCACTGACAGGCCGGCTGTTTTCCGGTGCCGGCCCGCTCGACATCGTGACCGCGCTGCTGTCGATGCGCGACGCGGTGATCCCACCGACCGCCCACACCACCGAACTCGCCGAGGACTACCGGATCGATCTGGTGCTCGGTGCCGCACGGCGCGCCGATGTCGGTGCGGCCCTCGTTCTTGCCCGCGGCCGTTGGGGTTTCAACTCCGCGGTCGTCGTACGCACCGTGTCCGTCTAATCCGCAGCACTTCGAGGAGCCGATCATGACCATGACCATCACAGCACTGCGACAGATCCTCGTGGAATGCGCGGGCGGCGACGAGATCGCCGAGCTGAACGGCGATATTTCGACCGTCGATTTCGACCAGCTCGGCTACGACTCGCTGGCGTTGATCGAGACCGCGTCGCGGATCCAGCGCGATTTCGGCGTGATGATCCCGGAGGAGCAACTCATCGATGTCAAGACGCCGCAGGAACTGATCGATATCGTCAACGACCAGCTGCGTGGTGCGGCATGAGCGCGCTCGCCCGGGACATGCGCCATACCCAGGTCATCAAGGCGGCACCGGAGATCGTCTACGACCTGGTCGCCGATGTGAGCTGCTGGCCGGTGGTTTTCGGGCCGAGTGTGCTGGTTCGCCATCTGCATCGTGGACCGGACGAAGAGCGATTCCGGTTGTGGGCCACCGTCAATGGTGAGGTGACGAACTGGACCTCGCGACGGCTGCTCGACCGGGATCAACGCCGGATCTCGTTCGAGCAGGAACGCAGCCGCACTCCGATCGCGTCGATGGGCGGCAGCTGGGCTTTCCGCGAGCTCGACCCGGGCGTCACCGAAGTGACGTTGGACCACCGCTTCACCGTCGTGGACGACGTCGACCCCGCGCTGGTCGCCGGCGCGGTGGACGGCAACAGCATCAGCGAGCTCGCGGCGCTCGCGCGCATTGCCGAGCTTGGACATCCGATCGACGACGTCATCCACACCTTCGAGGACACCGTAGTGCTCGATGCCTCCGCCGCCGAGCTCTACGACTTCATCTACCACAGCGAACAGTGGCCCGAGCACGTTCCGCATGTCAGCAGAATCGAGCTCACCGAGGATGCCGAAGGCGTCCAGCTGATGGAGATGGACACGGTGACGGCAGGTGGGATCGCGCACACCACCAAGTCGGTGCGCGTCTGTTTCGACGGCACGCGGATCGACTACAAGCAGCTGATGCCGCCCGCCATGCTCTTCGGGCACAGCGGCGCTTGGGAATTCGCCGACGGCCGGGACGGCGCGGTGGTCACCGCACGGCACACGGTCGCCATCGACCCCGAGCGGGCGCGCGAAATATTGGGCGCGGATACCGATCTGGCCGATGCGCGCGCCTATCTCGGTGAGGCCCTCGGCACCAACAGCCGCAATACGCTGTTGTGCGCGGTGCGGTATGCCGCGGCACAGCAGGCCGACGCGACGAAGTCACCGACATGACCTCGACCCGACTCCCCCAGCTCGTCGCGCCGGTCGTGCGTGAAGTCGCCGACAACGTCTTCGCCTACACCCACAGTCGCGGCGGCTGGTGTGTCAGCAATGCAGGCGTTCTGGCGGGGACGAACGGCGCTCTGGTGATCGATACCCTGGCCACCGAAGGCCGCACGCGCGCCCTGGTCGACTTCGTCGACGGCTTGGAGGTCGGCCCGGCCAGGACGATCGTGAACACCCACCACCATGGCGATCACAACTTCGGCAACCATCTCTTCGGTCCCACCGCGGTGGTGCTCGGCCACGACCGCATCCGCCCCGAGATGATCGAGACCGGCCTCGCGCTGACACAGCTGTGGCCGGACGTGGCGTGGGGCGATGTACGAGTCACGCTGCCCACCATCACCTTCGCCGACCGGATCACCGTGCACGTCGGCGACCGCCGGGTCGAACTGATCCACCTCGGTCCCGCCGCGCACACCACCAACGACGTGGTCACCTGGCTCCCGGAGGAGCGCGTCCTGTTCGCCGGTGACATCGTCATGTCCGGCGCGGCCCCGTTCTGTCTGATGGGATCGATCAGTGGCTCGCTCACCGCCGTCCGCAAGCTCGCCGCGCTCGGCGCGAAAACCGTTGTCTCCGGTCATGGCCCGGTGACAGGTGCGGAAGTGCTCGCACAAACGGCCCGCTACCTGCAATGGATCCAGGAGCTCGCGGCCGAGGGACGCTCGCTCGGCCTGACACCGCTGGAGGTCGCACGGCAGGTCGACCACGGTGAGTTCACCGAACTCGTCGACGCCGAACGGATCGTCGGAAACCTGTACCGCGCTTATGCGGAACTCGACGGCGGGCCGGCGGGCGCACCGCTCGATGTGCTGTCGATTTTCGGCGAGATGGTTGCCTACAACGGAGGCAGGCTACCGACCTGCTACGCATGACGGCCGAGGACATAGACTCCCGCCGTGGGGTACTTCCTGAGTCTGTACATAGTCGACCTCAATACGGTCGACGAAGTGGTCGGGTCGAAGGACGACGGCCACTTCGCGCGTATTTCAGCCGAGCGCGCCGAGACCATGGCGCAGCTGGACGAGGACTACGCCGGGCAGATCGCCGATGGCGCGCCCACCGCGGCACAGGCACTACGGAGGGTGATCGACGGTGGCCCGTTCGAACAGCGGTACGCCAACGATTACCTGGACGTCTACGAGAGCATGTGTTCGGTTTTCGGTGCCGCACTCGACGACCTGTGGGGGCCGCTGCAGTTCGATTGGCCGGCCCGGGTCGATAAAGGCCTGGCCGCCTTGGGAATGCGAGTCAGCGTGCGCGCCTTCGCGGGAAACCGGTTGCCGGCCGGGCTGCCGCATCCGACGCTGGCAGGCTGCGGCGAGTGGGCCGAACAGGATTGTTTGGCCGCACTCGACCGATGGGCCGCCACGCTCCCCGAGCAGCGCGCCGCACTGGAACCGGAGGTGCTCGAGGGAATCGAAGACTGCGTCGCGTGGATGCGGGAGGTCAAGCGGTTCCCCGGCACCAGCATCGTGGGGTTCTGGGGCTGAGGATCGGTCGGCTCGAGCGTGATTCGAGCGGCAGCGCGCAGGGTGAGACCCATGAACGCAACCGATTTCGTCGGGACCTGGCAGCTGGTGTCCTACTTCGATATTGATGATTCGGATACGCGCAGCGAAGGGCCGCTGGGCGAGGCGCCGCGCGGGCTGCTGATGTACGAGCCGCACGGGCACATGTCGGTGAGCATGATGCGCACCGACGGGGCCGTCGGGGCGAATCCGTTCATGGGGTACGCGGGTACCTGGCGGCAATCCGGTGTGGAAATGGTGCACGCGATCACCGTGTGCTCCAACCCGGCCTGGGCCGATACCGAACAGGTGCGGCAATGCACGCTCGCCGGCGACACACTCACCTTGATCGGCGCGGCGCAGGTCGATGGCCGGACTCAGCGTCGAGTGCTGACCTGGCGGCGGGTCCGGCTCGTCGCCTGAACCCGCCGCCGTCCCGAAATATCTTGTTCCGCACTGATTCTCATTCCGGAACGTAGGAAAACAGCGCGTCATCGAACTGCACGGGTTCGTTGTCCTCTTTGAGCACCCCGGTGATCACTCCGCTCACCTGCGCGGTCACCGGGATCATCAACTTCATCGCCTCGACGATCGCAATCTGCTCGCCTGCCGAAATCCGATCACCCACCGCGACAAACGGCTCGGCGCCCGGTTCCGGGCAGCGGTAGAACACGCCGACACTCGGCGCGCGAATCACCGGGTCGACCGGTGTGGCCTCCTCGACCTCAGCGCTTTCCGGTGCTTCGGTCAGCGCCGTCCCGGATATCGGTACCGGGGCGGCAACCGCCCACTCCGCCTCGACCGTCACCTCCCCGACTTGAATCCGCAGGGCGCTCGGCTGTCGCGGAAATCCGGCGAGCAGCCGCAATGCGCCCGTCTGTATCGCCTCGAGGGTACGCAGGTAATCGTGCTGCTCGTCCGCAAGGTTCTCTTCCACTGTCGTCATCGCTGAGACCTTTCGACCAGATCAGTAATTGCCGAGTCCGCCACAGACATTCAGCGCCTGAGCGGTGACCGCTCCCGCGCCGGGGCCGATCAGATAATCGACCATGGCCGCCACCTCGAACGGCTGCACATAGCGCCCGATCGGCACCCTGGCGCTGACCCGGGCGTGCACCTCGTCGGTGTCCACGCCCCACAGCCCGGAGTAGACCTCCCGAACCCGTTCTGCCATCGGGGTTTCCACAAAACCGGGGCACACCGCGTTCACAGTGATCCCGGTCTTGGCGAGCTCGAGCCCGAGCGCCTTGGTGAACCCGACAACGCCGTGCTTGGACGCCGAATACGGCGCACCGTGCACGACGCCCTGTTTGCCACCGGTGGAGGCGATATTGACGATGCGCCCGCTACCGCGCTCGAGCATGCCGCCCGCGGTCAGCGTCGCTTTTGTCATCAGGAAGACGCTGTTGAGGTTGGTGTTGATCACGTCGAACCACAGCTCGTCGGTCACCTCGGCGGTCACCCCGCCACCGCTGCGGCCCGCGTTGTTGACCAGAATGTCGATCGGACCGTACCGGCCGACACCCGCCTCGACGTACTCCCGCACCTGCGCGGGGTCGCCGACATCGCAAACAGCGCCGTCGACCTCATTGCCCTCTTCCTGCAGGTCCTTGATGGTGTCGGTCAGCCGCTCCTGATCCCGAGCGCAGATGAACACCGAGATACCCTGACCAGCCAGACTTTTGGTGATCTCCAGACCCATGCCACTGGTCGCTCCTGTCACCAGCGCGACGCGCCGACTTTCCGCCATGACTCCTCCATCGCTCGAATATTCGAACTCGCCCGGTTTCTTCGACCTCCAGACTCGTCCGGGCTGCTATAGCTCTGGTCAACCCCGCCGCAGGGCAGGCCACCACTCGAGCAGGGCTCTAGCGTGATCGGTCACCGTGGCAGCAGAGATCCCCGCCGCACCAGGAGCGAACATGACCACCGTCGCCGCCAGGACCGAGTTGTACGCCGAGGTTCAGCAGTTCTACGCCGATCAGATGCAGCGGCTCGATGACCGCGATATTCCCGGTTACGCCGAAACCTTCACCGAGGACGCGGAATTCGAACACACACCGGGCCGCCCGCCGGCCCGGACCAGGGCACGCATCGTGGCGGATCTCGTCGAGTTCCACAAGCGGTTCGAGACCGATCCGATGCAACGCAGGCATTGGTTCAACATGATCAATCTGCAGCCTCAGGAGGATGGCACCATCGTGTCCACGGCCTACTGCCTGGTCGTCAAGATCCGTCCCGGCAGCGCACCGGAGATCAATCCGAGCACCGTCGTCCACGACGTTCTGGTCCGGGTCGATGGCAACCTGCTCACCCGATCGCGGCGGGTCACGCACGACTGAACAGCTGAGGGCCGTAGCGCACACAGCGGGCCCCGGGCAGTCACCCGGGGCCCGTGTCGTGTCCACGCCCGCACTGTGAATCTGTCAGACGTTTCTCTTATATTTGATGCGCAAATATGCTCGAAATAGTTTTATAGTGTGCACAAGAGATCATATCCATCGGCTCCATGCCGACGGGGCTGTGGTCGAGTTCGCGTTGTCGTCGTTCGCGAACATCCCGGTCGCACAATCTGCAGGCCGGGAACCGCTGGGCGGGTGCGTCTTCCGCGCCTGCCCGGCTCCGTCGGCGCGGCGGTGCCGGTCGCCGCGCCGACGGATGGTGTCAAGCCATCTCTGGCACGCGCAGATGAGCGAAGCCCAGCTCGAACTCCGCGACCTCGAGCACGCTGGCGTCGGCCCTTTGGGCCGCCGCGGGCCTACTCCGATCCGCATATTCGCGACTGTTGTCCAGCGCCTGGCGGTTTGCCCAGACCATCGCGCCCACCGCGCGGTCGGTAGCCCGATCGACGAACAGACTGGCGCTGCAGAATCCGTCGATCATCTCGGCCTCGGGCAACACGCTCGTCTTGAACGTGTCGATCAGCCGATCGATCTCACCCGAACCGGCCTGCACCCACGTGCACCGAGTGCATGCGCCGTCGCTACTCAGTTGATCACGATGCATGAGCGCGATTTCCCATTCCTGGACCAGATCGATCTGGCCGTTGAGCGCCTGAGCCACACCGGAACGCAGTGCCTGGACCCGGCCTCTGCTGTCATGCATCGCGGCCTCGGATTCCCACGCCGAAGTGACGATGCAGCGTCCTGATCCCCTGTCGACCAGCAACGACAGGCCCACCCACCCCTCGAGCTCGGGCATCGACGGCATCGCCTCATCGCGCAGATATGCGATCCCGGAGTCGATCGACGACGGCTGGGCCGCAATTGTGCTTGAACGTGCGTACACGGGTTACCTCCACCCTGTCAGGGCGGCACCCCGGTGGCGCCACCGGACATACTCACCCTCCTCCACGGTGCGCGCGAGCACAATGGCTCAGTTCGCGCAACTCGACATTCCGGACCAGGACCAGCCGTACTTGCGCACGGCGGCCCGGCAGCGAACGATTAGCTATGCGGCGGCTGCCTTCGCGGGCCGTGCGGTCCCACAACCCTCGGTGGACCACGAGGCGTCGGCCCCGCGACGATGCGGAGTGGTCACTCCACACGAGGAGGACTCGATGTTCATCCAAGTCATTCAAGGCAAAGCCGCCGATCCGGACCGATTACGTCGATGCATGGACCAGTGGACCGAACAACTGCAACCGGGAGCCGTCGGCTACCTCGGAACAACCTGCGGACAGTGCGATGACGGAACATTCATCGCGCTGGCACGATTCGAATCCGAAGAGGCGGCACGACGCAACAGTGCGCGCCCCGAGCAAGGCGCCTGGTGGGCCGAGACCGAAAAATGCTTCGACGGACCTGTCACATTCATGGACTGCCCCGCGGTGACGCAGTGGCTGGGGGGCGGCTCCGACGAGGCCGGCTTCGTGCAAATCATGGAGGGCCACACCCGCGACGCAGGCCGAATGCACGAATTGCTGACGCAGGGCGCCGATCGTGTGCACGAACTACGCCCAGAAATCCTCGGCGGCACCTTGGCGACCTTCGGCGGCGACGGATACGTCGAGGCGGTCTACTTCACCTCCGAAGCCGAAGCTCGAGCAGCCGAGGAGATCGAGATCCCCGACGACCTGAGGTCATTGTTCGAAGAGGAAAGCAAACTCATGGGCGAGGTCGAATACTACGACCTACACCAACCGATGCTGGTCTCACCACCGAGGTAACCCACCGGCATCAGACGCGCCCGTCCTCGGGATCGCACCCCTTCTGCCTGCCCGCAAGGGTGCAGATCCCGAGAGCCGGTGCCGCAGTGGGTGCGCATTCGGACCGATCCAGCCTGGAGGTCTACGCCTCGGGTCACATAGCCCGCTGTCGAATGTTTCGACAGTGCAACCGGTTCGGCCGGCCTGCGGACCACCACGTCACAACCGGCCCAATGCCTTATCCCGGAAGGCAATCTCATCGGCGGCGACTGCGAACTACGAGCTCGGCGCCTTGGCCACATCGCCGAGGCTTCGGACCAGCTGCCGAAATTCGTCACCGCCACAGACGCAGGGCCGCCATCAACGCAATGGCCGAGACCGAGGCTGGTTCCGAGTGCGGCAGGACCGGACGTCGCATTGCTGTCGTCGCACTACATGCCGACGCAGTCGATGATCGGGGCGGGATAGTCTGCGGGATTGATGTTTTCGCGCCATGGAGTGTGAATGGTGGCGGCGGGTAGGTGAGCGAGTTCGGGGATCCAGCGGCGGACGTATGCGCCGCCGGGGTCGTAACGTTCGGCTTGGCGTAGCGGGTTGAGCACGCGGTTGGGGCGAGTGTCGGTGCCGGTGCCTGCGGCCCACTGCCAGTTGAGCTGGTTGTTCGCCAGGTCTGCGTCGACCAGCCAGCGCAGGAAGTGGTCTGCGCCGATGCGCCAGTCCACGCGAAGGGATTTGGATAAGAAGCTAGCGGTGATCAGTCGGGCGCGGCCCGGCATCCAGCCCTCGGCGCGCAGTTGACGCATCGCCGCGTCGACAACGGGGTAGCCGGTGCGGCCCTCGCGCCATGCCTCGACGGCCTGAGGGTCGTCGCGCCAACCGATCTGGCGGGGGCGGTAATCCGAGCGGGCGGTGTCGGGACGGGCGGCCAGCAGTTGATGGTGGAAGTCGCGCCATGCCAGTTGCCGGGCGAAGGCATGGCCGTCCGCGGTCGACATGTCGACCCGGTGCACCACCTCCACCGGGGACACGCAGCCGAAGTGCAGATACGGCGACAGCCGCGAAGTGGCGTCGGCGGAGAGGTCGTCGTTGCTGCGCTCGTAGCCACCGATCGGGCCGGACAGCCAGTCCCGCATGATCTTTCGGCCCGTGGTCTCGCCGCCGACGGACAGCTGGGGCGATGTCGCCCCGACGCAGATATCGTTGGGCTCCGGCAATGGCAGTCCGGCTACCTTGGGCAGGGACAGTTTGCGCGGTCTGCCGAGCGGCTCGCGTCGGTGAGCCTGCGCCCATCGCCGGAAATACGGCGTGAACACCGCGAAGTGGTCACGTCCTGTCGAGGGGACCAACTCTTCGGGATCTGCGGCGGTGATCGAGACGGCATGCGTGTGCAGCAGACAACTGCGCCGCTCGAGCCGCACCCGCAGCGCATCTTCGCGCCTGCGGCTGTATCCACTCACATCGGCAGCGATATGCACGCTGTCGGCGTGCACCTCCGCGACCACTCGGTCGACCTCGGTGACGACATCACCGCGCCGCACCACCAAACGTCCTCCGATCGAACGTAATTCGGCATCGAGCTCGCCGAGCGCGGCGGCCAGAAACCAGGCCCGGTTCGGCGAGGGAATGCGCCCGGACAGGATCTTCTCGTCGACGACGAACAGCGGCACCACCGCGGCACCCTCGCGATACGCCGCGATCAGCACGGGGTTGTCACGCACCCGCAGGTCGCGGGTGAACAGTGCGATCGTGACGGTCATCGCGTCACCGCGCACAATGGTGCGATATCGGTCCGACCACCTGTTGTCGGTGAGGTCAGATACAGACAGGAATTCTGGCCCACGGCATCGATAGCGGCCCGAACCCGTTGCCACTGAGCGGTATCCAGTACCCGGTCGCGAGCGAGGACGAAGCCGGAGGTTCGGCTCGGATCGGTGACCAGGGCCCACGAGTACGCCTCGTCCAACGCGGTGACAATGTAGTTGGTCGGACCTTCCAGTCCATCCTGGGTGGGTACCCCGGGAAAGCTGACGTGCAGTTGCGCGCCGGTCGTCCGATCATTGACCGTTGCGGTGCCGGTGATTTCGTTGAGCGAATTCACCCATGTGGTGCACGAGTTGTGCACGGAGATATTGCCCTGCGGGTCGAGCGCGTAGGTGGCCCGCGTATCGCGGGCGCACACAACGTTGAAGTACTGCGGCACAGCGGCCAGTTGATTCCAGGTGCCGAGATACCGGTCGAGGTCGAGATACGGAACCGGCGCGGGGGCCTCGATCGGCGATACCGCCGGGCCGGCGACCGCGGTTCCCGCGGCCGTAGTGATGGCGATCAGCGCCGAAGCCACTCCAGCCGCGAGGCAACCGGAATGCCGGCTGGTTCGAATTGGGGTCATGCGAACTCCTCTGATTCGGCGGCTTCGACCATAGTAGCGCATAACGATGCATAATTGATGCACACCCTGCTCACAGGAAGGAGGATCTATGACGACGATGTGGCTGCCGCGTGTGGCGGGCGCGGTAACGGCGGCATACGGACTCGCGGTGACCACACGTCCCGCGTTCTTGCTCGGGCCGTGCGGCTGGAGTTCGGACGACCCCGCCGCGCGAGCCCTCGCGCGGATGGTGGGCCTGCGCGATGCCGCCTCGGGCCTTGCGCTCGTCGCAGCGCCCGGACCAGGCGCGATGCGGCTTGCGATCGCCGTGCGGGCGTGCTCGGACCTGGCCGACACCGTGGTGGTCGGCACTACCTTGCGCGGGCAGACCCAGCGTGCGAAGGCCATCGCCGTGACGGCAGGCTGGGGCCTGCTCTGCGCCGCGACGGCGGCCGCCACCGTACGGCGATGAACGCCGGGTCGGGCAGTCGCGGTCAGAATCGACGCACGGGCTCCCGGCCGTGACGAAGCGCGAGAACGGGACCGGGCAGAATGGTGCGATGTCCGCCGGTACCGTTCCCGCCTCCGACGCGGCCGGATACACGGTGCGCGCCGTCGCCGACCGACTCGGCATCCCGACGGCCACCCTGCGAAGCTGGAATCGGCGCTACAACATCGGTCCGCCGCAGCAGCGACCCGGAAAGCACCGCCTCTACACCGAGACCGACATCGAGGTGCTCGGCCGCATGCTCGCCCTCATCAGAGATGGGGCGACGCCCGCGGGCGCGGCGGCGGTGGTGCGTGGCGCCACACCGACACTCGGAGATCGTGCAGCACTGTTGTTCGCGGCCTTCGCGCTCGACGCGACGACGGTGTGCGACCGGCTCGCCGCCCACGTCCGCGCCTTCGGCGTGGTGGACACGTGGGATCAGTTGTGCCGCCCGGCTTTTGCCGACATCGTCGCGCGCCAGCACGCCGGCGAGGGCTGCATCGACGTCGAACACCTGTTGTCGTGGTGCATCACCTCGGTCCTGCACCGCACCAACCCGCCGCCCGAAGGGCCGACTTCGAGACCGGTCGTGCTGGCCTGCACCAGCGGTGAGACGCATGCGCTGCCGCTCGAGGTCCTGCGCGCGGCCCTTGCGGAGCGCGGTGTCGGAGCGTGGATGCTCGGCGCCGATGTCCCGACCACCGCGCTGACCGACGCCCTTGCCAGGCATGACCGCTCCGCGTGCGCAGTACTGTGGTCACAGCAGGAATCGACCGCGCTGACCTCAGCGGTGCGCGCATGCGTCGCCGCGGGAGCCGGAGTGTTCGTCGGCGGTCCCGGCTGGGACGCGGTTATCCTGCCCGACTCGGTCGTCCGGCTCGATAGCCTCACCGATGCCGCCGACCGCCTGAGCTGATTCGTTCGCCCTCGCGAACCGCGTATGACCCGAGGGTGCCGTGTCCCATCGGCGTGGCCGCGTCGCCGCTCTGTCCCGTCGGCGTTGCCGCGGCGCACAGATCTGCTGATTCCACGCCACCGCCGCGTGCCCGACAGCCACGTTGCTCGATCCGCGACGGTCACACGCGACCGCCGAGGCGCGGTCTCCGAAATACCCCGACAACCACTGCTCGCCGGTCGGGCGAAGTGCCCGAATTGCGGCACTGGTAGCCCGCTCACGCAAAACGATGCATAATTGATGCATCGCTACATGGGCGCGTCCACCGAACGGCGAATGCCGGTTCCGCCGACGACTCCGCCGGCGCGTCGCTGCGACCCGATCGCCGCGGAATTCAGCCTCCGACCAGCGGATCGTCCGGCACCGCCTGCCGGAGAGAAGGAGCACGATGATCGAGCACACCGATCCGATGAACGACCTCCGGCGAGTTGCCGTCATCGGCAGCGGAGTGGCCGGACTGACAGCAGCCTGGGTGCTCGCGCGTTCGGCCGGAGTGACCCTGTACGAGGCAGACGCTCGCCTCGGCGGTCATGCGGACACCCACCGGATCACCGTGCGCCGCGGCACAGACGTCCACGTCGATACCGGTTTCATCGTGCACAACGAGCGCACATACCCGACTCTGCTGCGCCTGTTCGGCGAATTGGGCATTGCGACACAGGATTCGGATATGAGCATGTCGGTAAAGTGCGAGGGCTGCGGCCTGGAATACGCGGGCGCTCGTGGACTCGGCGGATTGTTCGCCGACGCCCGCTCGCTGCGCAACGGCCGTTATCTGCGACTGCTGACCGAGGTGCCACGGTTCCATCGGCTCGCACGTGCCGAACTCGACGCCGGACCCGAGTCCGACCGCACGCTGGGGGAATGGGTACGAGCCACCCGTTTCTCCGCCTACTTCGTCACGCACTTTCTGACGCCATTGGTCGCCGCGGTGTGGTCGTGCGACCCGGTGACAGCCCTGCGCTACCCGGCCCGATACCTCTTCGCCTTCCTCGACCACCACGGCATGCTGACGGTGTTCGGCTCCCCCACTTGGCGCACGGTCACCGGCGGATCTGCCACCTACGTGAACGCCGTCGCTCAGCAACTCGACACGGTGCTGCGCTCGACCCTGGTGCGGGCGGTGCACCGACTCCCCGATGGTGTCGCAGTCCGTGACGAAGCAGATGAACTGCGCGTCTTCGACGCCGCTGTCATCGCCACCCACCCGGATCAGGCGCTCGATATCCTCACCGAACCGACCGCCGCCGAGTGCGCAATCCTCTCCGCCATACCCTATTCGGTGAACCACGCGGTGCTGCACACCGACGAGTCGGTGCTGCCGAGAGCGCGACGGGCGCGAGCCTCATGGAACTATCGACTGCCTTCGTGCACCGCGCCGGCCGATCGTGTCCTGGTCAGCTACGACCTCACCCGATTGCAGCGACTCGCAGGCACGGATCGACGCTTCCTCGTCACCCTCGGCCCGCACGACCGCATCGACGGGAACCTGGTCGTGGATCGAATGATCTACCAACATCCGCAATACACTCCGGCGTCGGTTGCGGCACAGCGCAGACTCGGTGAAATCGGCGATGCCCGACTGGCATTCGCCGGCGCTTATCACGGTTGGGGGTTCCATGAAGACGGCGCTCTGTCGGGCCTGCGCGCTGCCGAGCGGCTCGGTGCGCGGTGGACGAACAGGCCCGCGACAACGGTACGAGCATCATGACGGCGAGCATCATCCGTACGCACATCCGTCATGTCCGCGTCACGCCGTTCCGACACGAGTTCCGCTATCGCAGCTACAGCTGGTTGATCGACCTCGACGATATGCCCAGGTTGCCGCGCTGGCTGCGGACTATCGCGACATTCCGATCCGCCGATCATCTCGGCGACCCGACTCGGTCGCTGCGTGCGAACGTCGATGACTTCCTCGACAGTGAAGGTATCGACTTACACGGCGGCCGAATCCTCATG
Organism: Nocardia sp. NBC_00403; assembly: GCF_036046055.1. Lineage (NCBI taxonomy): Bacteria > Bacillati > Actinomycetota > Actinomycetes > Mycobacteriales > Nocardiaceae > Nocardia > Nocardia sp. NBC_00403. The sequence continues at coordinate 7,916,601 of NZ_CP107939.1, forward strand.
CTCACCAACGCACGGGTATTCGGCTATGTGTTCAATCCACTCACGCTGTTCTGGTGCCGGGACGACACCGGCGCGGGCGTCTGTGTCGTCGCCGAGGTGCACAACACCTACGGCGGGCGGCACTGCTACCTCGTCCGCCTCGACGAACACGCGCGGGCGCGCACGCCCAAGAAGTTCTATGTCTCGCCCTTCAACGAAGTGCGCGGCGAGTACCACATGCGATTGCCGGAACCGGACGAGCGGCTGCGAATATCCATCGTGCTCAGCGACGGCGGACCGATCTTTTCCGCCTCGATGACCGGGCGTTGCCGTCCCGCAACCATCCGTACCATTCTGCGCGCGATAGTGGCGGCACCCTTTGCTCCACTTGTGGTTTCGGCGCGCATTCGCTGGCAGGGCATGCGCCTGTGGGCGCGCCGCCTGCCCGTCGTTCCCCGGCCAACCCCTGCACAGACGGAGTCTTCGCGGTGAGCATCGAATCGCATTCCACGTCCGATTGCGCATCCGCGCAACAGCTTCCTTCCTATCCCGACGTCGAGCACGTGCCCACCGGGATTCGCGCGAGCATTGCCGCAGCAGTGGCCAACAGACTATTTGAACACGTCGTGCGCGATCTGCCGATCAGGGTCGAGTACCCCGACGGAACGGTCCTCGGCCGCAATGCGGTGCGGCCGGATCAGCCCCGGCTGATCCTGCACCGGCCCGACCATTTCTTCGCGCGCCTCGGCAGCGGCGGGTTGATCGGATTCGGCGAGTCCTACATGGCGGGCGATTGGTCGGCCCCCGATCTCACCGCCGCCATGACGGTGTTCGCGCGACATGTGGACACACTGGTGCCCGCGCCGCTCCAGCGACTACGTCGCTTATATGTCGCGAAACACCCTGCTGCGCAGCGGAATAACGAATCGAACACCCGCGGCAATATTGCCAGGCACTACGACCTGTCCAATGACTTCTTCGCACTGTTCCTCGACGAAACACTGACCTACTCCAGCGCGCTGTTTCCCACGCTGTCGCCACGGCCGCAATGGAACGACCTTGCCGCGGCCCAGCGCGCGAAGATCGATAGGCTGCTCGACCTTGCCGGTGTCGGTCTCGGTACTCGCGTCCTCGAAATCGGCACCGGCTGGGGCGAATTGGCGCTGCGCGCGGCGCAGCGCGGCGCGGCAGTGCGCTCGGTGACACTCTCCGCGCAGCAGCGGACGCGGGCGCTCGACCGGGTCACGGCGGCCGGCCTGGCCGACCGGGTGACCATCGATCTGCTCGACTACCGGCACGTCGAAGGAAGCTACGACGCGGTGGTGTCCGTAGAGATGATCGAAGCCGTCGGTTACGAATATCTGGATACCTACTTCCGAACCATCGATCGCCTGCTCGCACCGGGTGGACGAGTGGCGATCCAATCGATCACCATGCCGCACCACCGGATGGCGGCTACCCGCAACACCTACACCTGGGTGCAGAAATACATCTTTCCCGGCGGGTTCCTGCCCTCGACCCGGCTGCTGCGCGAAGTGGTTGCCCGAAGTACCGGATTGGTTGTGCGCGAACAACTATCGATGGGCGAGCACTACGCGCACACATTGCGCCTGTGGCAGCAGCGATTCGACTCCCGACCGGACCGGGTCTCCGCACTCGGCTTCGACCCGATGTTCCGCAGGATGTGGCGGTTGTATTTGGCGCATGCCGAGGCGGGGTTTCGCTGCGGCTATCTCGATGTCCAGCAGTTGCTGCTCACCCGCACGGAGCCGGTCGGCTAGGCGGGCACGCGGCCGAGCAGATGTCGCAGTGTCGACTCCAGATCCGGCCTACGGAAGAGGTGACCTGCCGCTTGCAGCCGAGCGGGCTCGACTCGTTGGCTCGCCGTCGCCAGCTCCCGCGCTCCTTGCGCGCCCAGCAGCAAGCCGGGACCGAACTCCGGCACCGGGAGCAGCGCGGGCCTGCGCAGCACGGCGGCCAGGATCCTGGTGTAGTCGATGTTCCGAACTGGCTGTGGTGCAACGGCATTCACCGGACCGGACAGATCGTCCTGCCACAGCGCTCGGTGATAGACGTCCACCAGGTCATCGATCCCGATCCAGGAAAGCCACTGGTGGCCGTCACCGATCCGGCCGCCCAGCCCAGCCGCGAACAGTGGCCGCAACAACCGCAGCGTGCCACCGCGCGGCGACTGCACGATGCCGGTGCGCACCGACACCACCCGGACGCCTGCCGCGGCGGCGGGGGCGGTGGCCGCCTCCCAGTCCGCGACGACATCGGCAAGAAAACCGTCGCCACGAGAAGCGTTCTCGCGCAGCACTTCCTCGCCGCTGTCGTAGCCGTAGTACCCGATCGCGGAGGCGCCGATAAAAGTGGGCACGCCCGCGCGGCCGACGAGCTCGGCGAGTTTGCGGGTCGGCTCGATGCGGCTCTCGACGATCGCTCGCTTGTGCTCCTCGGTGAACCGACCCGCGATCGACGCACCGGCCAGGTGCACCACCGCATCGACACCGTCGAGCAGATCAGGGGCCGGATCTGCGGGGTCCCAGCGCCTTTCGCTCGTACTGCGGGGTGCGTGGCGGACCAGAGAAATGACAGCGTGCCCGCCGGTGGTGAGGAACGCGGCCAACGCCGAGCCCACCAACCCGGATGCACCGGTTATCGCGATGATCGACGGCGCGAAACCCACCCGCGCGGCCCGGCGGTGCGCGGCGAGGTCGTCGGCGACCTGCCGGTACCGGTAGTCGAACATCGATCGCAGTGCGAACGCGGGCACCGGCGACTCCACGCGATCGACGATCCGGGTGTGGTCATCGTCGACGACCTCGAAATCGTGCGTATGCCGCCACCTCAGCAGCAATCCGGCGGGCAGGGACGCGAGGCCGTCTACGGCGATCGTGTCCACGAAACGATGCGGCGGTTCATAGCCCCTCGGATCATGCCTCGCGACCCAGCGCAGCCCACCCGGCAGGCCGAGCACCGCCTGACCGTCCTGCATCGAGCCCGCCTCCGCCAGCAGCGACACCGGCTGCCACGGCGGCGCCAGCCGGGCGAACGCTCCTGGTCTGGCGTACCAGGCGAATACCTCGGCCCGGGGAACGGCGACGACGCTCGAACACTCGATGCCCATCCCACGACTGTAGTCACGATCAGTTCGCTTGCAACGTTTATGCATCGTTCACCGGCAAAATGTCGGATCACCAGCACAATGACGACATGACCGATCTATCCGGAGCCCCGAAGCTCGACACTCTGCTCGACCGGACGATCGTTCCCGGATACACCCGCCTCGGCATTGTCCTGCGCCGCCGCAACCGGCCCGCCGATCCGGAACCCGGCGCACTGCGCGGCGCCACCGCCATGGTGACCGGCGCGAATTCGGGCATCGGCAAGGCAATCGCCGAGGCACTGGCCGGACTCGACGCATCGGTGATTCTTGCCGTGCGCGATCGGATACGCGGCGAACGCGCCCGGCAAGACATCCTCACGACACACCCCGACGCCGATCTGACCGTCACAGAATGCGATATCGCAGACCTGGCCAGCGTGACGGAATGCACCGAAGGCCTCCGCGAGCGACTGCCGAAACTCGACGTACTGATCCACAACGCGGGCGTGCTGCCGCCCGAACGCGCCGAGACGGCCGACGGGCACGAACTGACTCTGGCGACCCACGTGCTCGGCCCGCTGTTGCTCACCGATCGACTCGCCGCCCTGCTGAACGCTGCCGGCGACCCGCGGGTGATCTTCATGTCCTCAGGCGGCATGTACACCCAGCTGCTGGCCGTCGATGATCCCGAGTACCGCAAGGGCCGTTACCGCGGTGCGACCGCTTACGCCCGCACCAAACGCATGCAGGTGGCCTTCACGCCGATTCTCGCTGAATACTATGGTCCCCAGGGCATTTCGTTTCACAGCATGCACCCGGGCTGGGTCGACACACCTGGCGTCGCTGCCGCACTGCCCGGATTCCATCGCCTGATCGGCCCGTTGCTGCGCACTCCGGCCGAGGGCGCGGACACTGCCGTCTGGCTGGCCGCGGCCACACCGACCCCACCGTCCGGCCGGTTCTGGCACGACCGCCGCCCGCGACCCGAGCACTACCTACGCCGCACCCACTACACCAACGGCGAGCTGTGGCGGCTCTGGCTGGACTGCAGACAGGCGGCCCGCATCGACACCGGATGAGCAGGCCGCGCAGCCTCAGATCACGAACGGAATCAACGCCTTCCGGTCAGACGGATAGTCGGCGAACTTCTCGCGGTACCACCTATGGGTCGCAAAGGCGCGCGGCACCAGGTTGCCCGCGGTGATCAGGAAGATCACCACACCGGCCAGCGACCAGGTCAACAGCGCGAAGCCGGCCCAGGCGAGCAGCTCGCCGAGGTAGGCGGGACTGGTGACGAATCGGAATCCGAAGCCGTAGGGAATCCGGTAATCCGCCGCGCCGGGGTCGTTCTTGTCACGCAGGTTGCGCACAATTGCCTCGGAGCGGACCAGCAGGGCGAACCCGCAGAGATAGACCACGACGCCGATGAGGAAACGCGGATCGGTGAGCCAGCCGGTGCCGTACTGATGCTTGTAGTCGTGACTGAAGAATGCGCCGTTCAGGTAGCCGTGCAGCGCGGTCACGAACATGCCCATACCGAGTACCGAGACGTTGAAGCTGCTGCGCTTGCCGGGCACCTGCCGAATGGACAGCGGGAAGAACCAGCCGCGATTTCCGTAGTGCACGAGCCAGATCAGTGCGAGCACCAGCGACGTCGGCTCGAATCGGTCCGGGCCGGTCAGGTAGAACACCGCGAACACCACCGTGGCCGGTATTTCCATCAACCACCAGCCGAGCTTCGGGTTGAGGTTGAAACCGACCTTCGTGGTGGCGAAGCGGCCGTACGGGCTTTGCGCGAAGAGCCCACCGACCAGCACGAATGCCGCGAACCCGAAGGCGATCGTCAGCACCGTGTCGTAGGCGGTGTTCCCGGTGTACCAGTCCATCGAGATCCTTCGTCGGGCGTTGCGCCGGACATTTCCGCTGACTTCCGGCGCCAAAATTAGAACATGTTCTACCATGTGTTCGAGTCACGACCCGCGACAACGGAGGAACTGTCATGCCGCTGGATCCGACGGCCACCGACTTGCTCGTCGCCGTAGCGGCCTCGCCGCGCGCCGTCGCCGCCCATGACCGCGCGGCCTGGGTGGGGCTGTTCAGCACCGACGCCGCCGTCAACGATCCGGTCGGCTCGCGGCCGCATATCGGTCGCGCCGCGATCGAGCGCTTCTACGACACCTTCATCGGCCCGAACACCATCGCCTTCCGGGTCGAGCGCGATCTCGTCGGCCCGCCGACCGTGGTCCGAGACCTGCTGATCGAGACCACGATGTCGACCGGCGCCACCGTCGCGGTCCCGATGCACCTGCGCTACGACCTCGTCGAAGAAAACGGCGTCTGGAAAATCACCCGCCTGGCCGCGCACTGGGAATTGGCCGCGATGATCATGCAGCTACTGCGCACCGGGTTGCCGGGCCTGGGCGCCGCGCTGAAACTCGGCCCGCAGTTGATCGCCAATCAGGGCATCGGCGGCGCCGTCGGGATGATGCGCGGACTCTTCGGAGTCGGCCGTACGGGCAAACGCGTCGCGACCCGACTCTTCACCGCCGCGGCGGCGATGGACATCAGCCGCGTCCGCGGCCTGCTCGACTACGACAGCGCCATCGAGTTTCCCGCGGGCACACCGGTCTCGGTGGAGGAGTTCATCAATCGTGCACGAAACCTGAAGTGGGACAAGCTGATCGCCGCCGGTCGCACAGTCACCGCCAGCATAGAACTTGGCCCGGTGCACGGTGTCGCGTTCATCGAATTCACCTCCAGGGCGGGGCAGATCAGCGCGATCCGGGTGTTCACCGACGCCTGAGCACCAGCCGAATCCGAGCGAGCACCCGACCGATCGAGTCGAACACCCGCCCGATCGGACCGAGGACCCGATCGATCGGACCGAGGACCTAGTCAATCGGACCGATCACTAGTTCGATCAGGACGCCCGCTCATCCGTATTGCGCGACTCCCCCGGCGGCTCGAAGCCGGGCAACACACTCAGCCACGACGAGCTCATCTACACGTGCGCGCTGCTGCTCATCGCAGGCCACGAGACCACGGTCAACCTCATCTCCAACGCGATCCTGGCCCTGCTGCGCCACCCCGGACACCTCGCGGCATTGCGCGCCGATCCAGAGCAAGCCGCCGGTGTCAGCGAGGAAACGTTGCGGTTTAACGCTTCTCCTGCCTGAAGGCAGGAGATTCTCAGCTCAGACCGCAACCGAACCACCCACCCGAAGGAGGTGACCCGCTTGTCTCACATCCTCAACACTGACGTGGCCGCGCTCTGCCACAACCAGAATCACTCTGGCAGCGTTCCGGTCCCGACCCGCGGTGTAACCGCAGTCGGGGCATCGGAAAGTCCTCTCGCACAGTTCGAGTCGCTTGGTTCTCGCGAAACAGTCACTGCACGTCATCGTCGTATAGGCGGGCTGAACCAACACCACCTTCCGGCGAGCCCGCACACCACGCTCGATCAACTCCCGCTTCGCCCCACCGATCGCCGCGTCGGCCGCTTTGCGGGCCATCGTGGACTTCGCCAGGAACTTCGGCCGGAAATCTTCCACCGCGATCAACGCATGGTTGGCGACAACACGTTTCGCCCACACCCGCGAATCGTGCCGGGTTTGCCGTGCCGCTTTCTTGTGGAGCTTCGCGACCTCGCGGGCGGCCCGCTGATAACCACCGGACTGTGGGCCGCTCGTGCCGCTACGGCGGCGAGCCATGCGGCGTTGCGCTTTGGCGAGTTCCGCCGCGCACCGTTTCCGGTGCCCCAGAAAGGGCAGGTCGAACCGGGTGTCGGTGGTCGTGGCCGTGACGCTCACACCCCAGTCGATACCGACACCACCCTGGGCTACCGGCACGGTTTCCACCTCACGCCGGACAACGAACGAGGCATACCAATGCCCCAGGCAGTCTTGGGTGATACGGACAGATGTCGGCTCGGATGGCAGTTCCCGCGACCACACCACCGGGATACTCACGCCCTTCGGCAGGAGCAGCCTGCCGTCGCGGATGCTGAACCCGCGCACGGTGTATTCCAGCGACGGCAACGTCTTCTTGCGTGGTTCGAACCTCGGTTGGCCGCGTCCTTTGACCTTGAACGAATGGTCGAGGGCTTGCGCGTAGGTACGCAGCGCCTGCTGCTGGGCGACCTGCGCCCCCTCCCGCAACCACGCAGCCCGGCCCCGCGCTTCGGTCAGGAACTTCCCGAGCTTGCCGAAGGTGGGACGTCCACCCGACTTCTGTTGATGCACAGCCTCGTTCCACACAAACCGGCACCGATGCCACTCCGAGACCAGTGCCCGCTCCGCCTGCACGCCAGGGCGCAGGCGGTAGTTGAAGCGCACCACCTCGGTCATGCCCGGCAATGTAACCGACAGCACCGACAACTCCTGGTTACCCGACCACGATTAGGGGGATGGCGCTTCCTTTCCCTCGTGAATGAGGGAGTATCCGCGCCAAACACCCGATGACCATCCGGTACAAATGATTCCGCGCGTCGCGGCCGCGGATATGCGGATCGGCGACGTAGACATCGACCGCGGCGACCTGGTCCTGATGCTGATCGCCGTCGCGCAGCGTGATCCCGCGGTCTTCACCGATCCGGACCGTTTCGACCCCACTCACGACAACCGCCATCTCGCCTTCGGGCTCGGCGCGCATTTCTGCCTCGGCGCTCCGCTGGCCAGGCTCGAAGGATGCGTCCCTGTGACCAGGTTCGCGCAGCGGGTCCGATCCCCCGGCTGCGCCATCGGTCCGCCGCCGTACCGCGCGCACGTCAACCTACGCGGACCGGCGGCGATACCGCTCGATTTCGCCGAGATCACACCGCGGCAGTAGATTCGGCGCCCCTGACGGTCTCGGGCTGCACCGCAAGGGGTTCCGGCTCGGAGGCGTTCGCCTTTTCGGTCCATCCCGGCGGACCGAACACGTAACCGATTCGACCCCTCCAGGTTTCGGCATTGCGAACGTCGCCGATCAATCCCGCCAGCTCGTGGAAATTGACCCGCAGTGGGTTGTCGGTGGCGATGTTCTTCGTCAGGCCGTAACGGATCGGTTCGGATTCGGCGGCAAAGCTGCCGAACATCCGGTCCCAAACAATGAAGATGCCGCCATAGTTCCTGTCGATATAGGGCTGGTTCGAGCCGTGGTGGATCCGGTGATGCGCGGGCGTATTGAACAGGAACTCGATCGGCAGCCCCAGCCTGCCGACCCGCTGGGTGTGGATCGGGAACTGGTAGAGCAATCCGATGGTCTGCAGCAAGAAGATCATCCACGGCGGCAGGCCGATCAGGGCCGCAGGCACCCACGCCAGTCCGCGCACCATGTTGGCCACCGGATGCAGCCATGGCAGCCGCAGCGCGGTGGAGAGATTGAAGTACTCGCTGGAGTGGTGGACGCTGTGGGCGGTCCACAGCAGTCGCACCCGATGGTCGGCGCGATGGGCCCAGTAATAACAGAAATCGGTGACCACCAACCCGAGCACCCACACCCACCAGCTCTTCGGCGACAGGTGCAGCGGAGTCACCGCGGCAGCGACCAGCACGGCGGAGAACGGCAGCAGGTAGTGCATGAACGGTTTGACGAGCCTGCCGAGGGTGAAAGTCGCCAAGTTGGCGGCGGTGTCACGCCCTGCGCTGGTGTTGTCGGATCGGTCGGGATCGCGGCGATACGAGATCCACTCGACCACCATCAGCAGCACGAATGCCGGTAACGCATAGCCCAACAAGTCCACACGGCCCATGAGATCTCCTTCACTTTCCGCCGGTCACGGCCACGCTACGGGCCGCGGCCATGACAGTCATCGCGCCGCCGAGGGACGCACCGTCCCCCGCGCGGGGGACGTGCGGCGCACCGTCCGAGGGCAGAGTTGACGCACAGCAGCCCCGGCGAGGTGCGTCGGCGGCTGGGTAGGATCGCCCGCGAACAACTCGGCCGGTATCGGTGCGTTCGTCGGATCGGGCCGACCGATACTGCCGGATGATGTGGGAGGTGGCGGCCGGTGGACGTGAGCAGGTCGTTGGCCCGCCAGTCGCTGGTGGTCGCGGTGGTCGCCGCGACGATCGACACTGTGGTCCTGGCCCTGTGCGGCGTCTTCGCCGTAGCGCCGTGGCAGGCGACCGCAGTGGCGGTCGGTGTCGCCGCCGCCGATCTCGCGCTGGCCGCGCCGCCGCGTACCGCAGGCATCGTTGCGGTCGGCCAGGTTGCCCTGAGGCTGCTCGAGGCGCTACTGCTGCATCGGCACGGCTTCGCGGCACGATTCGCCGATGTCGGGTTCCTGGTCGCCGGTTATCGCGCGGGCGCGTGGATGACAGGCCCGACATCCGTTTCGACAGTCCTCACACTGTGCTCCGGTTTCGCGGGCGCGCACCTGCTCGTCGGCAGCACCACCTCACACGACTGGCGGCTGCTGCTTGCGACAACGGTGTCGGTGGGTGTGGTGCCCTGGTTGGTCGGCCGATACACCGCGGCACGTGGCGCGTACATCGCAGAGCTCGAGCAGCAAGCACAGTTGCGCAAGCAGGAACAGCAGGCCGCGCTCGAGCGCGCGGTCGCCGATGAACGCGCCGCCATCGCGCGCGATCTGCATGACGTGATTTCCCACCATGTCAGTGCCATCGGCATCCATGCGGGCGCCGCGCGAATCGCCCTTGCCGACTCCGGAAATGGTCCGGCCACCAAGTCTTTGACCGCGGTGGAAACGAGTAGCAGGGCCGCGATGGTCGACCTGCGTCGGCAACTGGATCTGCTGCACGGCCGCGACGACGACGGCCGGCGCCAACCCGGGCTTGCCGATATCGACGGCCTGATCGAGCACGTGCGCTCGGCCGGGATGACGGTCGAAGTCACCGTACGTGGGTCAGCCGTGCCACTGCCGGATTCGCTGAACATCACCCTCTATCGAATCGTGCAGGAAATGTTGACCAACGCACTACGCCACGGCGATGGCGAAAACGCATGGCTGGATGTGGAATACCGGCCGAACCTGATCATGATCGAAACGACGAATCCGATCATGGCAGGCACGGCGATCGACAACGCCTCGATGCCGCGCGGCATCGGTGGCATCCGACGACGCGCCGAACTCTTCGGCGGCGAGCTCCGGTGCGGTCCACAGTCGAATAGAACTCGTTGGCACAGTGCGGTTTCGGTCCCGATCGGAGGATCGTGAACGCACCGATTCGAGTATTGATCGCCGACGACCACAGCATGTTCCGCTCCGGCCTGCGCGCCGTCGTCGACAGCCAGGCGGATCTCGACTGTGTCGCCGAGGTGAGCGAGGGTCGGGCCGCGATCGCCGAAATCGCCAGGTTGCGACCGGATGTCGCGATCCTCGATGTGCGGATGCCGAAGCTGGACGGGCTCGCCGCCACCGAGGTCATCGTCGCCGCAGGCGGCACCCGTGTCCTCGTGCTCACCACCTATGACAGCGATGCCAACCTCTACCGCGCCCTGCAGGCAGGTGCGAGCGGCTTCCTGCTGAAAAGCCTTCCGCCGGAAGAACTCGTCGCCGCGATCCGGATCGCGGCTCGCGGCGACGCTCTGATCGATCCGTCGATGACCCGCCGCTTGGCGACGCGGTTCGCGGGCAGCCTCGCGCCGCCGCGCACTCCGCCGCAGGTGCAGCAGCTCACCGCACGGGAGCACGAAGTGCTGCTACTGCTCGCCGACGCGCGCAGCAACGCCGAGATCGCCTCGTTGCTCGGCGTCGGCGAGGAGACCGTCAAGACCCATGTCTCCCGCATTCTCGCCAAACTCGGTGTCCGCGACCGGATTCACGCGGTCGTGTTCGCCCACAAGCACGGGCTGGTCCCCGTCGGCCCGTCACAGCACTGATCGATCTGGGCACCCCACACGGCGCGGGTGCCGGAGTCACCCACTCGATACGCCTGCGTGCAGGCCGCGATGCCACAGCCGACCGCCAGTACCGCGAGGAGGGCGGTGAGTGCCCGGGTCGGCGGCTTGTCGCGTTCCTCGCGCAGATGAATAACGAGGAGCAGCGCAGCGACCAGCAGCAGCGGGACAACGAAGTAGATCATCGTTCGGCCGAGGTCGGCGTGGGTCTCGATGGCGGGTGAGGAACCGAGTCGATGCTGGAGTGATGCACCGGCGTCGGTGGTGAGCGGAGTCAGCGCGACCGTCACCGCCGCGAGGGCGGTGACCAGCCAGATCAATCGGCGACGCGCCGCGGGCCATAACCCGGACAGTATCAACAATGCCGAGGTCAACGGCACGAACACCACGATCACATGAACCAACAGCACGTGGGCGGGCAAACCGTTGATCGTCGACATGAGGGCATCTCCTCGGTTCTCGACCGCTGCCGCGGTATCGGCCCAAGTATCTCCCTCACCTCACGCTGTACGGCGGTGCACGGTTCATCGACGTGTCCGGGGCAGCGGTCGGTCGGGCGCAGCATGAACCGCCCGGCCGGCGCCAGATCTCGTGTCGCTGGCCAATTCGTGGTTCCCGGTGTTCGAGGGCCTGCATATCGCACTCGGGCGATCAAGCCTTGACTGTTGAACACTTTGACGTAATGTGTTCAAAATGAACAACATGGCCCAACGGAAACCGTCGATGGAACCACCCGTCGAGCTGGTCATGGGCGCGGCCGAATGCGTGCGACGCTCCGGCGTGCGCGGCTTTCGACTGACCGACGTCGCCAAGGCCGCGGGCGTTTCGCGCGGCACGGTGTACAACACCTTCGGCGACAAGCAGGCGGCCATCAATGCGGGGCTGGCCTATCTGTGCAACGCCTTCATCGACGGACTTGCGTTGAGCGTCACCCCCAAACCGACCTTGCGCGAGCAGGTGGGCGAGGCGGCGGCGATGATCTACGAGCACGTCACGACGCCCCAACTTTTCGATCCCCCGCTGCGGACCGACAGCATCATCGCCACACTGCTCGAGCATTACGGCGACAACCTGAGCCACAGCTGGGCCGGTTTCTGGGCGACATTAGTGGCGCAGGCACAGCAGCGCGGCGAGGTCGACGCGGGCATCGACCCGATGCATGCCGGCGATTGGATCGTGCGGGTACTGCTCAGCCTGGAAATCCTGCCGTTCGCCGTTGCCGACTTCAAGAATGCGGACGACGTCCGCGAGCGCACGAGTGACCTACTGCTCAATGGGTTCGCCCCGCGTCGCTTTTCGTAGGAAGTAGAAAGTAATGACAAGTGAATACGTCGATGTCGCGATCATCGGAGCCGGACCCGGGGGCATCACCGCCGCCTATCACCTGCAACAGGCGGGCATCACCGATTTCGTCATATTGGAGCGGGCCGAGGACTTCGGCGGAAGTTGGCGCGACAATATCTATCCCGGCCTTTTCGTAGATGTCCCAACACTGTTCTACCAGTTCCCTTTTGCGCGGAAATCCGATTGGTCGCGGCTGTTTCCGGCGGGCACCGAGATCCAGCGATACAACAAGCAGGTGGCGGCGGATCTGGACCTGTACAAGCACTTTCGCGGCGGGTGTGCGGTCGATCGCGAGATGTGGGACGACCACGAACGAGTGTGGGTGCTGCATATCGCAGGACGCGATCCGGTGCGAGCTCGCTTCGTCATCAACGCGGTGGGTGGCTATATCAATGCCAAGCCGTCGGGCGAGATCCCGGGCTGCGCACAGTTTTCCGGAACGATCCTTCGTCCGAACTCCTGGGATGCCGACTACGACTATCGCGACAAGCGAGTTGCCGTGATCGGCACCGGATCGAGCTCGGTGCAGATCGTCTCGGAAATCTTCGGCAAGGCACGGCAGGTGGATGTCTACCAGCGCACGCCATCGTGGATCCTACCCAAGCCCGACGTCGAATTATCAACGCGCGCACAACGAATACTGGCACTACCCGGAGTCACCGCGGCGATCAACGGCGCCGCTCTTGCGGCAATGGAACTACCCCTCCAGCTCATCTGCAATGTGCTGCCCGTGCTACCACGCACGCTGCTGACGAAGCTGCTACCGCAATACGACAAGATCTGGCGCCTGCTGTACAGGATGCTACTGCGCGCGAAGATCGAGAACCCAGCCGATCGAAGGGCTTTGGTGCCGTCCTATGGAATCCTCGCCAAGCGCCCGATTCTGTCCAGCAGCTTCCTGACCGCACTTGCATCCCCCACCGTGTCATTGATCGCCGACCCCCTCGAACAAGTCACCGCGCACGGCATCAGAACCACCGACGGAGTCGAGCGCGACTACGACCTCATCGTCATGGCAACGGGCTACGAATTGTTCACCGCCCCCGAGTCATACCGGCCAGGAACGATTCTGGGGCCTGCCGGCTTCGACCTGGCCGAGGACTACCACCGCAACGGTGTGCGCAGCTACGGCGGAAGCGCCCATCCGGGGCTACCCAATCGATGGTCACTTGTCGGGCCACAGGGATACGTCGGGGTCGCATGGCACACCTTCGTCGACCTCACTGCCCGCCATGCCGTGCGCGTCATCTCCGAGGCCAGGAAGCGCGGCGCCACCGTCGCACAGGTGCGGGCCGACGCGTTCGGTCGTTGGACCGACAAGATGCGACGCCACAACAAGCTCATCAGTACATACGTCGTCGACTGCAACCCGGACCTGCGCACCTACTTCGTCAACTCCCACGGCGAGGCGCTCTACTACCGACCCCAAACCATCAGTGGCGCACTGTGGTTCAGCAGGTACTCGCCGCTCGGCGACTACTGGTTCAGACGCGACGCCTGCGAACCGCTGCCCGCGCCGCGCGCGATTTCCAACCAGGGAAGAATCGAGGCAGGAATATGACGAGGACTATCGAACCGGACCGACCGCTGGCCGGGAAAGTCGCCTATGTGACGGGCGCCGCTCGCGGACAGGGCCGTTCGCATGCGATCCACCTTGCCCGCGCAGGCGCCGACATCGTCGCCGTCGATGCCTGTGCGCAGATCGCGACGTTCAGTGGCTACCCGATGGCCGAACCGGGGGACCTCGCGGAAACCGCACACCTTGTCGAAGCCGAAGGTCGCGAGATACTCACCGCGCAGGTCGACGTGCGCGATCTGGACGGCCAGCAGAAAGCCGTCGCCGACACCGTCAAGACCTTCGGCCGCCTCGACTTCGTCGTCGCCAATGCCGGTGTCTGCAGTTGGGGCCGCCTCTGGGAGATCTCACCCGAGCAGTTCCGTGAGACGGTCGATATCAACCTGATCGGTGTGTGGAACACGATCAAGGCGACGGTGCCGGCCATGATCGCCGCAGGCAACGGCGGCTCCATCATGACTATCAGCTCCTCGGCTGGAGTCAAAGCGCCACCCGGCTGCGGCCATTATGCCGCAAGCAAATTCGGAGTCGTAGGTCTCACCAAGTCGCTGGCCGTCGAACTCGGCGAATACGGCATCCGCGTCAACACCCTGCTGCCCTACGGCACCAACACGGCGCTGGGCAACGACACCTCCATGTACAAGCTCTTCGAAGATCACCCTGCCTATGTCTACAGCTACACCCCGAACCTACTGAAGACCGATGGACTGGTCGAGCCGGACGAGATCTCCGACGTCGTGGTCTGGCTGGCCAGCGACTCCTCCCGGGTGATCACGGGTGCGCAAGTTCCGGTCGACAAGGGCTTCCTCGCTCGGTGAGACCCGGTCGGTGCCCGGCCAGGACCGTCCGCGCCCACCTCTTGCGACGACAATGGGCGGTGTGAATGTGACATGAACGGGGTGATCACACCGGGCCTCGGGCTGTCCGTGGTGTGCACGATCATGGTCGCCGGCGCGGTGGTGGTGTATCTCGCCGCCGGGCTCGGCGATGCGGCAACCGTGCCGCGCGCGGCACTGCGCGGCACAGCTCAATTGGCGGTTATCGCGCTGGTGCTGGCCGCCGCACTCGCGCAGTTATGGTCCTCGATCGTGGTGCTGGTGGTGATGTTCGGCGCGGCGATCGTGACTTCGGCGCGGCGCTCGAACGCCGGTCGGTCGGCGGCGTGGTTGGCGCTTGCGATCGGATGCGGGCTCGGCAGCGTGCTGCCGTTGCTGCTCGTCAGCGGTGTTGTCCCGTTCGAGGGTGTGGCGTTGGTTCCGATCGGCGGCATCGTGCTCGGTGGGACGATGACCGCGACCTCGTTGGCCGCCAGGCGAGCGCTCGATGCGATCGAGCAGCGGTGGGGTGAGGTCGAAGCCGCGCTGAGCTTGGGATTGAGCGACCGTGACGCACGGCTGGAGGTGGCCCGGCCGACCGCGGCGGACGCTTTGCTCCCCGGCGTGGACCAAACCCGCACCGTCGGCCTCGTCACCCTGCCCGGTGCCTTCGTCGGCGTCCTGATCGCGAGCGGCTCGGCCATCCAGGCGGGAGCAGTGCAGATCCTCGTGCTGATCGCCCTGCTCCTCGCGCAATCATGTGCTGTCGCGATCACGATCGAACTCGTCTCCCGAACCAAGATCCGCCGGGCGACCAGACGGGGAGTCGGCCGCACTTCGTCCCGGTGATGCCACGCATCTGGCGTTCGATAATCGTGTCCGGCTCGAGAAGCCGCCAGCAGCAGTGATCGGTCGGCCACGCTTCGGTCGCCTTCGACCGTGCGGACTGCGCTTCCAGCGCATAGAAAAATGGCCCGGAACTGTGCGTTCCGGGCCATTTGCCTTTGTAGCGGGGACAGGATTTGAACCTGCGACCTCTGGGTTATGAGCCCAGCGAGCTACCGAGCTGCTCCACCCCGCGTCGGTAAACACAACATTACACACGCCTACGCTCAGATGGCAAATCGCCCTCCGAACAGGAGGTTTCCGCCGGCCGGCGACATCGACGCAGGCCGAAACAGCAGCGAGAGCGGCCGCGGAGTGACGCAACGCACACCCAGTCCGGCCGCGCTTATTCACGGGTTCGCGATGGCGCCGCCGAGGAGACGTGCGCACACGGCACCCTTTTGGCAAGGCATTCAAACGTGACCGGGATCACTATTTCGTAGTGATCTCGACCACATCACGAGAATATAACGAACCGTTCAGAACCGATTCAACAGCATTAACAACCAGCGTAAATACCGGTTATGCACCATTCCGCTTCATAGAATTCTGACGTTATCAAGACGTGATCTGTTGAGATTTCTTAGTTACCGTCGGATCCACGGCCCGGATCAAACGTGATGGGCACGAACTCGAACCGTCGAACACCGGCAACCCTGTCCCGCGGTTCGAGGATCCCCGACTCCTGGGGACAGGGACACGGCGGAGTTTCGCCGCGTCGGCGGGCGCAGGGAGGGAAAATACTATGTCTCAGAACCGGAAGTTCAGCACCCGCGCCCTCGGCTTCATGGCCGTCACCGGCGCTCTCGTTGCGGTACCGTTCGGTCTTTCCACCGCCACCGCGTCGGCAGCGCCCACCCACAACTGGGACGGCGTCGCACAGTGCGAGAGCGGTGGCAACTGGGGGATCAACACCGGCAACGGCTACTACGGCGGCCTGCAGTTCTCGCAGAGCACCTGGGCGGCCAACGGCGGCCAGGGCTCGGCGCACACCGCCAGCAAGGCCGAGCAGATCCGCGTCGCGGAGAACGTGCTCGCCACCCAGGGTCCCGGCGCCTGGCCCACCTGCGGCGCCTACCTCAGCGGCGGCGAGTCGGCTGACGTTGCGCCCGAACCCGCCGCAGAGCCGGAGCCCGCCGCCCCGACCATCGACAATGCCGAGTCCGTCGTCGACCAGGCCAAGAGCACCGGCAACGAGCTCGCCGAACATGCCGGCGTCGAGGATCAATACCAGGCAGTGCTCGAGCAGAACAGCGCACTGATCAACTCGCTGTTCCGCTGATCTTCGGTCCCGCTTTCCGGATCCGATGCAAGAGCGGCCCCGTCACCGACCCCTCGGGTGATGGGGCCGTTCTCGCGTTCACGAGAGTCTTTGCGGGATCATGCAGCCCCCCGTCGAGGCATGGTGGACATGCCGCCTATATCCCGCCACCGATTCCGAACCCGATCGGGATGCCGCACCCACGCGTCTGGGATATCCATCTCTGGATCAACGAGGCAACGCGGCAAAATATGCTGCTCGACATTGCCTGAACAGGTTCTACCGCGGTGCGCGGCGCTGCCACCGACAGGGAGGCAGCGCCGCATGCTATGCGTGCACCCGAGCTGACGTTCGGGTCAGCGACCGGCGTCCTGGTATGCCTTGACTGCGGCCTCCAGTTCATCCAGCGCCTTGCCGAAGTCCTGGAAGTTGCCCGTGCGCATGGCATTACGCACATTCTCGAGCTTCCGATTCAGCTCCGCTGCGGCGGCGTCCTTCGCGGCCGATGAGCCATTTGGCGGGGTTACGCCAGCAGGCGGCGGGGTGACACCAGCAGGCGGTGGCGTGGCGCCCTCCACCGGTGGTGGCACGGCACCGGGTACCGGTCGCGACGCGGGATCACCCCCGAATGGGGTAGCCAGCGCACCGGCTCCGGGCACCACCTGGTTCAGCGCCTCGGCCAGGGTCGAGGCGTAGCCAACCTTCACACTGCCCGCCGCGTCACGGTAGCTCACCAGCACCCGCAGTAGCTGCGGGAAAGTGGAGGTACTCGGCCCGGTATTCCGTTCGTTGTAGAACGGCTCCACGTAGAGAATTCCACCATCGGCAATCGGCAAGGTCAGCAAATTGCCATACTTGATCTTGTTCGAGTTGGATAGCAGGGTCTTCTCGCGTGAGACGTCTGGCGCAGTCGTCATTCTGTTCTGTGTCTGCTGCGGGCCCAAGGTCTGGGTGTCGGTCGGCAATCGCAGAACAGTGAATTTGCCGTAACCATCCGGATCCGATCGCACAGAGATATACGCGGACAAGAACTCTCGGTTGTAACCAACCATGGCGCTGGTCAGGTTGAACACCGGCTTGTTCGTCTGCGGATCGCCCAGCAGCACATAGAACGGCGGCTGTTTGAAGTTGCCGCCACCGTCTACGGTCGGGTCGGACGGCACGGACCAGAACGCATTGTTGGTGAAGAACTCTCGTGGATCGTCTACGTGATATTTGGTCAGCATGTCGCGCTGCACCTTGAACACATCTTCCGGATACCGGAAGTGGGCCCGCAACTCCGGTGAGATCTCGCTCTCCGGCTTGACCGCGCCGGGGAACACGCCGCGCCATGCCTTCAACACCGGGTCGGAGGAATCCACCTCGTACAGGGTCACCGTGCCGTCGTAGGCGTCGACAGTCGCCTTCACCGAGTTACGGATGTAGCTGACTTCCTTGCGCGGCAGCAGCCGGCCGGTCTTCTTGTCGATGCTGTCCTCCGCGCCCTCCAACGAGGTGCTCTGCGCGTAGGGGTAGTTGTCCAGCGTGGTGTACGCGTCGACGATCCACTGAATCCGGCCGTCGACGACCGCCGGGTAGGCGTTCCCATCGGTCGTCAGCCACGGCGCCACCTTCTGCACCCGATCGCGCGGGCTGCGGTTGAAGATGATCTTGGAGTCGTCGCTGATGGCCGAGGAGAACAGGATATTGCGCTCGGCGTACTTGGCCGCGAAGGCCAACCGGTTGAACCAGTTGCCGATCGACACTCCGCCCTTGCCGGTGTAGGTGTACTGCGCGGTGTCGGAGTCGTATTCGCGCGGACGCTGGCCCGCCATCGAGCCGACAATGGCGTAGTCCGGATTCGCCTGCGAGATCAGCTCGCCGTAGTACACCCGCGGCTGGTCGACCTTGATCCGCTGCTTGTCCGTCGGGGTGAACAGATCGCTGACCATGAAGATCGGGTAGCCGCTGTCGCTGCTGCCGCCGGTCGCGTTGGGATCCTCGGACTGCGGCTTGTTGACGCGGTTGGCCGGGGCGGCGACGAAACCGTTGCCGTGGGTATAGACGGTGTGGCGGTTGATCCAGTCGGTCTGGTTGCCGCTCAGCGCCGCGGGGGACAGCTCACGGGCTGCGACGATGTAGTCCTGGATATCGCCATCGATGTTGTAGCGGTCGATGTCGAGCGACTCGGGGAAGCCGTAGAAGTTCTTCAGCTGCCGCAGCTGAGTGAAGGTGGGCGACAAGATGTTCGGATCGAGCAGCCTGGCATTGCCGATGGTCGCCGCGTCGACCGGGACGTCCAGCGGGTTCTTGCGGCTTTCGCCCTTGTAGTCCTTGTAATCGATCTTGTCGTTGGTGATGCCGAACGCCTGCCTGGTGGCGGCGATATTGCGTTCGATGTACTCGCTTTCCTTGTCGGCAGCGTTCGGACGCACCGAGAACTGCTCGACAACCAGCGGCCATACCGCGCCGACCAGGATCGACGACAGCACGAGCAGAGCCGCGGCCATCGCGGGCACCCGCAGATCGCGCAGCACGATGCCAGCGAAGAAGGCCACCGCACAGATCACCGCGATGGACAGCAGGATCAGCTTGGCGGGCAGCACGGCATTGATGTCGGTGAACGAACCACCAGTGAAGGTCGGCTCCTTACGGCTGCTGGAGAGCAGTTCGTAGCGGTCGAACCAGTACGCGATGGCCTTGAGCAGCACGAAAAGCCCGGCAAGCACGGCAAGTTGGATGCGCGCGGGACGAGTCAGCGTGCCTTCCCGACCGGAAAGACGCAGCCCGCCGAAGAGGTAATGCGTCACCAGGCTTGCGAAGAACGCGATGACGACAGCGACGAACAACCAGTTCAGCACCATCCGGTAGAAGGGCAGATCGAACGCGTAGAACCCGACGTCCAGGTTGAACTGCGGATCCTTCTGCCCGAACGAGCCACCGTTGAGGAACAACTGCACGGTGACCCAATTCGACTGCGCCACCAGACCGGACAGCAGACCGAGCAGCACCGGGATGCCGATGCCGAACAGCTTCAACCTGCTCATCACGGTGGTGCGGTAGCGCGCGATCGGGTCATTCGGGCCCGCGACCGGAATGAAGACCGGACGAGTCCGATAGCCCAGCAGCAGCGCCAGCCAGGCGACGAGGCCGACGAACACCGCGACCACCAAGAACAACAGCAATCGGGTGCGCAGGACAGTGAGATAGACGTTCCGGAAGCCGACCTCGCCGAACCACAACCAGTTCGTGTACGTGTCGGTCAGTCGTGGTCCCAACAAAAGCAGCGCCGCCACAATAATGGCCGCCACCAGCAGCACTCGGCTGCGTCGGGACAACGAAGGTAAGCCGGTGGGGGGCCGCATGCCCACGATGCCACTCTCCAAGGTCCGGCGGCACTCGCACCGATATTTCGGCCGATGCGCCGCAGTCCGATGTTGCCGGTGGTCCTTGCGGACCTCTTCCGCGCCCACTCTACGGAATCGGACACCGTTCAGACGGCAGGGCCGGAATTGCGCAGACCAGAAGGGCTGCCACTAACCCGGACCGGCGATCCGCGATCGACCGACCGTTTGATTGGATGTTTGTGTGACCGCTGACCTGCACGCCGAACTCGTCCTCGCCCGCTCCGTCCGGGAGGTGGCCGAATTCGTGGACGCCGAGGGCTGGGGGCACCCGCCGCAGATGTTCGCGCTGGTACGCACCGCCGATCTGGTCGCGGCCGAGCCCGGCCTCATCGATGAGCTCGATGACGGCAACGAGCTGACTCCCGTTGCCCAGGAATCCTTTCCGGACGACGTGACCGGCGGGTCGATGGCACTCGACGAGTTCCTCGCGACCACAAGCTGGCCCGACGCTGTAGAGGGCTGTGTGCTGGTGCAGGAGATCGTGGTGCTCCCACCGGATGCCGAGAGCACCCTCGATGATGCGCTCGCACCACTGCTCGCCGATCACGACGCCGCCGACGCCGCCGCGCGCGCAGCTGCCGAGGCGCACCCGGAACGTCGTGAGGCGCGGCTGTTCGCGGCAGTGCTGCGCGAGGGCACATCGCTGGCGCTGCTGCAGGTGCGGCCGGAGGACGAAGCGGAAGACTTCGGCGACCTGGACCTGCGCACGTACCCGAACCTGGCACCCAACGTCATCGAAGCCCTTCTCCACACGTTCGAGTAACCGCCCATGGCTGTGCGGCCGACCGAGCGCAGGCGCCGCAGGAGCAGGAGCACCGGAGCGAACGCACGCAACTCCGCCGCAGCAGCGCCGGGGCGAGCGAAGGCGAGGCAGCCGCCTAATTGCAGGAGACTGTCGGCTTCCCCGCGTTGATGTCGTTGAGCGACGCGACGGCGCCGTCGAGGTTTTCGACCTTCACCAGGCGGAGGCCGTCCGGGATGCGCTGCTTGGCCTCGTTGCAGTTGGCGGCCGGGACGAGGAAGGTTTCCGCGCCCGCGTCACGGGCGGCCATCATCTTGTATTGGATGCCGCCGATCGGGCCGACCTTGCCGTCCTGGTCGATGGTGCCGGTGCCCGCGACGAACTTGCCGCCGTCGAGTTCACCGGGTGAGAGCTTGTCGATCAGCGCGAGGCTGAACATCAGGCCTGCCGAGGGACCGCCGATGTCGGCGAGGTTGAAGGTGACCTGCATCGGGGGACGCGCGCCTTCGGTCGGTGTCAGACCGAGATAGCCCTTGGCCGCGTCGTCCGGACGAGGAGCAAGGGTGATGCTCGCGCTCTGCTCGGCATTGCCGCGCCGGAACACCACGGTGATCTGGGCGCCGGGCGGTTGCGAGGACACCGCGGCAACCACGTCCTTCGGCGTGCTGACCAGTGCACCGTTGATGCTGATCAGCTCGTCGCCCGCGGCGAGCACGTCCTTCGCGGGGCCGTCGTCGCCGACCTTGCGCACCAGCACGACCGTCGGCAGGTGCAGATGATGCAGCGCGGCCATCTCCGCGTTGCCCTCGGAGTCCTTGAAGTCCTGCTGGTTGTTCTTGTCGATTTCCTCACGCGGCACTCCGGGCGGATAGACCTCGGCGCGCGGCACGAGGCCGTGTTCGCCGCTGACCCAGAAGCCGAACGCTTCGAAAACGTTCAGCCCGTCGCGCACCGAAACGGTGGTCATGTTCAGGTGCCCCGTGGTGGGGTCGAGCACCGCACCCTGCACATCGACGACCTGCTTGCCCTCGACCTCGCCGAGCGTATTGAACGTCGGCCCTGGTCCGAGTGCGACAAACGGCACAGTGAAGACGCTGCCCGCGACACCGAGCACGAGCACCGGGACGAAAGCGGCAACGAGGGTGAGGATCCGTCGATTCACCTCGACCACAGTAGTGATCGCCGCACCGATGGGCGGCGCAGGCGTGCGTTTACCACGTCCGGGTGTCCTCTGATTTCGCGCCGCGCGAACACAAGACCCCTATGCCGCACGCGTAACGTAAGGGGTATGAGTGACCTCCCCTTCGGATTCTCGAATCGCGATGACGACGACGCGCGCAAGCGTGGCGAGGAGCCGGGCGGTCCCGATGCGAACAACCCGCTCGGCTTCGGTGCGGGCGGCTTCGACCCGTCGCAACTCGGGCAGATGCTGACCTCGCTCGGGCAGATGCTCAGTGGTATGGGGCAGCCAGGGTCGGCATCGGCCGGTCCGGTGAATTACGACGTCGCCAAGCGGCTGGCCCGGCAACAGCTCGGAGCCGACCTGACTCCGTTGACCTCGGGCGCGGCCAGCGCCGTGACCGATGCGGCGCACCTGGCCGAGGTGTGGCTCGATGGCGCGACCACCTTGCCCGCCGGTGCGGCCAAGACTGCGGCATGGACGGCCAACGACTGGATCGAGGAGACGCTGCAGACCTGGAAGCGGCTGTGCGATCCGGTGGCCGAGCAGATCTCGGGCATGTGGACCTCGCAATTGCCCGAGGAGGCAAGGGAATTCGCGGGTCCGATGGTGGGCATGCTCAGCCAGATGGGTGGCCTCGCCTTCGGATCACAGCTCGGGCAGGCGCTCGGGCAGCTGGCCAAGGAAGTGCTGACCTCCACTGACATCGGTCTCCCGCTGGGACCGAGCGGCACCGCGGCGCTGCTGCCGGCGGCCATCTCGGAGTTCAGCGCCGGGCTGGAGCAGCCGGAGAGCGAGATTCTGGTGTTCCTGGCCGCCCGCGAGGCGGCCCATCAGCGACTGTTCGGTCATATCCCGTGGCTGCGCCAGCAGGTGCTCGGCGCGGTCGAGGACTATGCGCGCGGCATCAAAATGGACTTTTCCGCGCTGGAGCAGGCGGCGCAAGGTATCGACCCGATGGCACTGAGCGATCCCTCGAAGCTCGAGGAGATCCTGTCGCAGGGCACCTTCGAACCGCAGACCACCCCGGAGCAGAAGCAAGCCCTCGAACGGCTGGAGACGCTGCTCGCACTGATCGAAGGCTGGGTCGAGGTCGTCGTCACCGAGGCGGTCGGCGATCGCCTGCCCGGCGCGGGTGCACTCGCCGAGACGCTGCGCAGGCGCCGCGCCACCGGCGGCCCGGCCGAGCAGACCTTCGCGACCCTGGTCGGCCTGGAGTTGCGGCCGCGCAAACTGCGTGAGGCGGCGGCGCTGTGGCGGCGTTTGACCACCGACGCGGGTATGGAGGCACGGGACGGCATCTGGGCGCACCCGGATCTGCTGCCGGATTCCGACGATCTCGACTCCCCTGCCGGCTTCATCGACTCGGTGATCGGCGGCGGCGCCACCGCGTTCGACGATCCGCTGGCCCAGCTGGCCGCGACCGAGGCCCGCGAACGCGACGAGGCCGAGCGCAAGCAGGCCGCGTCCGACGAGCCCGGCACCGGCGGTCCCGACCTCGGCAAGGACAGCGACAAGTCCTGAGACTGTCCTGTAGATACCGCGGATCCCTGTGGATAACTGCAGGTTTCGCGGTGTCTGTGGCCTTGGCTGGTCCGCATACTGCTGGCCATGACAACAACGATCCGCCCTCACGGTCCGATGCTGCATCCCCGGGTGACGATCCTGGTGCGCCCCTCCGGTGTGGTCCAACTCGGCTGGGACCCGGAGGGCGCACTGCTGCTGCACCCGGCCGAGCTGACCGTCGACACCGTGCTCGCCTTCCTGCGCCTCTTGGACGGACTACAGACCAGACCGCAGCTCATCTGGCGAGCCGGAGAACACGGCATAGCACCGGAGCGTGCGCTTGCACTGCTGGCCGAGATCGACGATGCGGGCCTGCTCGTGCACCACGGCGACACCGCAGGACCCGTCCGTGCCGTGCGCGTGCACGGGCTCGGTCCGCTCGCGGACGCGGTATCGGCCGGACTGCGCGGGCTCGGGCTGCGGCCGAGCCGCTCCCGCGACTACCGCCCCGACGCCACGATCACCGGTTGGCGGGCCGATCTGGTACTGCTCACCGACTCGCTGGTGATAGATCCGCGTCTCGCCAATGACCTGGTGCTGCACCGGATTCCGCATCTGCACGTCCGCATCCGTGACAACAAGGGCGTCATCGGGCCGCTGGTGCTGCCCGGAATGACCAGCTGTCTGCGCTGTGTCGACCTCATCCGCTGCCGGTACGACCCGGATTGGCCGTTGCTCGCCGCACAACTGCTCGGCCGGGTCGGGCACGCCTCGCCCGCAGGTATCGCGGCGACAACGGCGTTACTGCTCGGCGAATTCGAGGCGATCCGCAGTTGCTCGCCCCGGCACGAACTGGCCACTCTCAATTCCACCGTCGAGCTCGATCTTGCTTCGCATGTGATCGAGCGGCGCGAGTGGCCGCCGCACGCCGCCTGCGGATGTCGCGGAATCTTCGCTGGTCCGACTACATGATTGTGGCGATTCTTACACTCTGCCAAGGAAAGGCCGCACATTGCGATGGCACAGTGACGGGTCTGTCCGCCATGATGGGTACGTGTCTGAGATTGTGCGTCGTCGCTCATCCCGCAATGCCAAGTTAGCCAAGATTCCGCTGGGGATCGCAGGACGAGCCGCCGTAGGGTTCGGTAAGAAGCTGGCCGGTGGCGACAAGTCCGAGATCAACGCCCAATTGAACCAGAAGGCCGCCGAACAATTGTTCACCGTGCTCGGTGAGCTCAAGGGCGGCGCGATGAAGTTCGGGCAGGCGCTGAGCGTGATGGAGGCGGCGGTCCCCGAGGAGTTCGGCGAGCACTATCGCGAGGCGCTGACCAAGCTGCAGGCCGCCGCACCCCCGATGCCCGCCGGCACCGTGCATCGGGTGCTCGACCAGCAGCTCGGCACCCAATGGCGGCAGCGGTTCCAGTCCTTCGACGACACTCCGGCCGCGTCGGCCAGCATCGGCCAGGTGCACAAGGCGGTCTGGTCCGATGGCCGGGTCGTCGCGGTGAAGGTGCAGTATCCCGGCGCCGACGAGGCCCTACGCGCGGATCTCAAGACACTGTCACGGATGACGGGGCTGTTCGCCTCGGTGATTCCTGGCGCCGACGTGAAACCACTGCTCGCTGAGATCACCGCGCGGACCGAAGAGGAACTGGACTACCGCAACGAGGCAACCAACCAGCGGGCGTTCGCTAAGGCGTTCGACGGGCATCCGGAGATCGTGGTGCCCAAGGTGGTGGCCAGCGCACCGAAGGTGATCGTCACCGAATGGCTCGACGGCACCTCCGTCTCGGCGATCATCAAGCAGGGTGCGCAGGATCCCGAGGGCACCCGTGTGCTGCGCAATCGCGTCGCAGGTCTGATGGGCAAGTTCCACTTCTCCTCACCCGAGACCGTCGGCCTGCTGCACGCCGACCCGCATCCCGGCAATTTCATGATGCTGCCCGACGGCAAGCTGGCGGTCATCGACTTCGGCGCCTGCGCACCCATGTCCGACGGCTTCCCCGAGGTGCTCGGCCGCATGCTGGCGCTGGAGGTGGAGGAGCGCTTCGACGAGCTGACGGAACTGATGTACGACAACGGCTGGGTGATTCCCGGTCGCACCATCACCGATAAAGAGATCGCCGACTATCTACGGCCGTTCACCGACCCGGTGCAGACGGATTCGTTTCACTTCACCCGTAAGTGGATGCAGCGGGTGGCGGGCAAGGCGTCCGATCTCGCGAGTCCCGAGATGAAGACCGCACGCGCCCTGCAACTGCCCGCCGAATACGTGATGATCTTCCGCGTCCTCGGCGGCTCGGTCGGCATCCTGGCCCAGCTCGACGCGGAACTGCCGTTCATGCAGTTGGTGAAAACCTGGATGCCGGGCTTCCGGGAAGAGCGCACGGCCAGCTGACCTTCGAAAAACGCACGGGCCGTTCACCACTGGCCGATGTCGACGCAAAAGAGCCGCCCACCTGATCTCGAGGTGAGCGGCTCTTGTGCTTTCTCGTTCGTGGGCCCCGATCCGGAGTGAATCGACCGGATGGGCCTCAGCGACCGGAGGGAGGGAGGGCACGAGCCTCAGCGTCATGCCTGCGCCTCGCTGACGCTCGGCTCAGGCATGACGCCGGGGCGCTGCGCCGATGTGAGCTCGCGACGCTCGCTCATGCCGAGATCGCGACCTTGCGCGGACGTCCACGCGGGCGCTTCCGGGCGATCACGACACCCTGGTCGAAGATCTCACCGCCCCAGACACCCCACGGCTCGCGCCGATCCACGGCTGCGGCCAGGCAGCCCTTACGGATCGGGCAGGACTCGCACAGCGCCTTGGCCTGCTCCAACTGGGTAGGGCTCTCGGCGAACCAGAGATCGGGGTCTCCGGCTCGGCAAGGCAGGACCTTCGTAACCTCCCGAGTGCGGGTAGGCAGTGCCACGGTTCGGCATGTCACGCCAGCGGTGGCCTGCGGCCAGCTCTCTGCGGTGAACACGTCGTTCTCCTTCAGCTCGTTTGCAGCGGTTCGTTTCGTTTCTTCTGCGAAACCGGTGCCGTCCGGCTGAAGGGCCGGGAAAAAATACTGGCCACGGTTTCGCTTCGGGCGATCCGTGGCCAGGAGGTCGGGGTGTTCCCTACCTAGGTCGACATCTCTGTCGATTCCTGATCACGGTCGCTGGGTGTGCGGTGCGGAGGCGTGCTGCCTGCAGGTCCGCCGGTGCATAGCCGGCTTCGAATGCGTCGGTGCCGACGGCTGCTTTCGCAGCTGCCGGGTGCCAACCCGCGCTTGGCTTGTCCTGCGTGAGGGTGCAAATGGGGGAATGCATGTGCGTAAATCGCGCCCGCTCCCCGAATACACCGACGCCGGACAGACCGATCCCCTGCAAAGCGAGGATCCCCCGGGAGGCCGACATGACGGGTGCATTCACCGCAACGTCGTTCGCGTCGAAGTTCATGTAGTCGTTCATTGGTCTGCCTCCCTCCTTAACTCGTTGTCTGTTAGCTGAACTCTGCGCGCCGAGATGACCTCCCGGTGCGTGATTCCCACCATATGCAATGTCGGCAGAACCGACAACCTATTTTCTACCTGCGGTTTTGTGGGCTTGACCGCAGCCGGGACGCCACGATAGCGAGCACATCCGCGCCGTACTGATCGAGCTTCTTCGACCCGATCCCGGGGATCGCCGCCAGCGCATTGTCGTCGCCGGGCAGTTGCTCGGCGATCGCGGTGAGTGTGGTGTCGGTGAATACCACGAACTCGCGAACCTCCAGTGCCAGCGCTTTCTCCTCCCGCCACGCCTGCAGCGCCGCAAGTAGCTCGGCGTCCAATTCCGCCGGGCAGCGCCGACAGCGACCGAGCATCGTGGCGTAGGTGCCGATCAGCGGCTTGGCACAGACCCGGCAGGACGGGCGAATCCCGTTCGAGGTGGCGCCGGAGGCGGGCGCGGCGATCCGCGACGCGGGGGAATCGTCGGGGACCAGGCCATTGAGGAACCGGGAGCGCCGACGCGTGCGCCTGCTGCCCTCGCCGCGCGACAGCGCCCAGGACAGCTGCAGGTATTCGCGGGCCCGGGTCACACCGACGTAGAGCAGGCGGCGTTCCTCTTCCAACGCCCCCTCGTCGGCGACCGAGCCCTTGTCACCGAGCACATGCGCGATCGGCAGCGTGCCGTCGGCGAGGCCGACCAGGAAAACCGCGTCCCACTCCAGGCCCTTCGCTGCATGCAGCGACGCCAGCGTCACGCCCTGGACGGTCGGTGGGTGCCGTGCCTCCGCGCGGGCGCGCAGTTCGTGCAGCAGAGCGGGCAGGTCGAGCTGGTCATCATGACCGACGAGTTCCTCGGTCAGCCGCACCAGTGCGACCAGTGACGACCAGCGCTCCCGCGCCTGCGCGCCCGCCGGTTCGGCAGCGGTGAGTCCGAGCGGGCCCAGCACCGCCTTGACCAGGGTGACCAGGGCGCTTCCGCTGCGCGCCTGGTCGGGCAGATCGTCGCGGGCTGCGGCCGTGCGCAACGCTTGCACGGCCTGCCTGACCTCGGCTCGCGCGAAGAAGCCCTCACCGCCGCGCAGCTGATACGGGATGCCGAGTTCGGTCAGCGCCTGTTCGTAGGCCTCCGACTGCGCGTTGATGCGATACAGCACCGCGATCTCCGCGGCGGGCATGCCCGCCTCGATCCGCCGTTTGATGAACCGCGCCACGGCGGCGGCCTCGGCAGGGGCGTCGTCGTATTCGGCGAACACCGGTTCGGGCCCATCGGGCCGCTGACCGATCAGCTGCAGCCGAGTGCCCGCGATGCGGCCACGCGCGGCGCCGATCACTCGGTTGGCCAGCGACACCACCTGCGGGGTCGAGCGATAGTCGCGTTCCAGCCGGATCACCGTCGCCTCGGGGAAGCGCCGGGAAAAGTCGAGCAGGTAGGCGGGAGTGGCGCCGGTGAAGGAGTAGATCGTCTGGTTCGCGTCGCCGACCACTGTCAGATCATCACGTTCGCCGAGCCAGGCGTCGAGCACCCGCTGCTGCAGCGGGGTCACGTCCTGGTATTCATCGACAACGAAACTCCGGTAGCGGCCGCGGAATTCGTCGGCCACCGATGGATAGTCCTCCAGCGCGGCGGCGGTGTGCAGCAGCAGGTCGTCGAAGTCGAGCAGCAGGCCCTCCGGCGAGGTCTTGAGCGCTTCGTAGGCGAGGTAGACCTCGGCCACCCGCGCCGGGTCGTAGGGCGGCTCACGCCGATGCTTGGCCACCGCCGCGGGGTAGTCCTCCGGCGCGATCAGCGAGGCCTTCGACCATTCGATTTCGCTGAGCAGGTCGCGAACGCTATCGGTGGCCGAGGAGAGCCCGGCCTTGGTCGCGGCCTGCGCCACGATCGGGAACTTGCGATCGATCAGCTGCCACGGCACCTCGCCGACGACCTGTGGCCAGAAATACTTCAGCTGGCGCAGTGCCGCGGCGTGGAACGTGCGCGCCTGCACCTGATTCGCTTCGCCGCCGAGCCCGAGTTCGCGCAGTCGGCCACGCATCTCCCCTGCTGCGCGCGCGGTGAACGTCACCGCGAGGACCTGGTCGGCCTTCACGTGCCCGGCCGACACCAGATGCGCGATCCGGTGGGTAATGGTCCTGGTCTTGCCGGTACCTGCGCCCGCGAGCACACACACCGGCCCTCGCGGCGCGCGCACGGCGGCGGCCTGCTCCGGGTCGAGGGCGGCGAGGTCGAGTGCTGGCACGGGCTCCATCATGACAGCGCCGACCGACAAGACCGCGCCTGCCGACGGCGAGGCGAGGCCGGCAAGCCGAGCAGCCGCAGGCATCGGGCAACTCACTCAACTGCCGCTCGCGGCCTTCGCTCGGCGACTTTGCCCTATATATGGCGCTCTACCTGGCCTCATGGATGGACGGTGCGGTGCCGCGCATCGACGGACGGATACCGCCGCGGCCCGAGTCAGCGGGTCGCGCGGTCGCGCAGTTGCGTGAGCGCGCCCGCGAAGGCGCGCCCGTCGGCGCCGAGCGGAGCGAAGAATTCGCTGTCGCAGTCCTCGACCGCGGCCAGGGCCCGATTGACCAGCGTCGCGCCGGTCTCGGTCGGCATCAGCGCCTTGGCCCTGCGGTCGTGCGGATGGTCTCGGCGTTCGATGAGGCCCTTCTGTTCCAGCGCGCGCAGGACTTGCGAGGTCATCATCGGGTCGGTGGCGGCATGGTCGGCGAGGTCGCGCTGCATGACCGGCTCTTCCGTGCGGGCCGCCAGATAGGTCAGCGACGCAAGCAGGACGAACTGGACGTGGGTGAGGTCGAAGGGGGCCAGAGCCGCACGCTGGGCCGCCTGCCAGCGATTGGTCACTTGCCAGAGCAAGAGCCCTGGGCTTTCGTCGGCCTCCGCGAACCTGCTGCGCAGGCCCTTGTCGGATCGGTCCGCACTCATTTGCCTCCCTCGGCGCCGTCGAGCATGGCGTGTGCGATCAACGCGTAATCGTGTGCACTGAGTTCTATCAACCCACGACGCAGCACCATTCCCCAGTTCGGCACGCTGGTGAGCTCGAGTTCGGCGCGCAGGCTGTCGATGGGGACTTCCCGTGCCTCGGTCCGGTAGCTCACCGACCGGCGCCACGGCTGGAAGCAGCCGCCGCCGGGAACCTGCTGCGGGTCGGCCTGCCATACCGGCCGGTCGTCGATGGTGCCGAGGGCGGTGAACGCACGGATCGGCGCGCCTGCCCGCATCCCTTCGCGCGGCGAGTAATAGATGAACCCGTCGCCGGGGCCCAATCGCTCCACCGCGGACCGCTTGCCATGGTTGGCCTGCGCGATGCCGAGCTCGACCCCGCGGCGGACATGTTCTCTGGAGACGACGCCGAGCCAGTACCTCGTCGCCGTGACGGACCGGGTCGTTTCGATGCTTGCCATGCATTTAGTATGCGCGCATATTAAATACATGGCAAGCATCGACACGCGGATATGGAACAGGAATGAATCACCGGGCGTTGCAAGATCCGTGACTGACGCGACGCCTGACCTGACGATGTACTCGACCACCTGGTGCGGCTATTGCCGCAGGCTGAAGACCCAGCTGGACGAGGCCGGAATCACCTATGTCGAGATCGACATCGAACAAGACCCGACATCGGCCGAATTTGTCGGCAGTGTCAACAACGGCAACCATGTGGTGCCGACGGTGAAGTTCGCCGACGGCACCACCGCGACCAACCCGTCGCTCGCCGCAGTCAAGTCGGCACTTGCCGCAATCGCCTGACGGCCCATAGATCCGAATAGCACATCCGCGCGGACCGAATGCGGCCCGCGCGGATTCGCGTGCTCGGCGCGCAGAGTCAGTCGAGCGCTGCCCAGGATTCGACAATGGTGCGGGCAATAGAGATCGAGCCGGGCAGCAGCAGTCGCGTGTCCTCGGTCTTGGCCGACCAATCACCCGCCGACAGTGCCTCGCGCACCTCGGCGCGGGTGAACCAGTGCGCCTCGGCGATCTCACCGTCGGAAAAGACCAGTGGCTGTTCGGGATCGGCCACCGCGGCAAAGCCGAGCATCAGCGAGCGCGGGAACGGCCACGGCTGGCTGCCGAGATAGTGAATGTCGCGCACATCGAGGCCGACTTCCTCGAGCATCTCGCGCTCGACGCAGCGTTCCAGCGACTCGCCCGCCTCGACGAAACCGGCAAGCAGCGAGAACAACGACTGCGGCCAGCTGTGCTGACGCGCCAACAGCACCCGGTCGCCGCCATCGTGGATCAGGCAGATGACCGCGGGATCGATGCGCGGGAATTCCTCGTACCCGGACTCGGTGACCCGCGACCAGCCGCCCTTGGCCGAGACGGTGACGGTGCCGTCGGCGCTGTTGAAACCGGCTTTGTCATGCCAGTTCAGCAGGGCGACAGCGCTGGAAAGCAGGCCCGCGGTGAAATCGTCGACCCCGCCGGCCATGGCGCGCAGGTCGGTCAGCGACCCGGTCAGCTCGGGATCGCGCACCGCCCACAAGTGGATGCCTTTGTCGATACCGAGGAACACCGCCGCCGGGCTCGGCTCGGCGGCGAGTTCGATCGCCGACTCCAGCACCAGCGCGCCGTCCTCGAACCTGACCTGACCCCGCCGGTTCACC
This sequence comes from Nocardia sp. NBC_00403, assembly GCF_036046055.1. Lineage (NCBI taxonomy): Bacteria > Bacillati > Actinomycetota > Actinomycetes > Mycobacteriales > Nocardiaceae > Nocardia > Nocardia sp. NBC_00403. The sequence continues at coordinate 7,948,301 of NZ_CP107939.1, forward strand.
CGTAGCAGCTTGGCGTCGGCCCAGCCTTCCTTCAGCGCCTGCGCGTCGGCCCTGACCTCTTCGGCTCGATCGACGACGGAACGGGACAGCAACGGAACACCATTGAGCTGAAATGCCACGCTTCGAGACTAGCTGTCGCTCGGAACGCCGGTTCTCGCGCAGGTGCCGGGCGCACCGATGTCACTTGGACACGCGACGAATGTAGAGCAATTTGTCACCGGCCTCGATGGCGTCGACCTCGGGCTCGCCGACCCGGATCAGCTCACCGCCCCGCACAACACCGAGCACGATGTCGCTGAGATGCCTCGGCGAGCCGCCGATCTCGGAGGCCTCGACCTCGCGTTCGGCGACCGCGAATCCCTGTTCGGGGGTGAGCAGGTCCTCCATCATTTCGACGACGGTCGGCGTCGTGGTGGAGATGCCGAGCAGCCTGCCCGCGGTCTCCGAGGACACCACCACCGAGTCCGCGCCGGATTGGCGCAGCAGATGGGTGTTTTCGGCCTCGCGGATGGCCACCGCGATCTTGGCCGCCTTATTGAGCTCGCGAGCGGTGAGCGTGACCAGGACAGCGGTGTCGTCCCGGTTGGTGGCGACCACGACAGCCGCCGCATTCTGCGCACCGGCCAGCCGGAGCACATCTGATTGGGTGGCCGAGCCGTGCACCGTCACCAGCCCGGCACTGGCGGCGGCCTCCAGCGCGACGACATCGGTGTCGACCACGACGATGTCGGCGGCCTGCACGCCGTCGCCGATCATGGCGTCGATCGCGGTGCGACCCTTCGTGCCGTATCCGACGACCACGGTGTGATTACGCACGCTGCGCCTCCAACGCTGAATCTTGAATGCCTGCCGGGAGCGTTCGGTCAGCACCCCGAGTGTGGTTCCGACGAGCACGATGAGGAAGAGAATGCGCAGCGGCGTGATGATGACGATGTTGGCCAGCCGCGCCTCGGCTGTCACCGGAGCGATATCGCCGTATCCGGTGGTGGACAGCGACACCGTCGCGTAATAGAACGCGTCGAGGAACGACAGCTCGTCACCGGAATTGTCGTGGTATCCGTCGCGACCCAGGTAGACCACCAGTGCCGCGCTGAACAGCAGCGCGATCGCGAAGGCCACCCGGCGCGACAGCGAAATCCATGGGCTCGTCTGTATTTCCGGAATGCGCAGCACACCCACCAGCGCGAAATCCGGGCGGTCGGACACTCCTGGCCTGGCACGATCACCGAGCACCGGACTCACCCACCCTGTTGCTCGCCGAGATCGCTGTCCCCGGCTCTGCTTGTCCCTCCGGCACAGCACGGGAGCCTACCCGGTTAGCGTGGCGATGCCCGATCTCGACGCAAACAGTGGGCGAATGCAAGGGTGAGGCATGGCAGACAACGCTCTCGTCCCCCGCGACACCGGCCGACGGCCCGCACTGATGCTCGCAACACTGCTGTTCGGATCCGGCGTATTGCACTTCGTGTGGCCGAAGCCATTCGATTCGATCGTGCCGCGCGCGCTGCCGGGCCGGGCCCGTGATTACACCTACGCCTCCGGTGTCGCCGAACTCACCGTCGCGGCCGCGCTCGCTCTGCCGCGCACCCGCGGCTTCGGGGGTCGGCTCGCGGCGCTGCTGTTCATCGTCGTGTTCCCCGCGAATGTGCAGATGGCCGCCGACGTGCTCGGCAATCCCAAGTCGCCGCGAGCAATCAAGATCGGGACGGTGCTGCGACTGCCGCTGCAGCTGCCGCTGATCACTCAGTCACTGAAGGTGAGCCGACAGGCGCGGCGCTCCTGATCAGCTCGGCCAATTCGTCGGGGCCGGGCAGGGCGACCGGCGCGATGGTGCGTCCGGAACGCACGTAGTGGAAAGCGGCGCCGACGCGGTCGAGCATCTCCCGCTCGGTGCCGCCTTCGCGGGCCGCCATCAGCCGCGCCCAGGCCAGCCGGTACACCGCCAACTGCATTGCGACAGCGGGCTCCTCGGCGGCGCTCGGCTCGGCGCCGGTCTTCCAGTCCACCACGATCCAACCGCCGCCCGGCTCGGCGAACACCGCGTCCATCCGACCGCGGATGACGGTGCCCGCGAGGGAGGTTTCGAACGGGATCTCCACCTCGAGCGGGCTGCGGTGCGCCCATGGCGAGTTCAGGAATGCGTCCTGCATCCTGGTCAGTTCCGCGTCCACGCCTGCGTCGGCGGCACTGCTATCGGCGGCACCCGGCAGCTCGTCTAGACCGAGTAGCCGGTCGGCGCCGAACCACCGTTGCACCCAGGCGTGGAACGCGGTGCCCCGGCGCGCCAAGGGATTCGGCGGAAATGGGAGCGGACGGCGCAGGCGCGCAGCGAGTTTCGCGGGGTCGGCGCGCATCTCGACGAGCGCGGTCGCCGCGATCTGCCCCGGCAGTTCCACCACCTGCGCGATCGCTCGAGCCGCTTCGTGTTCGGCCAGGAGGGCGTCGACGTCGGCAGCCCAGCCGTCGGGGTCGTCGTCCGCACCGGTTGGGTCCGGGTTGCCGCGGTCGCCGTCCGCTCCAGCCTGGTCCGGGTCACCGTCGGCTACGACATGCTTCGGGTCGTCGAAGTCGCGGTCGACCCCGGACAGCTTCAGGTCGCCGGAGTCGCCATCGACCCCGGACAGCTTCGGGTCGCCGGAGTCGCCATCGACCCCGGACAGCTTCCGGTCGCCGGAGTCGCCTTCCACTCCGGCCTGTTTCGGGCCGCTGGCAGCGGCAGCGGCAGCGGCAGCGGCAGCGGGCAAGGCTCGCGTGTCGGTGGGTCCGCCTACTATCACTGCTATGTCGTCGGAAGCGTCGATCTCCGCCATCAGCTGGAGCTGCACGGGATCGACTGCGGCAGTGGCAGATACCGACTCCCTTTGTGCGAGCAGCTCTTCCAGGGCGGCGCGGACCAGTGCCGCGCCTTGCTCGATGGGGTCGCGACGGTTGCCGAGTGGGTCGCGGGGCCACTCGGCGGTGGCCGGGTTGTCGGTGAAAGGGTTGACGGCGTCGACGGCGGGCGGGTCGTCCCAGCGGTCGATCTCGACGGCGCCGTTGGCCGGGCTGCCAGGGGACTCGCCGGCGTTTTTGAGTTCGAGGAGAAAATCGGACGGGCCCTTGGGGGTGGTGCCGGTCTCGGCCCAGTGGTGGGCCGAAACAAGTAGGACCCGTTCGGTTCTGGTGAGTGCGACGTAGAACAGGCGGCGGTCTTCATCGAGGCGACGGCGGTCGAGAGCTTCTTTGTGCGCTTTGATCGCGCGGTCCAGATCGGCGCGGTCGTAGAGGTCGGACAGGTCGAGGACCGGAACGCCTTCGGTGGCGTCGTCCTGTTGGCGATCGCCGCGCAAAGTGGTCGGCAGTTCGGCAAGCGCGCCGAGCCAGCTGCCCGAGGCCGCTCCGGACGGGAACACGCCGCGCGCCACGTGCGGGACGGCGACGATCTCCCATTCCAGCCCCTTCGCGGCATGCACCGTCAGCACCTGCACGCGATCGCGGGCCACCTCGATCTCACCCGGTTCCAAACCGTTCTCCACCGATTCGGCCGCGGCGACGAAGGCAAGCAAGCCGCTCAGCGACGCCCCCGAATCGCCGGCATACCCGGCCACCACTTCGGCGAAGGCATCGAGATGCTCGCGCCCGGCGCCTGCACCCGCCATGGCCCGCCTGGCCTGGGTCTCCACCCCGACCCCGATGGTGCGTTCGACGTCGGCGACCAGTTCCGCGAGCGGCTGGCCGCTGCGCTCGCGCAGTGCGGCGAGTTCGCGGCCGAGCGCGACGATCCGCGTGAACCCCGACTCCGAATACTGTTCCTGTGGACCGGGATCGGCGATCGCATCGGCCAACCCGGCCTGTTCGGACGGTTCCGGCGCCACCTCGCGCAGCGCCGCGGCGAGGGTTGTCGAATCGGTGATCTCGTTGGCGTCACCCGCGGTGAGTCGGCTGATCGATAGGTCGCGGGCGCGACGAGCGAGCGCCGCGATGTCCGCGACCCCGATCCGCCACCGCGCGCCGGTGAGCACCCGCATCGCCGCACTGCCCGCGCCCGGTTCCGCGATCAACCGCAGCGTCGCAACGATATCGGCTACCTCCGGTGTCGCGAGCAACCCGCCGAGACCGACAATCTCCACCGGAAGTCCCTGCTCGCGAAGAGCTTCCGCGAGTGGGGCGGCGTCGGCGTTGCGTCGAACGAGCACCGCAGAGGTGGGTGGCGGTTCGTCGGCGGCACGACGCACCGCCCACTCGTCGGCAATCCGCACTGCCACCCAGTCCCGTTCGTCGGCAACGGTTTCGGTCAATGCCAATGCCACGACGCCCGACTCCGCATCAGGTTTCGCGCGCAACGCATCGACAGTCACCCCGCCCGCATCGATCGCACTGCGCCGCAACGGTTCCGCAACCAGGTTCGCCAAGGCGAGCGCCTCCGGCGGATTCCGCCAGCTGGTCAACAGCGGCAGAGTCGGCGCGGGAACACCGGGGGCGGCGGGAAAGTCGGTCGCGAACCGCGGCAGGTTAGCTGCGGAAGCACCGCGCCAGCCATAGATCGACTGCATCGGATCTCCGACCGCCGTCACCGCCAACCGCCGCCCGACCTCTCCTGTGTGCACGGAATGTGATGAGCTGTCGGAAATTTCGGGAGCAGCGGACCGGAAATGGTCAACAGTGCCAGACCTCGGGTCGAAATCCCGTGGTGGCTCTAGATCCGGCGGGGGTTCGAAATCCGGCGGGGGCTCGAAGTCCGGGGGCGGGGCAAGGTCCGATGCGGGTTCGAAGTTCGTGGGCGGCTCGATCGCTGGGGACTGGGCACGGCGGGGTGGCTCGACGGCGGTCGGACGTGCAGCGGTTGTCGAGGCTCGACCGGGTTGGCGCTGTTGCTCGGCAGGTGGTGTACCGCCGAACAATGCGGAAAGCAGGACGCGCTGGGCGTGGCCGGTGTCCTGGTATTCGTCGAGCAGGACCAGACGGAAGCGGGCCCGTTCGGCGGCCGCGACCTCGGGGTGCTCGGCGGCGAGGCGGGCGGCCAGGGACATCTGGGCGCCGAAGTCCAGGGCGCCGCGGCGGCGCAGCGCCTCGGCCAGTTGCTGTACCAGCGGCAGGAGTGCGACGCGTTCGCGTTGCACCTGAACGATATTGAGCAACGTCTGGCTCGGCCCCCCACGCTGGCGCGGGCCTGCGGGCAGCGTGAACACCAGTTTTTCGAGTTCGGTGTGCGCTTCGGCCAGCTGTTCGGGTTCCACCAGGTGTTCGGCGAGCTGTCCGGACAGCGCGAGCACCGCCTCGGTCACCGATACCGGGGTGCGCTCGGTATCCAGGTCACCGTCCCAATTGCGCACCACCTGGTGTGCGAGCTGCCAGAGCTGGGTTTCGGTGAGCAGCGTCGCCGAGGGTTCCACCGGAAGTAACAGTCCGTGTTCGGTGAGCAGCCTGCCCGCATACGAGTGATAGGTGCTGATCTCCGGCTCGGCACCAGCCAACTGCGCGCGCAATTCGCCACTGACATCGAGATCGCGCAACAGCGGCGCCCCGGCCAGCCTGGCCAACCGAGTACGAATGCGAGAGGTCAACTGCTGTGCGGCTTTTCGGGTAAAGGTCAACCCGAGCACCGCATCGGGCAGCACCAGTCGATTGGCCACCATCCAGACCACCCTGGCGGCCATGGTCTCGGTCTTTCCTGCGCCCGCACCGGCCACCACCAGCGTCGGCCCCGGCGGAGCCGCGATCACCGCAGCCTGTTCATCGGTAGGCGGCGGCAAACCGAGTGCCTCCGCCAACCGATACGGCGTCACCCGACTCACGACGGTGCCTCGCGACCACGCGACATCGCAGCCGCCGAAGCCCCCGCGCCGACGGCCCGATCGTCGCGCTCGCTCACATTCACACCCCGACCAACACCCGACACCACAGTCAGACCGGCTCGCTCCCCCACACTCACACCCCAACCACCACTCGACACCACAGCCGGACCGGCTCGCTCCCCCACACTCACACTCCGACCAACACCGGGCGCCGCAGCTCTCATAGTCACAGCACCGATGCCCCTGCCTGAGAGCTGTCTCACGATTTCGCCTCGCCGAAACCCGGCATCGCCAGCGTCGAAGCCGCCGCGCAGGTCTGGTCGCTACGCACCCTCGCTGTTCCACCTCGTCGACGGCTGACACCGCAGGTCCCGTGAGCCCCGAGCCCGTGGTCCATTCGCTGCGGGTCGGTCGACCACTGCGCCGCGCCGGCACACGACACCACAGCTCCAGACGGACCCGCGCCAACGGCCCGCTCGAGGTACTCCCTCACTCGTCGGTCACCTGCCTCCCGGTGTCTTGGACCGGGCAACTGCCCGCGACCGCGCAGTGCCTGCAGCCATCGTTGCGCATGGCGAGGTAGCTCGGCCCCTGGGTCGCGGCCGCCGCGTCGTGAATGGTGCCGCGCCATTTCTCCAGGGCTTCGGCATCCAGCGGCAACTGCATCCGCTGGGTCGCGCCTTCCTTGCTGCTCGGCTTGGCGACGTAGACCAAGCGTGCCCCACCGGGCTCTCCCATCGGAGCATTGGTTTCACCGATGGCCGGGCCGGGAGCCTTACCGAATTCACCTACGCCACCACCGGACACACCCACAGCACCACCGGACACACCCACAGCACCACCGGATTCGCTCACAAACTCACCATGCGAACCTGCGGCGCTGCCTGGTTCAGCTGTTGTGCTCGATGTTCCATTGGTCGCGACTTCGGATGTTCCCGATGCCCCAGCGGCCTCGATCCGAGGTCCATCGGCTGTGCCCGCAACCGCGCCGGACTCCCCCCGCACGCCACCACGCACACCGGGGCCACCCGAGTCAGCAGGTGACATCGGAACTCCAGCTACGACGCCGACCATACCGACTGGTCCTCCCCGTTCGCTCGCTCCGAGTTCGGCGGCCTCCGGCAAGCTCCAGGACTCAGTGGTGGCGCGCCTCGATTCGATTGCGGGAGAACGGGATTCCCGGGTGACACCTCGGGTTTCGGTGTCGAAGCCATCCGATTCGTGCGGGTTGTCATCCGACTTGCCCATCGTCGGGTCGAGCGCACCCATCGCCGCGGCTACCTGGTAGGTCGCGAGTTGGGCATGGTCGGCGGCGGCTTGTTTGGTGACCGGGGACTTGCCGGTCTTTACGTCAACGATCACGAAGCGGCCGAGGGCGTCGCGTTCCAATCGGTCGACTCGACCACGGATGCGGACGGGGCGTTCGTCTTCCGCGCGTGCGGGTAGCACGCAGTCGACCGGGACCTCGACGCCGGCCTGGGTGAGTTCGCCTCGGGTGTTGCGGACCCAGGCCATGAATGTCTCCAGCATGGCCTCGGTGCGGCGCAACTCCTGGCGGGAGTGCCAGCCGGTGCCGGGATCGATGGCCTGCCATGCCTTGTCGAGGGCAGCCCTGACCTGTGCCTCCGGCACCTTTCCGGCCAGCGCTTGGACCAGCGTGTGCACCAGGTTGCCTTTGACCGCGTGCGGGTTGTCGCCATCGGTGCCGCCGTGGCGTTCCAATGCCCAGCGCAGCGGGCAGGTACGCAGGAGCTCCACCGTGGACGGCGACAGCGCAACGGCGGTGTCGTCCTCGTCCCACAGGGACCGCGACGAGCTGAGATCGGCTGTGCCGTACCAGTCTTCGGGGTGGGTGCCGCGAATGCCCGCACTCGCGAGCCGGGCCAGTTGGTGGGCCGCGCGGCGCCTACGTTCCGGATCTGCCTCGGAATCGCAGACCACGCCGCGCATTTCGGCGACCAGGGAATGCATCACCAGGGCCCGGCCGGGATCGGCGACCGGAAGCGCACCGGGTTCACCGTCGTCGTCGTGTCCGAGCAGCTCGGCCAGGAAACGGGACGGCACGAGATCGCGGTCGCCCGATACCGATTCCACCGCGGTGACCAGCAGCGACTGCCGAGCCCTGCTGCACGCCACCAGCAGGAGCCGGCGTTCCTCGGCCAGGATCGGCGCCGCGCGGCTCACGCGCTCCCCGGCATCGGCGATCCCCGCTGTCACATCGACCAGATCCTCGTTGCCGAGCAGCGTGCCGCGCGGACGCGGATTCGGCCAGATGCCTTCCTGCACCGCGGCAACGGCGACCACATCCCACTCCCGCCCCGCGGACGCGTGCGCGCTGAGCAGCGCGACCGCTTCCCCCGGCGCGGTCAGCGAGGTCGTGTCGTGCGGGATCTCCTGTTGCAGTAGGTATTCGACGAATCCCTCGACGCTGGCACGCGGCAGCCGGTCGACATAGGCTGCGGCAGCGTCGAAGAGACCGACCACGGCATCGAGGTCCCGATCGGCCTGCATCCCGATCGCGCCACCGCGTTCGGACTGCGCGACCCAGCGCCGCTCCAGTCGCGACCCGGTCCACAGCGCCCACATCACGTCTTCGAGTCCGGCGCCTTTGCGCCGGGCCGTCCGAGCCCGATCCACCGCGTCGAGCACCCGGCGCAGCGGTGCGGCCTCCACATCGGTCAGCCGCTCGATGAGCTCGCGGTCGGCAATACCGACGAGCAGATCCCGCAGCACCTCCGCCGATGACCGATCCAGCAGGCCGCCACCGTCGTCATCCCCCGTGAACCCGGCGCCGGACTTCGATCCGTTCCGTTGCGACTCCAGCACGCTGCGTCGAATTCCACGCCGCAGCCTGCGCAGACTGATCTGATCGGCGCCACCGAGTGGCCCGCCGACCAGGTCGAGCGCATCCTCGTCGGAAAACATCGGCTCGGTTGTCGGCGGCGCACGACGCTTGGCCGGCTCGCTCGCGAGTACCGCTCGCAATGCGAGCAGCATCCAGGCCGCGCCGCGCCGTCGGGCCAGCGGCGCATCGAGCGCGGGCTGCTGCACCGGCACCCCGGCCGCCAGCAGCGCGCGCCGCAGCGGTGCCAGCGACAGCGGCACCGATCGCACGATCACCGCCATGCGCGACCACGGCACGCCCGCGGTGAGATGGGCGCGCCGCAAATAGTCGGCGATCAGCCCGGCTTCCTTCGCCGGAGTGGCCAGCACCCGGACCCGCACCGCGGTAGGGTCGTCTTCCGGTTCGGTCTTGTGTCTCGGCAGCGAAAACCGTTGTGGCGCACTGCCTGGCAACCTGGCCGCGATCCTGGCCACCGCCAACTCCACCTGACCGCCCGAGCGGTGGTTGTCCCGCAGGATGATTCGTTGCCCCTCCGGTGCGGCGAGGTCGGCGACGAACCGGGTGTCCGCGCCGCGGAAGGTGAAGATGCCCTGATCCGGGTCGCCCGCGACCACCGCGGTCTGCGCGGCGTTGCCGATCACCCGAATCAGCAGCGCGGCCTGCGGATCCAGATGCTGGGCGTCGTCGACAAGGAGGTATCGGATCCGAGAGCGTTCCGCGGCAAGCAGATTCGCGTCGCCGGCCAAGGCGTCGAGGGCGGCGCCGACGAGTTCGGCGGCATCCAGTGCGGGCGCGGTCGCCTCGGGCGCCTCCACCCCCACCGACCAGCGCAGCAGCATCGTCTGCTCGTACCGCACCGCGAACTTGCCCGCCGCCACCCACTCCGGCCGAGCATGCTCACGGCCGAGACGAACCAGGTCCTCCGGCCCGAACCCGCGCTCGGTGGCCCGCAGCATCAGGTCGCGCAACTGTTCGGCGAACCCACCGAGACTCAATGCGGGCTGCAACCGTTCGGGCCACAATCCGGTCGCCCCCGCCGCGATATCGATGAGGTCACCGCGCAGCATCTCGCGCAGCACGGCATCCTGCTCGGCACCGGTCAGCAAACGCGGCGGCGGGTTGCCGTGTGCGGTGGCGTGTCTGCGTAGCACCGAGAAAGCGTAGGAGTGCAGTGTGCGCACCAGCGGCTCGCGCGTCGCGCCGGGCACGCCCGGTTCGACGTCGGGCTCCGGACCGGTCAGCCGGGTCGTGATGGCATCGCGCAGTGCGCTCGCCGCTTGCTTCGAATGGGTCAGCACCAGCACCGATTCCGGATCGGCTCCCGCGGCGATCCGGTCGGCGGCCAGATCGATCAGCAGGGTGGTCTTGCCGGTGCCCGGCCCGCCGAGCACCTGCCACGGCCGCCATCCCGGGCGGATCGGGCCGAGCGCGGCCTGGGCGTCGAACAGCGCGCGAACATCGGCACCCCAGACCCGAGGCCGGGGTGCCGCCACGTTTCGGCGAACAAGTCGCACCGCGCTATCCGATCGCACCACGCGGGCTATTGCAACAGACGCGACTGACACACCACGAGGCGCTCCGGGTCGGCTCGGGCTGCGACGGGTTTCGATACACGTCAAAATGGATGCCGTGTCTGCTCTTCATGTCCACCGATTCGGGCCCGCCGACGGGCCGGTCGTCCTGGCCCTGCACGGCGTCGTCGGCCACGGCAAACGCTGGGAAGCCATCGCAACCGAGCACCTGCCCGATGTCCGAATAATCGCTCCTGACCTGCGTGGACACGGCCGCTCAACCGGGCTGCCGCCGTGGAATTTCGAGACCATCGTCGCCGATCTCGCCGGGGTCCTCGCCGCGGAAACCGACGAACCCGTTGTGGTGGTCGCGCACTCGTTCGGTGGCGCATGTGCGCTGCACCTCGCCGATAGCCATCCGGAATTGGTGCGCAAGTTGGTGTTGCTCGACTCGGCTATCGCCTTGGAACCGGAACTGCTCATGGACGTCGCGCTGTCGAGTCTGGCCTCGCCGGACTACGTGGACGTCGAGCATGCGCGGCGAGACAAGATGGCGACCGGCTGGAGCGAGGTCGACCCGCGCCTGCTGGATGCGGAACTGGCCGAGCATCTGATGCCGACCGCCGACGGCCGCGTCGGCTGGCGGATCAGCCTGCCCGCCGTCAACTCCTACTGGGGTCAGCTGGCCCGCCACTACGTTCTGCCGCCGCGCGATCTGCCGACGGTGCTCGTGCAGGCCATGAAGGTGGTGCCGCCGTTCGTGACACCGGAGTTCCGTGCCGCCCTGATCGAGCGGCTCGGCGACAATCTGACGCTGCTCGAATGGGACTGCGATCACATGGTGGCCCAGATCCGTCCCGCCGAGACGGCGGCGCTGATCCGATCGGCGCTCTGATCGCGATGGCCACCTCGGATGCCCAGGTCGAGCTGGTCCGCGCGCTGGTCGCGACGATCCCGCTCGGCCGGGTGGCCACCTACGGTGACATCGCCGCGGCGGCGGGGCTTTCCACGCCGCGCACGGTCGGCTGGATCATGCGCACCGATGCCGCTGATCTGCCATGGCATCGAGTCATCGGGGCGGGCGGCAAGCCGGCCGCGCATCTGGCCGAGCGGCAACTACAGCTGCTCGCCGAGGAAGGTGTCGCGATCCGTGACGGGCGAGTCGACCTGCGCGCAGCGCGTTTCTCCTTCCCCGGCGCACCGAACGGGTAGTGCCGCGCAATCCCGTCACGCCGCCCACGTTCGACGGTTACCGTGGAAGTCATGTCCACCCGCCTGGCGTCGGTCGTGTTCGACGCAGACCGGCCGCGGTTCGTCGCGAACTTCTGGGCCGAATTGCTCGGCTGGGGGGTGACCGTGGACCGCGTCGACGAAGTCGACGTCGCCGCGCCCGACCCCGACGGCCTCGAGCTGGCCCTGACCTTCCTCCCAGCGGCGTGTGCGAAGCGCGCGAAGAACCGCATCCACCTCGACCTCGCCAGTCGCTCTATCGACCACCAGCGCGTGCAGGTCGATCGGGCGCTTTCGCTCGGTGCGCGCCGCATCGACATCGGCCAGGGAGCCGCGCCGTGGATGGTGCTCGCCGATCCGGAGGGCAATGAATTCTGCGTGTTGGAGCCGAGGGAGGAGTACGTGGACACCGGTGCGGTCGCGGCGATTGTCATCGACACGCACGAACCGGTCCGGCTTGCCGAGTTCTGGTCCGCCGCGTCCGGCTGGCCGATGGAACATGCCGGTGCGCAGGTAGCCGGCCTGCGCTCGGCGACGGGGCTCGGTTCCTGGCTGGAGTTCGTGTGGACGCCCGACGTGAAGTGCGGACGCAATCGACTGCACCTGGATCTGTCCTCCTTCCCCACCGACGACCAGGCCGAGGAGGTGGCCAGGCTCCGGGCGGCGGGCGCGACCCAGATCTCGACCGGAGATATCGGTGGCGCGCCGGGGCAGGTACTCGCCGATCCGGAGACAAATGAGTTCTGCCTGCTCCGACCGGCCTCGAGCTACACGACGGTCTGATCCACCGCGCCCGCTTGGGCGGTTGTGCAGCGCCGACGAATTAGCATGTCGGCCATGTTGTTCCTCGCCCAAGGTTTCGGCTTGTGACGGCCGCCGACGCGATCATCCTCGCGGGCGGACGTGCCAGCCGCATGGGCGGCGTGGACAAACCCGCCATCATTATCGGCGGACGATCGATGCTCGATGCGGCGCTTGCCGCCGTCGCAGGCTGTGTGCGCACCGTCGTCGTCGGGCCGCAACGGCCGGAGTTGACTTCAGCGATCCGGCAAGTTCGGGAAGTCCCGCCGGGGTCGGGACCGGTGGCCGCGGTCGACGCGGGCTTGCGGGCGCTCGGCGCCGCCGCGTCGCCGCTGGTGGTGGTGCTCGCCGCGGACATGCCGTTCCTGACCGGGGCGGTAGTCGTCGAATTGATCAGGCACGCCACCGAATCCGGCGCCGACGCGGTGTTCGCCGCCGACGAGTCCGGGCGGCCGCAGTACCTCACCGGAGTGTGGCGGCGCTCGGCGCTCGCCGCAGCCCTCGCGAAGCTGGATTCGCTGGTCAATCAGCCGATGAAGGCGCTGGTTCCGACAGATACAGTGACCGTGGCGATGCCGGGGATCGCCGATTGCGACACCGACGAGCAGGTGCGGCGCGCGCGAGCGGCGGCACGGACGGTGGACGACGCGGCCGATACGAGCGCTGCGCCGCAGGCGAACCCGCCCGCTCCCGCCCGGGCGGCAGGGGCCGGACCGGTGGGGCCGACCTCGAGCTTCGCGGCGTCACGGCGGGAGCGCCCCGCACTGACTCTCGACGAGGCGCGAAACACGTTGCGCACCGATATCTCTCGACTGACCGCGTATCGGGCCGACCTGCGTTCGGTCCGCGGCGCGGCACTGGCCGCGCCGTTGTCGGCCGTCGGCCCGCTGCCACGCTTCGATGTGTCGGCGATGGACGGATACGCGGTCGCAGGTGACGGCCCCTGGCGCCTGCGCCGCGATATCGGTTTCGCGGGTGGACAGCGCCCTGTCGGATTGCTGACCGGAGAGGCGGTCCGCATCGCCACCGGCGCGCACGTGCCCGACGGCACCACCCACGTCGTGCGGGACGAGTTCGCGACGGTCGACGCGAACAACACCCTGCACCGGCTCCCCGACACTCCCTTGCGCGAGGACATCCGCCGCAGTGGCGAGGACCGCAGCCGCGGCGATCTGATCGCACCCGAAGGCACCCCGGTCAGCGCGACTCTGATCTCGGCGGCCGCCAGCGTGGAGGCGACCGAAGCACTGGTCCGCGGCCCGGTCCGGGCCCGCATCGTCATGACCGGTGACGAAATCCGCAGCCGGGGCCCGCTGCGCGTCGGCCAGACCCGCGACTCCATCGGTCCGGTGCTGCCGGACATGTTGTCCTGGTACGGCATTCACACCATCGCCCGCGTCCATCTGCGCGACACGCCCAATGGATTCGACGAAGTCCTCACCGCCGCAACCGATTGCGATGTCCTGGTGATCGTCGGCGCGACCGGAGGCGGCGCCGCCGACCAGCTGCGCGGCGCCCTGACCCGTGCGGGCGCCAGGATCCTGGTGCACCGCCTGCGCCTACGCCCCGGCGGCTCCACCGTCGTCGCGGAACTTCCCTCGGGCACCGCCGTCCTCGGTCTGCCCGGCAATCCCTTCGCCGCCGTCGCCATCTTGATGGCGCTGGCCCCCGCCCTCGTCGACGGCCGCATCGGCAGCCCACCGCGGCGCGCACTGACCGGCCCCCTGCACAACGCCTCCGAGATCGCGGGCCCGGTCCCCCGCATCGTCCCGGCCCGGCTCGACCAGGACGGCGGCTGGCGCGGCGACGCCCACATCCGAACCACCCATCTCGGCGGCCTCATCGACCGCGACGGCTTGGTCATCGTCCCCACCGAAGCAACCGACGGCGTTCAGGTCGAATTCTTGCCCCTGCTCAGCTGATTTCAGTCGCCCATTTCCGCCCATTTCCACCGAAATGGCCATGAATCGTCCGACACATCGACATTTTCCTTCCGCGATTGATGCCTGCTCGCTATTGTGTGGTTGTTAGGCGAACATTAATCCCCCGGAAAGGACCGAGTGGAGATGGCTGAAAAGTCCAAGAAGACGCCTAAGAAAATGCCCAAGCAGATGCCTCGGCAGCAGCAACAGCAGCGCCAGGAGCAGGGCATGCCGCGAGCAGGCGGGGGCGCTGAAGGCCAGAAGATGATGCCGGACCAGCAGCGACGCCAGGGCGAGAACGACCCCAACCGCATCGATCGGCGACCGGGGCAGCACTGATCCAAGTCCTGTAGAACGGGCCGCTGGTTCCTGCATTGCAGGGTCCAGCGGCCCGTTTCAATTGTGTGGATAAATTCGAGCTTTCTCCTCACGCACCGATACGCAGCAGCGATTCGGAATCGACATCCACCGACCTTCTGGCGACCGTCGGATCAGGAGTCGGCACCGCATCGAGCAGTCGCCGCGTGTAATCCTCGCGCGGGCGAGCGAAAACATCTGTCACCGGTCCGGTTTCGACAACGGATCCCGCGCGCAGCACCACGACCCGGTCGGCCACCTGATGCACGACGGCGAGATCGTGACTGATGAACAGGCAGGCGAAGCCGTACTCGGCACGGAGGTCCGCGAACAGGTCGAGGACCTGAGCCTGGACCGAGACGTCGAGCGCGCTGGTCGGCTCGTCGGCCACCAGCAGCCGTGGCGCGAGGGCGAAGCACGCGCGAGGGCGACCCGTTGCCGCTGGCCGCCGGAGAGCTCACCCGGCCGATGAGTGGCGTAATCCCGTGGCAGACAGCGGATTCAACAGATCGCCGACCTTCGCACGCCCCCGCTACACCGGCAACCTGCGTTCGGTGATCTATATGCCGGTCCCGATCCGTGTCCCCGACGCCACTATCGAGGCGGTGGAACGCGAGGCGGAGTTCGTTGCGGAATAGGCGCAGCGTGCACCACGGCCACCCGCGCACAGCCGAGGCGAATTTCGGACATCGGGCCCGGTCGGATACCGTTTACCAGGCACAACGGCCCTCTTCACGACGAGAAGGACGCACCTGATGGACGACAGTTCCCTCATCTGGGACGACGGTGCGCTGGTCACCATCGACCAGCGCGGGCTGCCGCACGAGGTGCGGGAGTTGCGGCTCACGACGGTCGAGGACATCGTCGACGCCATCCGGGGGCTCGCCATCCGCGGCGCACCGGCCATCGGCATCGCGGGGGCGTTCGGGGTGGTCATCGCCACCGCCGCGAACACCGCGGACGGTGTCGTCGATGTGGCGCGGGTCGAAGCGGAGGCCGAGCGCATCGTGGCCACCAGGCCCACCGCGGTGAACCTGGCATGGGCGGTGCGGCGAGTCACGGCTCAGGTGCCGCTCGGTGTGGACGCGGTGCTCGCGGAGACGCTGGCGATCCTGGCCGAGGACGGGCGCGTCAACCGCGCCGCCGCGACGAATGCCGCCGATCTCGTGCAGGAGCTCTGCCCTGGTCGCCCGCTGCGCGTGCTGACCCACTGCAACACCGGCAGGCTCGCGACGAGCGCCTTCGGCACTGCAATCGGCGCGATTCGGGTGCTGTCGGAGCGCGGCGCGATCGAGAACGTCCTGGTCGACGAGACCCGCCCGCTGCTGCAGGGTGCACGGCTGACGACCTGGGAGCTCGCCGCGGCGGGCATCCCGCACCGACTCACCATCGACTCCGCGGCTGCCTGGGCGATGGCCACCGGTCAAGTCGACTGTGTACTGGTCGGCGCCGACCGCGTCACCCTCAACGGGGACGTCGCGAACAAGATCGGGACCTATGCCCTGGCGCTGGCGGCCCGCCATCACGGCATCCCGTTCATCGTCGTCGCCCCCGAGTCCACCCGTGACCCGAATATGGCGACCGGGCGCGACATCGTCGTGGAACAGCGCGCCCCTGCCGAGGTCACCGGATTCGGCGGTGTCTCAACAGCTCCCACGGGCACCGAGGTCTTCAACCCGGCCTTCGATGTCACGCCGGCCGACCTCGTGACCGCCGTGGTCACCGAGCTGGGCGTCGTCCATCGTGCGGGATCTGCTGTCCCCGAACACCATCCGGGCCGCGAGATCGCCGACATCGCGCGCGAGCTCTACCACCGCGGCTGGATGCCGGGCACGGCGGGCAATATCTCGGTACGCACCGCGGAGACCGCGGTGATCACCGGCAGCGGCCTCGCCAAAGGTGAACTGTCCGAGCGCGACATGGTGATCGTCCGCGTGCTGGATTCGACTCCGGTAGCTCCGCAGCAGCGGAAACCGTCGGCGGAGACCACCATTCACACCGCGGTGTATCGGACGACCGACGCGGCCGCGGTCGTGCACATCCATCCGCCGTACGCGACGACCCTCTCGACGCAGACCGGTTCTCCCGATGACCCGACCATCCTGCGCATCACCGACTTCGAACTCATCAAGGGACTCGGCAGCGCCGACCCGGCGGCCGTCGACATCCCGGTGTTCCCCAACTGGCGCGATGTCGCGCGCATCGGCGCCGACATCGAGCGGTACCTGTCCGAGAACCCGACCGCACCGCCGGTATTGGGCATCGCCGGCCACGGCATCACCACCTGGGGGGACAATCTGTCCCAGGCACGCGATCGCGCCGAATGCCTCGAGGCGCTGTGCGAACTGGTGCTGCGGACCGGGCGGCGGCAGGTCGGCTTACGTGACGAGATCCTCGAGATAGGACTGAGATGACGCTTTTGCAGGTGATGGCCGCCGACGATGCCGACAAGGTGCTGCTGCGGACCACCGACGACGCGGTGATCGCTGCGCAATTGGCCGACCGCGGAATCACTTTCGACCGCTGGCCGGTGGTGGACAACGCCGCCGACACCACCTCGGACGCGCTGCTGGCCGAGTACGCCGACCGGGTCGCCGAGCTCAATGCCGCCGGCCGCTACCGCCACATCGACATCGCGCGCATCCACCCCGACGACGCGAACCCCGAATGGCCGCAGATCGCGAAGGGCGCCCGCGAGAAGTTCCTCAACGAACACCGGCACGCCGAGGACGAGGTGCGCTTCTTCGCAGGCGGACGCGGGTGCTTCTACCTGCACCTCGATAATGCGGTGCTGGCCGTCGTCTGCGAGGGCGGCGACCTGCTCTCGGTCCCGGCCGCAACCCTGCACTGGTTCGATATGGGCACCCGCCCCGATTTCATCGCTATCCGTTTCTTCGAGGAAGAAGACGGCTGGGTCGGCGATTTCACCGGTGACCGCATCAGCGAAGGTTTCCCGACCCTCGACCAGCTGCTCGCCGCGCCGTGATCGCCGCAGTCGTCGTCGATATCGAAGGCACCACCAGCCCGACCAGCTCGGTGCGCGAGGATCTGTACGGCTACACCAGGGCCAGGCTCCCCGAGTGGCTTGCCGAAAACCGGATGGATGCTGCCGTCCCCATCGTCGCGGCGACCAGGGCACTTGCCGAACGCCCCGACGCCGACGAGGCCGAGGTGGCCGCGATCCTGCGCGACTGGCTCGGCTCGGATGTCAAGGCCGAGCCGCTCAAGGCCGCCCAGGGGCTGATCTGTCACGAAGGCTTCCGCTCCGGCGCTCTGCACGGCGAGTTCTTTCCCGACGTCGCGCCAGCGCTCGCCGCATGGCGGGCCGCCGGGCTCGACCTCTATGTGTATTCGTCGGGATCGGTACGCAACCAGCAGGATTGGTTCGCCTTCGCCCGCGGTGGCGAACTCGCCTCGCTGATCGGCGGCTATTTCGATCTGTCCACCGCGGGGCCGAAGCGGGAATCCTCGTCTTACGAGAAGATCGCGGGCGCCATCGGCACGCCCGCCGAGCGGGTCCTGTTCCTATCCGACCACCCGGATGAACTCGATGCCGCCGTCGCGGCGGGTTGGTCGGCGATCGGCGTCCACCGCCCCGGCGAACCGAATCCGCCGCGACCACCGCACCGCTGGATCGACTCGTTCGCCGAAGTCCAGCTGCGCTGAATCAGCTCCAGCTGCGCCGAGTCACCCCAACCCTGCGCCGAGTCGTTCTCAGCTGTGGCCGGTCCGCGGCTCAAGCTCCGGAGATACCGATCCGGTTGCGCACCGCGCCCAGGTGGCTGTGCTGGACGGAAGCGAAGATACGGCGTGCATGGACCGCGACGGGACTGGTCGACCAGGGCGCCAGTGCGGTGGTGAACATGAGTTCACACCAGGACATGGCGGGTACATCGCCCGCGGCCAGCGTTGCGATGAGCGACATCTCGGTGTCGTGGCCCGCCCATGCGGCGAGCAGCCAGGCCGTGTCGAGCCTGCCGAGGAATTCCTCGGCATCCTCCGGTGGACCGTGCGGGGTATCGACGGCGAGATGGACGACCGCCGCAATCGCGTGCCGCATCCTGGCATCCAATCCGACGGCGTCGTGCAGCAGCAGCGCTTCCAGCGCGGAGCGCAGCTCTACACCGGGGTCGATCACCGAGTTGTCGGCCATCGAGGTGATAGCGCGCGAACTGCGAATCATAGGAACTGTCTCCTTCGAGTCGGTATCGAGTGGTGGGTTCGCGATGACCGAACGCAGAGCGCACAGCTCGAGCACACCCGGGCGGGCGTCCTCGACCAGGCTGACCAGCGCACCCGGGTTCCAGTCCAGCCTGCCGAAGGCCAGGCACCAGTCCAGCGCCGGATTGTCCTCGGCTACCACCACATCCAGCGCCAGTCCCGACATCGACGCGGTGCACGCCAGGGTGATGGCATCCACGTCGGGTTCGGTGATGGTCAGATGCAGGGTCGCTTCGTCGTGGCCCGCGTCGGCGCGGGCCCGGCCCGCCAACCAGACCGCGCGGGCGGCGGCGGCCATTGCGCCGGCACGGCGGTCACCGTGCGGATGATCGAGATCAGTATCGAGAAAGGGGCCGTACCAGAGCGCTCGGCCCTCGTCACCGCATACCGCGAAGGTGCCGTTCGAGCAGTCCGCGGCCGCGGCCAGCGTGATGTGGGGCACCAGTTGGATGTCATTCACCATGAAACACTCACTCCCGCAATGTGCGCGCAACCTGTCCTCATCGGCCGGATACTCGTGAGGTCGTCACCAACTTCGCGAATTTCCCGATAAGCGGATCAAATACGCTCCGACACGGCTTGTCCTGAAAATCGATAACATCGAGCAAACCCTGTGATGTACTTACACTGGCCAGTGAAACTCCGACCGGACGCAACACACCACTGTGTAGCGCATCCGGTGGGCATTACCGTGGTCGGTGGCCTTTGGGCGGTAACGCCGCCGCCATGCTCTGCGTTCAATCTGGCTCGGTGACAGTTCATTTCCAGTCGAATTGGACCCACGGACCTGTCCTGCTGCTCGCCCACGGATTTCCCATAGACGAATCCATGTTCGATCCTTACTGAAAAACTTGACCGCCGTGGGAATCAATGTGGTGACGTGGATGCGTGCGGCCACGGCGGAACAAGAGCACCGCGCGACGAGCCGGTCACTTATTGGGATCCAGCAGCCGACGCACTTTCGGTATCGAATGCGCTCGGTGCCGAAAAGGCCGTTATCGGTGGGATGAGTCAGGGTGGTTAGGCGGCGCTGCGCACCGCCCTGCTCGCACCCGATCGCGTACTCGGACTCGCTCTGCTCGACACCGAGGCAGGCGCGTGCAGCCTGCCCGAATGGACGCGTTGCCGCGCTTTCTTCGACGCCTGGTGCGGTCAGGACCCCTTGCGCCGATCGCCGAGACCCTGGCGCCGCAGCTGATCGACGGCCCGGACCCGGCCGCGGAGACGCGGTGGATCACCCGTCGGCGAGCGGGTGATCGCCTTGCTCATGCGCCGTGCTCGCTACGAACCGAACGATTCCGTGGTGGGCACGGTCGCGGGGCACGATGTGCGGATGCCGAGAAAGAATTGGACCCTGCCCGGATAACTACCGGAGTCCACCCGGAACATCTGGACATCGAGGCTGTAGCACTCGTCGGTGTCGAGGTCACGGATATGCATCGGCTGGTCTCTGCCATAGATGGTGCGGCCCGCGGCCCACATGGTTCGGAATTCCGGATACTCGCCGAGTTCGTCGAGCAGTTCGGCAGACCATGCGGTGTCGCCCGATTGGCCGATGAGGCCGCGCAGCCAGTCCACCGTGAGCGCGGCCTCGCGCCGCCAATCGACCATGACCCGCTTGGACAACTCGTTGCCGAAAAACCAGCGCAAGATATTGGCGTCCTCGACCAACCCGGGAAAAGTGGCGTTGTAGGCCTCATTACAGGACAGAATGTTCCACCGGGTATCCAGGTAGCCGGCGGCATTCGGCTCATGCAGTCGCAGTCCGTTGCGCATGTCGTCACTGATCTCGGCGCGCAACTGTGGTACGCCGGGAAACGTTTCTTCGGCCAGCCCCGCCAGGTCGAAAAGATGTCTACGCTCGGCATCTGCCAACGGGCTTATCCGATCCAGATAGGCGATCAGTGAGGTCACTACCGCCTTGGTCGGGTGATCGCGATCGCCGCCCTCGAGATGGGTGACATAGCTGGAGCTGACCCCCGCGGCGAATGCCAGCTTTTCCCGGGATATGCGCCGATCGTCACGCAGTCGGCGCAGCAGCCCCCCGAAGGTTGGGGGCCGCACTTGATTCCCTTCGCCGGCATCGGTCGACTTGCTTGGCACAGCAATCCACTCCTACGAAGCTGTAGTCGTATCAACGAGTTGGGTACATCTACACGAGAGGCAAGCTGAACAGTTCGCGGCGCGCACACGATGGGCTGGTCATGACCCCATCGTCGACGATGTGAGCCCGCGCCCATGGGAGTCGATATTAAACGACATTCGTTCTTTATATTCGAAGCACACGCCGCCGAATAGCAACGTTGCAGAAATCTATTCGGGGTCGAATCCGGCTCGCGGCCACCAATATTCGAGATCAAGGCCCACATCGGCAGCCCAGCGGAGCCAAGACACCTACGATCACCCGGCAGGCCGGAATCGCCGAATGGTTGCAGGACACGAAATCCGCGCCACGCGACGGCCGTGCCGATCCGGCCGCCGCGGTGTTCCAGACGTTCGACTGTCGTGATCGCGGCGACCGAATCCCGACGCGCTTCGAGACAGCCCATCGAAGCCAGGCCACACTCGGCCGCCGCCGGCGCGGTGGCCGGATCCTCCGACATCTCGACGGTGCCGATCGGTGACAGCACGCACCGCCACGCAGGCACCGCCACCCGCGGCCGATTCGATCGCAGCCTCGAACCTCTATACGTACGAAGGATAATCCGCCGGCATGTCGGCCGCCGAAATTGTCGGCAAATGCACAGCGACACCGCGCGGCGCTTGCAATAATCGCTCGGCACGTCATATCCGCAGGACCGCAGGGCACGACAAATCACCCACGGCACCCAGCGAGAACGTGTTAACAAATGTAAAGCAAACAATAACCAGCGGTTTCCAAAGCTTCACCGGCAAGCCCCCGAAACACTTGCCGGTAGCGGCATTTCAGCCGGTCAGACCGCATCGACGCTGGTCGAACGCAGGCCAGCAGCGATTCGCCGCTACCGCACGGTGACCGTCATATTGCCGCGACCTCACAGCTCACCGAGCATACGCGCGCGTTGTGAGAGAACCATTTTGACGCGCCACCCGACCTCCTTACAGTCGGAGCATCAGCCCGATTTCACAGCTCGAAGGGGGCGTCGTGGTTAATTCACGCACTCGGGGCTCCGCGCCCTCCGATTCGGCCGATCGGCCATCGCCCGATGCCGGCGATGCGCTCCTTCGATTGGGCAAATACTTTCGGCGCGGTGAGGCCTCCGCCGATCAACGCAGCTTGCATCAGGTCGGCGGGCGCAGCGCCGACGAGTTCTACCGAGATCGGTGGTCACACGACAAGGTCGTGCGCTCCACGCACGGAGTCAACTGCACCGGGTCGTGCTCATGGAAGATCTACGTCAAGGACGGCGTGATCGCCTGGGAGTCCCAGCAGACCGACTATCCCTCGGTCGGTTCGGACAAGCCCGAGTACGAGCCACGCGGCTGTCCGCGCGGCGCCTCGTTCTCCTGGTACACCTACTCCCCGGCGCGAGTGCGCTACCCGTATGTGCGCGGCGTGCTGTTGGAGATGTACCGGGAAGCCAAGGAACGCTGTAAAGATCCGGTGCTGGCCTGGGCCGATATCGTCGAGAACCCGGTCAAGGCCGAGCGCTACAAGTCCGCTCGCGGCAAGGGCGGTTTCGTGCGGGCCGAGTGGTGGGAGGCCGCGGAGATCGCCGCTGCCGCGCACGTACACACCATCAAACGCTACGGTCCGGACCGCGTGGCGGGCTTCTCACCCATCCCCGCCATGTCCATGGTCAGCCATGCTGTCGGCGCCCGGTTCATCTCCCTACTCGGCGGCTCGATGCTGTCGTTCTACGACTGGTACGCCGACCTTCCGGTGGCCTCGCCGCAGGTGTTCGGCGACCAGACCGATGTTCCGGAATCAGCCGACTGGTTCGATGCGGGCTACCTGATCATGTGGGGCTCGAATGTGCCGGTCACCCGAACGCCGGACGCGCATTACATGACCGAAGCCCGCTATCGCGGGCAGAAGGTCGTTGTGGTGTCCCCCGACTATGCCGACAACACCAAGTTCGCCGACGAATGGGTGCCCGCGCGGCCGGGGACCGACGCGGCCCTCGCCATGTCGATGGGGCACGTCATCCTGAAGGAGTTCTTTGTCGATCGCGGCACGCCGCGGTTCCTGGACTACATCAAGCGCTACACCGACTTGCCGTTCTTGGTGTGCGTGGACGACCCGGAGGGCTGGGACGCCGACGGCGTCTATCACCACGACGGCGCGGTACCCGGCAAGTTCCTCACCGCCGCCGACCTCGGCCGGACCGGCGAGGGTGTGGAGCACAAGCCGGTTCTGCTGGATGAGGCGGGAAAACCCGTGGTGCCCAATGGTTCTCTGGGCCACCGCTTCAGCGCCAGCGATGCGGGCAAGTGGAACCTCGACCTCGAAGGTGTCGATCCGCTGTTGACGCTGCACGGCAGACCGGACCAGAAGTCGGTCACGGTGCGGCTGCCGCGCTTCGATTCCGACACCCCGGGCGTGCTGGTGCGTGGCGTGCCGACCACGATGATCGGTGGCAGGCGCGTCACCACCGTCTTCGATCTGCTGTTGGCGCAGTACGGCGTCGGCCGGGACGGACTGCCCGGTGAGTGGCCGACCGGCTACGACGACGCCTCCCAGCCCTATACCCCGGCCTGGCAGGAGACGATCACCGGCGTTCCCGCCGCACAGGCCGAGCGGATCGCCCGCGAATTCGCCGACAACGCCGACAAATCCGGCGGCCGCTCAATGATCCTGATGGGGGCTGGCACCAACCACTGGTTCCACTCCGATCAGATCTACCGTGCCTTCTTCACGCTGACCCTGCTCACCGGATGTCAGGGCGTCAACGGCGGCGGCTGGGCGCATTATGTGGGTCAGGAGAAGTGCCGCCCGGTAACCGGGTGGGCGACTTTGGCTTTCGGCCTGGACTGGCAGCGCCCGCCACGGCAGATGCAGGGCACGGTGTTCTGGTACCTGAGCAACGACCAATGGCGCTACGACCCGTTCACCGCACAGGCCTTCGCCTCCCCGTTGGGCAGCGGTGCCTTCGCGGGACGGACCGCCGCCGACAATATCGCGCTGGCAAGCCGACTCGGTTGGATGCCGAGTTACCCGACCTTCGACCGTAATCCGCTCGACCTTGCCGACGAGGCCGACGCGGCGGGCAAGAGCGCCCCCGACCACGTGGTGGACAGCCTCAAATCGGGCGCGCTGCGTTTCGCCTGCGAAGATCCCGATGCGCCGGAGAACTTCCCGCGCTGCCTGACCGTATGGCGCGCCAACCTGCTCGGATCCTCGGGTAAGGGCAACGAATACTTCCACCGGCATCTGCTCGGCGCGGACTCCAACCTGCAAACCACCGACGACACCGGCGTGCGGCCGCAAGAGCTGGTCTGGCGGGAGAACGCACCGACCGGAAAGCTCGATCTCCTACTCTCCCTCGACTTCCGGATGACAAGCACCACCCTGTTCTCCGATATCGTGTTGCCCGCCGCGACCTGGTACGAGAAGCACGATCTGTCCTCGACCGACATGCACCCCTTCGTGCACGCGTTCTCCCCCGCTATCTCCCCGCCGTGGGAGGCCAAGACCGATTTCGATGCCTTCCACCGGATCGCACGCGGCTTCTCCTGGATGGCCGAAAAGCATCTCGGCACGCGCAAGGACATCGTCGCGGTGCCGCTGCAGCACGATTCACCCGATGCGCTCGCGCAGGTCGGCGGCCGGGTGCTGGACTGGAAAGCCGGTGAGTGTGAGCCGATTCCGGGCAAGACCATGCCGAAGATCGTGGTGGTGGAGCGGGACTACTCGAAGATCGCGGAGAAAATGGCCGCGCTCGGACCGCTCGTCGAAACACTCGGTCTCACGACCAAGGGCGTCACCACCCACCCTGACGAAGAGGTCGCCTACCTCGCCGGTGTGAACGGCACCGCGGTTTCCGGTGTGGCGCAGGGTCGCCCGTCGCTGGCGAAGGACACGCACGCCGCTGAGACGATCCTCGCGTTGTCCGGCACCACCAACGGCAGGCTCGCGGTCGAAGGGTTCCAGGCGCTGGAGCGGCGCACCGGAACCGAGCTGGCCGATCTGGCCGCCGAGCATGAGGGCAAGCGAATCACCTTCGCCGACACCCAGGCCCGGCCGGTCCCGGTCATCACCTCGCCGGAGTGGTCGGGCAGCGAAACCGGCGGCCGGCGGTACTCGCCGTTCACCATCAACACTGAGCGGCTCAAGCCATGGCACACCCTCACCGGACGCCAACACTTCTATCTCGACCACGACTGGATGGTCGAACTCGGTGAGCAACTCCCGATCTTCCGACCGCCCTTGGACATGACGGCCTTGTTCAGCGAGCCGGATGTGGGCGAGGTCGGCGCGGGCGGTGTGACGGTCCGGTATCTCACGCCGCACTCGAAGTGGTCGATCCACTCGGCATACCAGGACAACCTGCACATGCTGACGCTGTCCCGGGGCGGCCAATCGATCTGGATGTCGGAGAAGGACGCCGCGAAAATCGGTGTGGCCGACAATGATTGGATCGAAGCGGTCAATCGCAACGGTATCGTCGTCGCCCGCGCGATCGTCAGCCATCGGATGCCGGAAGGCACCGTGTTCATGTATCACGCCCAGGACCGGGCGGTGGGTGTGCCACGCATCGAAACGAGCTCCGAGGTCAACGATGCGCGCGGCAAGCGCGGCGGCATCCACAACGCGCTCACCCGCATCATGATCAAGCCCTCACACCTCATCGGCGGCTACGCGCAGCAGTCCTTCGCGCTGAACTACCACGGCCCCACCGGAAATCAGCGCGACGAAGTGACGACGATCCGTCGCCGCTCGCAGGAAGTGGAGTACTGATATGCGCGTGATGGCACAGATGGCCATGGTGATGAACCTCGACAAGTGCATCGGCTGCCACACCTGCAGCGTCACCTGTAAGCAGGCATGGACCAATCGCGGTGGCACCGAATACATGTGGTTCAACAATGTGGAAACCCGACCAGGACAGGGCTATCCACGGCAGTACCAGGACCAGGAGAAGTGGAAGGGCGGCTGGGAACTCAGCAGGCGCGGCAAGCTGACCCTGAAATCCGGCTCCCGGATGAAGCGGCTGCTGAACATCTTCGCCAATCCGGACTTGCCGACGGTGACCGATTACTACGAGCCGTGGAGCTACGACTACGACAACCTGCTGTCGGCTCCGGCCATGGACACCACGCCGGTTGCCCAGCCGAAATCACTGATCACCGGGAAGAACACCGACATCACCTGGGGCGCGAACTGGGATGACGACCTCGGCGGCGGCCCGGAGCAGGTCGGCAAGGATCCACTGCTCGCGCGGCTGTCGGATCAGGTGAAGCTGGAGTTCGAGCAGACCTTCATGTTCTATCTGCCGCGGATCTGCGAGCACTGCCTCAACCCGTCGTGCGTCGCCTCGTGTCCCTCTGGCGCGATCTACAAGCGCTCCGAAGACGGCATTGTGCTGGTCGATCAGGACAAGTGTCGAGGGTGGCGACAGTGCGTCACCGGCTGCCCGTACAAGAAGATCTACTTCAACCACAAGACCGGCAAAGCCGAGAAGTGCACCTTCTGCTACCCGCGCGTGGAAGTCGGCATGCCGACGGTGTGTTCGGAAACTTGCGTCGGGCGGCTGCGCTACATCGGCGTGATGTTGTACGACGCCGACGCCGTGCTCGCGGCCGCGTCCGTCACCGACACCAAGGATCTCTATCCTTCGCAGCTGGGTGTTTTCCTCAATCCGCACGATCCCCGAGTGGTCGCCGAGGCCGAACGCGCCGGGATCTCACCGGAATGGATCGATGCAGCACAGAACTCGCCGGTGTACAAGCTGATCGTCGATTACCAGATCGCGCTTCCGCTGCACCCGGAATACCGGACCATGCCGATGGTTTGGTACGTGCCACCGCTGTCGCCGGTGGTAGATGTGCTGTCGGAGACCGGTCACGACGGCGAGAATGCCTCGAACCTGTTCGGCGCCATCGACGCACTGCGCATCCCGATCGAATACCTCGCCGAGCTTTTCACCGCCGGTGAGGTCGGGCCGGTGCGCGCCGCGCTCCAGCGGCTCGCGGCGATGCGGTCTTTTATGCGCTCGGTGAATCTCGGGGTGGAACCGGATCCTTCGATCGCACCGTCGGTGCGGCTGGAGCCGGAGGAGATCGAGGCGATGTACCGGCTGCTCGCCATCGCGAAATACGAACACCGCTATGTGATTCCGACCGGTGCGGGGACCCAGGCGCACGAGTTGGACTCTCTCGCCACCGGCTGCAGCCTGGACACCGACGGCGGGCCCGGTATGACGGCATTCGACACGATGGTCGAGAAGTTCCATCTCACCGACACCAATGGCGCGGCGCCGGAGGAGAAGTCGAATCGCATCAACCTCCTGAACTGGGACGGGCGCAACACCGAGGGATTGCTTCCCGCCGCGAACGCCGCCAATGGCAACGGCACCCACAGCACCAACGGCCATGGCACGAACGGCGCGGCACGTGATGCTTCGGCCACCACGCCGACCGGAGCACAGCGATGAGTCTGCTGAAGGTACGCCGGCGACCCGAACCGGTCGTCCCGATGCCCGAGCGGGATCGCCACCTGGTGTGGCGGATCGCCGCACTGCTGCTCGACTACCCCGGCGAGCAGTTGCTGGCCGAGATCGACCAGATATCCGACGCCGCAGCACAATTGCCCGTCGAGGTGCGCCCGCACCTGCTGGACTTCCTCGCCCATCTGCGCAGCGTCGCGCAGCTCGAGCTGGCGAAGAAGTACGTCGAGACCTTCGATATGCGCCGCAGGTCAAGCATGCACCTGACGTTCTACGCCTATGGCGACACCCGCAAGCGCGGGATGGCGCTGCTGCGGTTCAAGCACGCCTACCGGCATGCGGGCGTGGAGCTCGGCGACGAGGAATTGCCCGACCATCTGCCGGTGCTGCTGGAGTTCGCGGCGACCGTCGACCCGATCGGCGGCGAACGCCTGCTCGGCGAGCACGTGCCGGTCATCGAACTACTACGACTGTCGCTGGCCGACAACGGGTCCCCGTATGCCGGGGTGCTGGCCGCCGTGGTGGCCACCCTGCCGCCGCTGACCACCGCGGACCGGCGGCGCATTGCCGAACTGGCCGCGCAGGGCCCACCAGAGGAAGAAGTCGGGCTCGACACCTTCGCCATGGACCCCGCGCTGTTGGACGGATCAGGAGGCCGCCGATGACGACCACCTTCTGGATGACGCTGCCCTATGTGGCGTTCACCTCGTTCCTGCTCGGGCATCTGTGGCGCTATCGAAACGACCAATTCGGCTGGACCACAAGGTCATCGCAGATCTATGAGAGTCGTCTGCTGCGCCTCGGCAGCCCGCTGTTCCACTTCGGCATGCTCGGCGTGATCGGCGGGCATGTGCTCGGTGTGCTGATACCGGAGTCCTGGACCGCGGCCGTCGGCATCTCCGAGCACACCTACCACGTGGTCGCGGTATCGGCGGGATCTGTCGCCGGACTCGCGGTGCTACTCGGCGTCGGTATCCTGCTCTACCGCCGCGTCACCGTGCCCGCCGTCCGCAAGGCAACCACCCGCAACGACCAGCTCATGTACGTGCTGCTGGCCGCAGCTCTCGTCACCGGCCTGCTCAACACCTGGGGCAGCAACCTGCTGTGGGGCACCTACAACTACCGCGAAACCGTCTCCCCCTGGTTCCGTAGCCTTTTCACGCTCCACCCTCGGCCCGAGCTGATGGTCGACACCCCGTGGACCTTCCAAGTCCATGGCCTGGTCGTGCTGACACTAATCGGGATCTGGCCCTACACCCGCCTGGTCCACATGTTCAGCGCCCCCTTCGGCTACCTCACCCGTCCCTACATCGTCTACCGCAGTAAAGAATCCAATGCCCCCGACAAGCGCCGCTATGCCCGCGCCTGGGATGCCCCCGTCACGCCGGAACACTGGCGCTGACCCCGAGTTCGGGTCCTCTCACCCGATGCCCGATAGCCCCGTCCTTCCACCTCGGAGGGGCGGGGCTGTCCCTGTCCTGGACAGGCCCTATCCGGGCTCAGGCCTGGTCGTAGGCGTCCTGAAGTATCTGCAGGTCGATCTTGGACATGCTGCGCAGTGCGGTGGCGACGGCTGTGGTCTTGGCGGGGTCGGCGCCCATCATCTTGGCGAGCGCGGAGGGGGCCACCTGCCAGGACAGGCCGTAGCGATCGGTGAGCCAACCGCACGGCCCCGGCTCGCCGCCCTCGACCAACGCGTCCCACAGACGATCGACCTCGGCCTGGGTGTCGACGATGAGCTGCACCGACGCGGCGTCGGTGAGCGGGTGCCCCGGACCGCCGTTCATCAGGGTGTAGGACTGGCCGTCGAGTTCGATGGCGACGATGAAAGCCGAACCGTCCGGGTGGCGGGTCACCTCGACGACGTGGGAGTTCGGCACGATTTCGGTGTAACGGGTGGCGGCTTCCTCGGCCTGGCTGTCGAACCAGAAGAAGGTGGTGACGGTCATGGTGGGCTCCTTACTCGATGGCTGACTTGCTGTCACCCTTCGGTCGGAGCCGCCTGCCGCGCTTCGACGTATGTCGGGGAGATTTCTCGAGATTCTTTCCGCGGGCACTCGGTGCGAGTCAGGCGCAGGGCGGGGCGTCCGCGTCCTGGAAGAGAGGTTTGCCGGTGGGTGGGGCATAGACCACATCGAGGACAAGCGGTTCGGTGCCCAGGTTCCGCCCGATATGGACATTCCATGAGCCGGCAGGTTCGTAGATGAACTCGCCCATGCGGTACACGGGCGCGACACAATCCGGGCCGGGGTGGGTCAAAGTGCCGGAGCGAACGAAGGCGAAGACCGGGCCGTCATGGTAATGCCACCCGGTGGAACCGCCTGGGCCGATGGTGATTTCGCGGACGACGAGGTCTGTTCCGGTGACGAAAGGCAGCAGCCCGGCCGGTATCTGGGTTTGAGCCAAGGTGACCGCCGTGATGTCCGACCCCGGAGTGGCGTGCGCGGTGGCCGCGCCCAAGGATGAACCGCCCAGCATCAGCACCGCAATGCCCGCACGTATGAATGGCGTCATCGAGGCAGCCTAATCATCCGCACCCGCCCTGGGAAAGGGCCGACCGCCGAGAGTTCCTCGGCCACTGAAACATTCGGCCAATTTGCACCGATTGTCCGATATGTCGTAACCGGCTAGCTCACGGTGTGCGAGTTCACCCACTATTCGCGTACGGCTTACTGGTGTCGAGTTGCTGGACGCGCCACAGACGTACAACATCGGATGCCATGCCGTCGAATTCCTTGAACCCCGCGGGTGATGTTCCGGACACCGGAATACCAGCCGGCTCGGCCGCCCATATGACGATGGCCGAGCAGTACGAGTGGCATCGGGCGTTCCTACGCCGCCACGCGGTTTCCCGGCGCAATGTCCTGCGCGGTGCGGCCGCCGCCGCAGCGGTCGCGGCGGTCGGCCCCTCCCCGTTCGGTAAACGGGCCTATGCCGAAGGGGCACAGCTCGCGGTCGGCGGGCGGCACATCGGATACGGGGCAGATGCGGCGAGTCAACTCCGGTTTTCCGGCCAACTGTCCCGTTCGCCCGCGGGCGCGAAGGTCTTTCTGGACCACGGGCCGACGCCTGCGCTCGGCGGGACTGTCGAGGCGGAGGTCCGCAATCTGCTCACCCAGGTGCCCTCGAGCGACGGCGGGGTGCTCGCTGCGGAACAGTTCTATGTGCACGCGCCGGTGGACGGGCTGCCGGGGCGACTGCCGCACTTCTACCGGTGGCGGACCTCGGAGGGGTTCCTCGGCGACATCCAGGCCGCGGCCCCCGCGATGCCCACCGCGCGCGCCGCGATCGTGCCGTTCCGCTTCACCATGATGGGCGACCAGGGCACCGACGAGACTCCGGGACAGCCACTCGGTGTTACTGCGGGCGATTACGACGACAAGTACTACAAGCCGGACAACGACCCGACAGCGCCGCACGCGTCCAATGTGCTGCGCCAAATCGCCGCCGCCGCACCCGATTTCCATATCCTCGCCGGAGACATCGCCTACGCGGATCCCTCGGGCGCCGGCAAACAGAATCAGTTCGTAGCCCACGGCGCACAACTACCGAGCGGGTTCGACAAGTTCAATCCATATGTGTGGGATGTCTACTTCGGCGCCATCGAGCTCAGCGCCGCTCGGACGCCGTGGCTGTTCGCCACCGGCAACCACGACATGGAAGCGACCTACGGAAACCACGGCTACGCCGGACATCTTGCGCGCCTGGATTTCCCCGGCAACGGACCGGCCGGGTGCCCGTCGGCGTACTCGTTCACCTACGGCAATGTCGCCGTGCTCTCGCTCGACGCCAACGACGTTTCCTATGAGATTCGAGCGAACACCGGGTATTCCGGTGGGGCGCAGACGAGCTGGGTCGAACGCACCCTCGCGGGCTACCGCGCGAACCCGGAGATCGACTTCATCGTCTGCTTCTTCCACCACTGTGCCTACTCGACCACCGAAGCGCACGCCAGCGACGGCGGCGTCCGCGACGCCTGGACCGGGCTGTTCGACCGGTATCAGGTGGATCTGGTGCTGCAGGGCCACAACCATGTCTACGAACGGACCGACCCGATTCGCGCAGGCGCGGCGACAAAGGTCGCGGGCGACAACTCCCTTGTCTATCCGGAGACCGACGGCACCGTCTACTACACCGTCGGCGGTGGTGGACGGCCCCGCTACGATTTCCAGCCCGGCTCCCGAGAATCGTTCCGCGGCAACGAATTGCCGGATACCACCGTGCCCAACAGCTACGTGTGGACGCCCGGCGGCGACAAGCAGGACGAATCGGCTCCGTGGTCGCGGGTCCGCTTCCGCAACTACTCGTTCCTGCGCGTCGACGTCCGGCCCGGCGTCTTCGCCAGCGAAATGGAGGTGGTCGCCGTGGACGAATACGGTCGCGAGTTCGACCGGGTCACCTTCCGGCGGCTGGCCAGGCCGTAGCTCGACGCATCACTTCTTCGCTGGCAACGAGCGGGCGTAGTCGACACTGCGTTCCACCCACTCGTGCAGCGCCTCGTCGCTCGCCAGCGCTTCGTCGGCGACCCGCAGCCAGCCGCGCATCGACCGGCCGCCCATCACCATCGTCTCGACGAAGTCGTTGGCGAGCAGTTCGTCGGATCGCTCGGGATCAACCCTGGCCAGCAGGCCGCCCTGCCGGCTCGCCGCCACTGCCATATTGCCGCCGATCAGGAATGCCAGACCGCCGAACATCTTCTTTTCGGTCAGATCGGGTCCGGGTTCGATGAGCTCCCGGATCCGATCGGCCAGTTCCACGTCGTATGCCATGGGCCACATTGTCGCCCCGGGCACCGACATGTTCGCTGCATCGCTTCCGGCGCGGCGACCCCGCTCGCCTGCGGTTATGCGCCGATAGCTGCGGCGAACATCGGCCAGGACTCGTGCAGGTCGTCCTGCCAGTAGGCCCAGGCGTGCGTGCCGCGGCGCAAATTCACGATAGCGGGGATGCCGAGTGCGGCGAGGCGGTCGACGAAGGGGCGGGTGCAGCCGCCGATGATGGTTTCCATGACCCCACCGACGAGCGTGCGGTCCAGCAGCCGCGCCGGATTGCCGTCGATGCCGGAGTCACCGAGGTTCTCGTGCGCGCCGGGTGCGCCGTCGCCGGACGAAACGTAGAGGGCGACGCCGCGCAGGCGCTCGGTCTGCACCATCGGGTCGTGCTCGGCCCACGCCGGGTTGTCGGGTGCGCCCCACATGTTGTCGGCATCCGCGCCGAACGGTGCGAGCGAGGCGTGGACATAGGCATTCGCCGCCGGGTCACTGGTGCGCGGACAGCCGCTGTAGGCGCCGACGGCCTGATAGAAGCCGGGTGCGCCGATCGCGAGGTTCAGTGCGGACGTCGCGGACATCGACAGTCCCGCAACGGCATTGCGCCCGGTCATCCCGAAGCGCGACTCGAGCAGCGGGGGCAGCTCCCTGGTCAGGAAGGTGGTCCACTGATTGCGGCCGAGCGCGGGATCGTCGCGCAGCCAGTCGGTGTAGTAGCTGGCCCGCCCGCTCATCGGGAGGATCACGTTGACGTTCTTGTCCGCGAAGAAGTCCGCGACATCGGTGCGGCGCGTCCACGGGCCGCCCTCTTCGCCACCGTCCACGGCATTGAGCAAATACAGAGCAGGCGCGCCAGGACCCGGATGCGACATCCACAGCGTGATCGGACGATCCATCGCCGCCGAGTGGACCACCACCTCGAGTTGCCGTCCACCGAGCGGGCGCACATCGAGGATGCTGGAGTTGTCCGGGTCGGCAGCAGCCACCGTAGCTGGGGCTATCGCAGCCGAAAGAGCAAGGAGGGAAACCAGGCATCGCAGCAGCCGGTACATGTCTTGGATTCTTGCGCATCGGAACACTGGAGGCTCGGACATTCGGCGCGCGTGTTCTCCTGTCGAATGCACCCGCATGTCGGCGCTGCAGGCGGGGACTGGTTCCGCGTGCAGCATCCACTCAGCAATCAGCCAGCGCGGCTTGCGCGGCAGATCGGGGGCGACGTGCGACAGGTAGGTATACAGCCACTTCCGGCGACGAGGAACGGGAAGTCGGTGTTCATCATCTCGTCGAAGCAGAATCGGGTGCTGTCACGGTCCGCTGCTGATGGCGCCGGCAGGTTCGCCGACACGCTCGAGGTGCCGGGCGCAGGATCGGACCGATCATGGTGCTTGCCCTCCCGCTCCACTCCCGGCCGACACTCTGGATGGACCATGGACGGGGTCCGAAACCGCCACACACCATCAGGTGAACCCCGATATCGGGAAGACAGCGGACTCCTGGTGCACGCCATAGTGATCGATGATGTAGTCGGTCAGCGTTCCGAGGTCGCGATGTGTGACGACAACACCTTTCGGCGTTCCAGTGGTGCCAGAGGTGTAGATCAGACAGGCGGGATGACACGGCCGGAGCGCACGCGCCCGATCAGCATTGCCCACTGGGGAGTTCGCCCGCCTTGCGGCCCGCCCGACCGCGCGGGGATCGTCGAGCGACAGCCAATCGATGCGGTGCCGACCGCTGTGGTCTGCTCCGTCATAACGTGCCACGGCGGCTTCACACTGTGCCGCATCATCAGCACGGCGCCGTGGTGCATCGCCCGAGCCATATCGGGCCGCGTCACCGGCAGCGAAGTCAACGCCGTCGCGATGTGTGAACTCACCGGAACAGGGCAGGCTCGGCCTTACCGCGTCGATCGTGAGTCCTTGGCGTGCCCCGGAATCCGCGATCACCGCGGCGATGCGGCAGGCAGGCTCGGTCGGGTCGACCGGCACGAAGCAGGCACCTGTCTTGGCCACGGCCCACAGTGCCAGCACGGATTCCGGGGAGCGCGGCACCGCGACCACGACGAACTCCCCGGGCCCCGCACCCTCTGCCATCAGTTCCCGCGCCCAGCGCGAGGATGCCTCGTCCAACTCCCGGCAGGTCATGCTGCGCTCGCCAGCACGTCCGGCGACCGCGCCGGAAACGGTCCCCGCCCGCAGCAACTCCGATACCAACCCGGTGTGCGCGAGGTCGGCGCGCACGCCGCTTCGCCGCGCCTCCGGCACGGTGTCATCGCCGACTCCCGTCACAACGCCTCCCCGCTATTTCGGAAAGTATGCTGCTGAAGAATGTCCGGGCAAACCTACGGCATCCGCCAGGGAGGCGCTGGTATTCCACGCCGTCCGGATGTCGCGCTGGATGGGGCTACGCCGGAACCGTCGGACGGGGCCGGATGCGGGTTATGGAACCACCTCCGCGAGTACGTCATCGAGATCGCCGGCGGTGACGCCGAAGGTGTTCCGGATCGCCGAATCGTCGACGGTGAACTTTCGGTGCGACATGTGGTAGGTCTCGAACAACTCGCTCCAGAACGGGTCGGTATTGCCGAGCAGCGTCAACTCCCGATCCGTCATCACCGACAGGTGCGGCGCAGGCGCGCCTGCCGCAGCGGCGAACCGCTCGGCGACCTGACGCACAGTGGATGTGATGGTCGGCGCCAGCCAGGCCCTGCCCCACGACCGATCGTCACGGGCCACCGCGACCAGCGCGGCCGCGGCGTCGCCGATCGCGGTGTAGGCATGTGGTAGGTCGAGTTCCTGAGGCACCAGTGCAAGCTGTCCGGCAAGGACTTTCGGCTGCACCACGATCGAGAACAGCGACACCGCGCCCGCGCCGAGGAACTGCCCGGCCCGCACCTCGGTCGCGCGCAGCCTGCCCGCATCGTGTGCGGCCTTCGCTTCCCGCCACATCTGCGCGCGCACCCGACCCTTGGGCCCGGTCGCCGCGAGCGGTGCGTCGTCGGTGACGACGCTGTCCGACGGGCCGTAGCCGTACATGTTGCCGAGCATCACATAGTTCGCTCCGGACTGCTCCGCGGCCGACTGGATGGACCCGAACAAGGGCGGCACCGCCTGCGGCCACGTGTGATACGCGGGCATGGCCAGGTTGAACACGGTGTCGGCGCCCTTCGCCAGTGCGGCGAGGGCGGCTGTGTCACCCGCGTCGAGCGCGATCCGTTCGATATTCGGATGCTCCGGGCCCGTCCCGCTGCGGCTGACCACCCGTACCAGGTCACCGGACTCGGCCAGCCGAACCGCGGTTGCCGATGCGGTGCCGCCACGGCCGACAATGACATGAGTTGACATGCGAGTTCCCTTCTTGGACAAGTTGATTCACGCGATCGCCGGAGGTGCGGACGCCGGTTGCCGAACGCGTGGGATCAACTGTGCCCGCAGCGCGGGAGGTAGGCTAGTGGCCCAATAGCCAGCTATCCCAAGGATCAGGCCATGAAGACTGTGGCAGTTGTCGCCGTAGCGCCGGTGAAAGCCTTCGACCTCGCTATGCCCGAAACACTGCTCGGTGCGGTGACCGCGGACGGCGAACCCGGGTACCGGATAGTGGTGTGCACCGCCGAGCCCGGCGTGGTGCGGGCCACCCTCGGTGGTTTCGATGTCGTGGTGACGCGCGGCTTGGATGCCATCGAGGAGGCGGACACGGTCATCGTGCCGAGCACAGGTAGTCGCGGCACGGCCGACGAAGCTACTGTGGCGGCGTTGCGGCGCGCTGCGGAACAGGGTAAACGCGTCACTTCCATCTGCAGCGGCGCCTTCGTGCTCGCCCAGGCGGGCCTGCTCGCGGGCCGCACCGCAACCACCCATTGGGGACTCGCCGACGAGCTGGCCACGATGTTCCCCGACGTGACCGTCCGCAGCGACGCCCTGTTCATCGAGGATGGACCGCTCACCACCGCAGCGGGCGCTGCCGCCGGAATCGACCTGTGCCTACACCTGATTCGCTGCGACTACGGCGCGACCATCGCCAACGCGGCCGCCCGCGCCGCCGTCGTGACACCGGTTCGCCCCGGTGGCCAGGCCCAATTCGTCGACGCCCCACTGCCGCCCGAGAACGGCCTTTCCCTGGCCGCCACCCGCAGCTGGGCCATGGAACGCCTCGACACTCCCCTGTCCCTCGACGAACTGGCCGGCCACGCCCGCACCAGCGTGCGCACCCTCACCCGCCGCTTCCACGAGGAGACCGGACTCAGCCCACAGAAATGGCTGCTGCACCAACGCATCCAGCGGGCCCGGGAACTGCTCGAATCCACCACACTGCCGATGGATCAGGTGGCGCGGCACAGCGGCATCGGCTCCGCGGAATCGCTGCGTCAGCACATGATCCGCCACGTCGGTGTCCCGCCGACCGCCTACCGGGCCTCGTTCACCAGGACCCCGCGCCGGTCCGCATGAAGATGGCCGGCCCTCGTCCGGAGAATTCCGAGGACCGACGATCGCACGGAAGACCACCGGGCAGGACGTTGTCATCCATTCCCGAGGTCGTGCCCGCGCTGACTCGCAGAGTTCCGATAGGCGGATTCCGGACAGTCCGACCTTCTGGTTGGACGGGAGTCGGGGCGCGCTGATACCGCCGTCGGTAGGCAATCGCGCCGAGGTGACGACAGCGACCGAACCGCGGTTTCAGCGCGCGCGGACGCGGACCAATTCGTGTGCGGCAGTGCGATAGCGGTTGGCGATGAGGCGGACGACAGCCGGATGGACGCCGATCGGCTCGG
Source organism: Nocardia sp. NBC_00403 (assembly GCF_036046055.1). NCBI lineage: Bacteria > Bacillati > Actinomycetota > Actinomycetes > Mycobacteriales > Nocardiaceae > Nocardia > Nocardia sp. NBC_00403. The sequence goes on from NZ_CP107939.1 coordinate 7,985,084, forward strand.
CGACGCCGTCGGCTCCCGCGTCGTGCAGCCGCTGCTGGAACAGACCGTGCGCCAGCAGGTAGGAGGCAATGAAGACTCGTTGAGCACCCGAGTCACGCAGTGCAGCAACCACTTCCGGAACGCGCGGTGCTCCGGTCGCGACGTAGCCGATACGGACCGGTGCGCCGAGGTGCTCGGCGAGCATCGCCGCGGCACGCCGGACATCCTGGCGCGCCCTGGCATCGGAGGATCCCGCGGCGGCAAAGGCCACCGCATCACCGGGACGCCAACCTGCTGCGCGCAGGCGCATGGCCATGATCCGGGCCAGCGCCGGGTCCGGGCCCATGGCCGGAGTGACTGCGACGGCGGGGTGGCCGCTCTCCGATACTTCCCGCGGCACATCTTGATACACGTGGTACCCGGAGGCCAGGAAGGCCGGAACCACTACGGCCGCAACGGCTTCGCCTGCGGCATCGGTCAGGTCACGCAGGACCTCCGACGGCGAAGGGCCGAGCACGTCGACGAATGCGGTACGCACCCGGGGCCGCTCGGAATCCGAAGCGGGAGAACCGGCGTCGCGCCCCGAAACCGCGGCGCCGAGTTCCCGCGTCACCGCCTCGGCCAGCGCGGCGATCATCTGCACGCCCTTGGTGCTCCTGGTGCCGTGCGCCACCAGAACCAGGGCCGGAGCCGTCACCAGCTCCCCGCGATCTGTGCGTATCGCGGCGCCCGCGCCGGTGTTGCGATCCCGGACGGCTCCGGGCGCGGATAGTTGTCGGTGCAGTCAACGGCGTCCAGCGCCAGCCGATAGCCCCGTTTGACCACGGTCTGGATCGCTTTCGGCGTGCCGAGCCCGGCACGCAGCCTGGCGATCGCGGTTTCCACGGCATGCGTGTCGTCACCGCCGCCGGGCAACGCCGCGAGCAGGTCCTCGCGGGACACGACCCGACCGGGCTGCCGAGCAAGCGACCGCATCAACGCCATCGGCGCGGGCGCCAGCTGCCGTACCGATCCGTCGACGACGACACAGGCGCCGCGCACACTGATCGTGTGCCCCGCCGCGTAGATTCGATTCGCGCGCCGCGGCAGCTCCTCGGCGACATGCCTGGCCAGCGCACCCAGCCGGGCCCGGCCCGGCATCGTGGTCGGCACGCCGAGTTCCTCGAGCGGCGCCGCCGTGATCGGCCCGACACAGGCAGGCAGCACCCGACCGCGAAACGCGTGCAGCACCCCCTCGATCAGCCCGGTTTCCTTGGCGCGCATCAATAGCGACGCCACGGCCGGCGCACTGGTGAAGGTCACGCAGTCCAGGCTTCCGGTAACGATGGCCTCGATCAGGTTGTCCATCGGACCCTGATCCTCCGGCGGGATCCAGCGATACACCGGGACCGGAACGACATCCGCTCCCGCACATCGCAATACCTCACAGAAGTCGGGAACCGGCTCCCATTCGGTGGTGGCGCCGTGCAATTGGACCGCGATCCGCACGCCTTCGACGCCCTCGGCGAGCAGATGGTCGAGCACCTCGGCGGAGGACTCCGAGGCAGGCGACCATTCCTCGCGCAGTTCCGCGGCACGGATGGCCCCCTTGGCCTTCGGTCCGCGCGCGAGCATCCGGACCGAAGCCAATGTGGTGCGCAGATCTTCGGCGATCCCCCAGCCCTCGGCCGCCTCCATCCAGCCGCGGAATCCGATTCCGGTGGTGGCCACCGCGATCTGTGGCGGATCCTCGACGAGCAAGCGGGTCACCCGCTCCAATTCGGTGTCGTCGGCGAGTGGAATGATCCGAATGGCCGGGGCAGAGACGACACCGGCGCCTCGTCGAACCAGCAGCGTGGCGAACTCGTCTGCTCGCCTGGCCGCCGTGATGCCGACCGTGAATCCGGCCAGGCAGGCGCCCGCATCGATTGTTGTCATGCCGATCCACCGTCCGCGGAGGAGTCGAGCTCGGTGGCAACCGGCTCGTTGGAAATCGAAACGATGCCGTCGTAGACCCGCACCGCGTACACCGGCAGCGCTGCCGAATCGTCGTCGAGGCAATGCCCGTCGAGCAACGAGAACGCCTGCTTGAGCAGCGGTGAGGCCACAACGGGGATACCGCCGCGATCACCGACGATCCCGCGCGACATCACAGCCGCTCGACCGATCGGATCGATATTGCCGACGGCATAAAGCGTGCCGTCCGACAGCAGGAACAGGGCGGCCTGCCGGCCACCTTTCAGCAACACCGCAACGCCGCGGCCGGGAATCAGGTAGTCGAGCCGGCAGGCCTGCGTCCAGCCGGTGATGGCTGCTGAGGTAATGCCGGGGGTATCGATCACGGTCATCGGTGTCATCCTCCAAACGCCTTACCCATTGGTACCGGCGTCCTGTTTCTAGGGGGTTACGCGGTTATTGCCCACTCGAGGCAACCGGGATTTCCGGCATCCCGAGCAATACCGGCACCTTGCGTTCCCCGCTGTCGTCGAACGAAATGGTCGGATCCGACTCTTCGGGGGCGTTGACGAAGGAGACGAAGCGCGACAGCTTCTCTTCGTCGTCGAGCACCGCGGCCCATTCGTCGCGGTAGCCGGCGATATGCTGCGCCATCGCGGCCTCGAGATCGTCGGCGATGCCCAGGCTGTCCTCGCAGACGACCTGCACGAGGTAGTCCATACCGCCCTCGAGGGCCTCTTGCCACGGCGCGGTGCGCTGCAGGCGGTCGGCGGTGCGAATGTAGAACATCAGGTACCGGTCGATGTACTTGATCAGTGTCTCGTCGTCGAGCTCACCGGCGAGCAGCACCGCGTGCTTGGGCGTGAGACCACCGTTGCCGCCGACGTAGAGGTTCCAGCCCTTTTCGGTGGCGATGACACCGACGTCCTTGCCACGAGCCTCCGCGCATTCACGAGCGCAACCGGACACCGCCAGCTTCAGCTTGTGTGGCGAACGCAGGCCGCGGTACCGCTTCTCCAGCAGCACGGCCATGCCGACCGAGTCCTGCTGACCGTAGCGGCACCAGGTGGAGCCGACACAGCTCTTCACGGTGCGCAGCGACTTGCCGTAGGCGTGGCCGGACTCCATGCCGACATCCACCAGACGCTTCCAGATCAGCGGCAGCTGTTCGACCCGCGCGCCGAACAGGTCGATGCGCTGACCGCCGGTGACCTTGACATAGAGACCGAACTCCTTGGCCACCTCGCCGATGGTGATCAACTGGTCGGCGGTGACCTCGCCACCGGGCATCCGCGGCACCACCGAGTAGGTGCCGTTCTTCTGCAGATTGGCGAGGAAGTGGTCGTTGGTGTCCTGCAATGCCGCTTGCTCGCCGTCGAGGATGTGCTCGCTCGAGGTGGAGGCCAGGATGGAGGCGACCGTCGGCTTGCAGATATCGCAGCCGGTGCCCTTGCCGTGCTTGGCGATCAGGGCGGAGAAGGTGCGGATGCCGGTGACCTGGACGATCTGGAACAGCTCGGCACGAGACTGGCCGAAGTGCTCGCACAGCGCCTTGGACATCTCGACGCCGGACTGCTCCAGCAGCTTCTTGAGCATGGGAACGCAACCGCCGCAGGAAGTTCCAGCGGAGGTGCAGCTCTTGATCGCGGGCACATCGCAGGCGCCGTCGGCGATTGCACCACAGATCGCGCCCTTGGAAACGTTATTGCAGGAGCAGATCTGGGCGTCATCGGGCAATGCGTCCGCGCCGAGTTCGGCACCGGCCGGGGAAATCAGCGCGGCGGGCTCGGCAGGCAGCGGGCGACCGACCAGCGGGCGCAGTGCCGCGTAGGCGGTGGCATCACCGACCAGGATGCCGCCGAGCAGGATTTTGGCATCGTCGGAGACAACGAGTTTCGCGTAGGTGCCCTTGGCGGCGTCGTGCAGAACCACCGACAGCGCGCCCTCGGTGATGCCGTGCGCATCACCGAAGCTGGCCACATCGACACCGAGCAGCTTGAGCTTGGTCGACATATCCGCGCCGGGGAATTCGCCTGCGCCACCGAGCAATCGGTCCGCGACGATCTCCGCGGTGGTGTAGCCGGGGGCGACCAACCCGTAGCAGGTGCCCTCGACAGCAGCGCATTCGCCGATCGCGTAAACGTTCGGGTCCGAGGTCTGCAGGGCGAGGTCGGTGATGATGCCGCCGCGCGGGCCGACCTCCAGACCGGCGTCACGGGCGATCTGATCGCGCGGGCGGACACCGGCGGAGAACACCACCAGCGCGGCGTCGATCACCGTCTCGTCGGAGAGGGTGACCTTCAATCGGCCGGCCGGCGTGCTGTCGGTATCGGCCTCGATCGAGGAGGTGCCGACGCCGGTGTGCACTTCCAGGCCGAGGTCGGATACCAGGCGCTCCAGGATGGCGCCACCACCCTCGTCGATCTGGGCGGGCATCAGCCTGGCGTTGTACTCCACCACGTGCGGAGTCATCCCGAGCAACCGCAGCGCGTTGGCCGCCTCGAGGCCGAGCAGACCGCCGCCGACGACCACACCGACCGCGCCGGGGCCGGCCGCGGTCGCGGTCGCCCGGATGCCGTCCAGGTCGTCGAGGGTGCGGTAGACGAAGCACTCCGGCAGGTCGTGGCCCGGCACCGGCGGCACGAACGGATACGACCCGGTGGCGAGCACCAGCGCGTCGTAAGCGATGGTGTCGCCCGCGGAGGTGGTGACCTTGCGGGCCGCCCGGTCGATGGCGTCGGCACGCTGACCGAGTCGCAGCTCGACCAGGTCGTCGCCCGCGTACTCGTTACCGGGCAATGCGAGCGCGGTCGCGTCCCACACGCCGACGTAGGAGGACAGACCGACGCGGTCGTAGGCGGGCAGCCGCTCCTCGCTGAGGATGACGACCTGCCATTGGCCTGCTTCGTCCCTGGACCGCAGTGCCTCCACGAAGCGGTGCCCGACCATGCCGTGGCCGACGACCACGGCGATCTTGCGCTGAGCGGGTTCGACTGTCGAGTTCATGACTGTCCTCCGTTGGTATTTCGGCGTCAGGCTCGGGCCGACGGGCTGGCGGACGTGGAGTTGGTGCCGGTCGAGTCGACGGCCTCGGCCTCGAGGACGAGTGCCTCCGCCTCGACGACGACGTCGGAATCGAGGCTCGCGGCGGCAAACGTCGACCGCATGCTCGGGCGACGCAGGAAGACCACCCAGGTCAGCGCGGCGCACGCCACATAGAAGGCCATGAAGACCCAGAACGCGGTGGTAGCCGACGCGGTCGAGGCGTAGGAAGACCGCAGCACCAGGTTGATGGCGACCCCGCCGAGCGCGCCGATGGCGCCGACGAAACCGATGAGGGCGCCGGAGGTGTTCTGCGACCACGCGGCCTGGGAGGCCTGGCTCACGTCCAGGCTCTTGGACTTGGCGTCGAAAACCGACGGGATGATCTTGGTGACCGATCCGTTGCCGATGCCGGAGAGCACGAACAGCGCGATGAACCCGCCGATCAACGTGATCATCACCGCACCGCTCGGCACACCGCCGTTGCGATCACCGACGGTGCTGACCGCCGCGACGATGACGGCCGCGACCATCATCGCCCCGAAGACGTACATGGTGACCTTGCTGCCGCCGATCTTGTCGGCCCATTTGCCGCCGTAGGGACGCGCCAGCGACCCGAGCAACGGTCCGATGAACGCGATCTGCGCGGCATGCAGCGCCGCCTGCGCCGCGGTATCGCCACCGGCCTTGAAGCTGATCTGCAGCACCTGACCGAAGGCGAAGCTGTAGCCGATGAAGGAACCGAAGGTACCGATGTAGAGGAACGCGATCGCCCACGACTGCGGCACCCGCAGCGCCGTGATCATGTACGACAGGTCGGCCTTCTGGTTCTTCAGATTGTCCATGTACAGCGCGGCGCCGACACCGGCCAGCGCGACCAGCACCAGGTAGGCAGCGCAGATCAGCGAGGCGTAGCCGTTGCCGAGGGTGGCAATGACCAGCAGGCCGAGCAGCTGGATGACCGGAACACCGATATTTCCGCCGCCCGCGTTCAGGCCGAGCGCCCAGCCCTTGAGCCGCTGCGGATAAAAGGCATTGATATTGGTCATCGAGGAGGCGAAATTGCCGCCACCGAAACCGGCAAAGCCCGCGACGACGAGGAAGGTCGTGTACGAAGTGCCGGGCTGGTTGATGAAATACAGCGTGAGCAGCGTCGGAATGAGCAGCAACACAGCGCTGAAGATCGTCCAGTTGCGGCCGCCGAACCGTGCCGTCGCAACGGTGTAGGGAATCCGCAGGATCGCGCCGACGAGGGTTGGCACAGCGACGAGAAAGAATTTGCCCGCCGGATCGATGCCGAATTTGTCGGTGGGCATGAACAGCACCATGACCGACCAGATCGACCAGACCGAGAAACCGACGTGCTCGGCGAAGACCGACCAGATCAGGTTTCGTTTGGCAACGTCTTTGCCGCCTGCCTCCCAGGCCGCGACATCTTCGGCATCCCAGCGCTCGATGTTGTGGTTACGCGTCAGCGTGCTCAACAAGGGCCTCCCAAAATCGGTTAGCCCAACCGTAGGAAACGGGTATTGCCGAAATGCTGCGCGAAATGACCGTCAAATCAACGGTTGCTCACGATTACCCGGCCACACAGGTGAGAACCCACCGAATGTTTCGGGCATGTGACGCAACGGTTTCCACGCGTCACAAACAGCCGACCTCGATATCGGCGGCCAGTGCGGGGTGTGACGCACAGCATCCTCGCCCTGTCACGACCTCGCAACTCGACGTGAGATTTCGGTAGTCGCGATGAACGCTATTGATTCCAGGTGTCTTCGAGCATCCGCGGCTTGCAGGCCTGCCACGCGCCGATGAGCAGCACCAGCACCGCGACGCTGAGCATTGCGAACGGCGCGAGCCAACCGCCGGTTGCGGTGTGCAGCATGCCGAACAGCAGCGGCCCGACACAGGCCACGGCGTAGCCGACACCCTGGGTGAAGCCCGACAGCGAGGCCGAGCCCTGCGGGGTTCTGGTGCGCAGGTTGATCAGCGTGAGCGCCATCGGGAAAGTGCTCGGGCCGAGGCCGAGCAGCACCACCCACAGCACCGGTGCGCCCATCGGTGCGATCAGCAGTCCGGCGAAGGCGATGAAGAAGAACAGCGCGCAGCCGACCACAAAGGGGAAGGGATTGCCGAAGCGCGCAACGATAGTCGGCGCTGTGAACGCGGAAACCAGCCCGACCAGCGCGAAGAGCCCGACCATTGCGCCGCCGAACGCGGCGCTCGCGCCCGCCTCGCCGAGGATCTTGGGCAACCAGGTGAAGATCGAGTACGTGGTCAGCGAGGTCATGCCGAACATGCCCGCCATGCCCCAGGCCACCGGCGAACGCCACGCCTTGCCCTTGGGCTCCTGCCTGGCGGGCAAGCCGGTCGAGTCGAGGACGTCACGGCCGCGGCGATCGCGCATTACGCCGATCCACGGCAGCGCCGCGGCGAATCCGAGCACTGCCCACAGGCCGAGCGAGATCCGCCAGCCGTGCGCCTCGGCGACGGGGACGGCAATAAGTGCGGGCACGACGGTGCCGAGCTGCACCATGGTGATGTAGAGCGAGCTCACCATCGCGAGCCGATCCGGGAAGTACCGCTTCACCAACGGCGGGATCACCACATTGCCGATACCCATGCCACCGAGGGCGAGGGCGGAGAAGACGAACATGGCCGCGGTGCTGCCGATGGTAGCCCTGATCAACATGCCGAGCCCGGCCATCAGCATGGCGACCATGGCGGTGCGTTCCAGCCCGAGCCTGCGCACGAAGATCGGCGTCAGCAGACCGGACACCGCGAACATCGCGGTCGGGATCATGCCGAAGACACCGATCACGGCGGTCGAATAGCCGATGTCGGCGCCGATTCGCTCGGCCAGCGGACTGAATGCGGTGACGGCAACGCGGAGGGTGAGCGCGGACACGACAATGGCGGCGAGGACCAGTAGGCGGCCCTCGGTCAGTGCACGTCGGCGGTGCTCGACCTGGTCGGCTGCCAGGCGAGTTGTCGTCTGCTCGAGGGTTGCGGTCACCGAGAAATCATAGGATGACCCGATGATAGGAGGCAACCATTTGTGATGGGCGGTACTCTGTTCCGGTGCAACCAGTCCGGCGCACCAGCCTCATAGCCCAGGTCACCGAACAGCTGCGTGCCGAAATCCGTTCCGGCCGTTGGCCTATCGGCTCTCGCATCCCTACCGAACCAGAGCTCACCGAGCTAACGGGCACCGGTAGAAACACCGTGCGCGAGGCGGTGCAGGCGCTCGTCCACGCAGGCATGCTGGAGCGCCGACAAGGCTCCGGCACCTATGTGATCGCCGCCTCGGAGGTAGGCGGCACGCTCGCGAAGTACTTCGCCGACGCGGAGGAGCGCGACGTCCTGGAACTACGCCAGGCCCTCGACTCCACCGCCGCCGCGCTCGCCGCGCGCCGCCGCGACGACTCCGACATCGCGAATTTGCGACGCCTGCTGGAGGAACGCAACCAGGAGCGTTGGAACGCGGAGAACGTGGCGGCCATCGAAGCCGACGTCGAACTGCATCGCGCGATCGTGGTCGCCAGCCACAATGCGGTATACCTCGAGTTCTACGACTCGCTGTTGCCGACCATCGAACAGGTGATCCGCGCGCGGACCAGGAAATCCGACGACGCGTTCGACGCGGAGCACAACGAGTTGGTACAGGCCGTGATCGATGGCGACCCCGATCGGGCCGCTCAGGCGGCGACCTGTTTCCTCGCCACACTCATCGCCGAATACCCCGCACGTGACGAACCTGTGCGATAGGTAACCGAGTGGTCACCGGGCGACTTCCCACCATGTGAGTCGGAATTGCCGGGAACGTCACCGACGGCCACTCGCGCGCAACAACCGGCTTCTACCTTTGTCTCGACCGTAGCTGGGCAACAAGCCGAGCCCAATCGAGAGGAAGCCGATGACCGCCACAGTAGCTGCCACCGGCCAGCAGTCGGACACAACAACTTTCGAGCACCAGAAGCGTGGTCGCTGGCTGGATACCTGGGAGCCGGACAACGCAAAATTCTGGGAATCGGGCGGCAAACTCACCGCCCGTAAGAACCTGATCTTCTCCGTGTTCGCCGAGAATCTCGGCTTCAGCGTCTGGGTCATCTGGGGCACCGTGGTGACCAGCATGGGCCTGGCGGGCTTCGACTTCCTGGCCGGCCTCGGCAAGGGCAACCCGACCGCGGTGAGCAATGCCCTGCTGCTGACCTCCACCCCGACCCTGGTCGGCGCGGCGCTGCGCATTCCCTACACCTTCGCCATCCCCAAGTTCGGCGGGCGAGCCTTCACCGCCTTCAGTGCGGCGATGCTGTTGATCCCGACCTTGGGCCTGGCCTATTTTATCAATCACCCCGGCACACCGATGTGGGTGTTCATGATCCTGGCCGCGCTCGCCGGTGTCGGCGGCGGCAACTTCTCGTCCTCGATGGCCAACATCAACTTCTTCTTCCCCGAAGGCAAGAAGGGTGCAGCCCTCGGCATCAATGCCGCGGGCGGCAACCTCGGCGTCGCCCAAACCCAGTTGGTGCTGCCACTGCTGATCACGCTCGGCACGCACATCATGGCCAAGGACGCAGCGGGCTACCGGTTCGGCATTACCCTCTCGGTCCTGGTGTGGGTGCCGTTCATCCTGATCGCGGCCTTCGGTGCGCTCCGGTACATGGACAGCATCAGCACCGCCAAATCCGATGGCAAGTCCTACAAGCTGGCGCTGACCAACCGGCACACCTGGGTGATGTCGTTTCTCTACATCGGTACATTCGGCTCGTTCATCGGGTTCTCCTTCGCCTTCCCGACCCTGATCAAGGCCAACTTCCCCGACCTCGCCAAGATCGGCTGGATCACCACGCTCGGCAACCTCGCGTTCCTCGGCGCACTGGTCGGCTCCTTCAGCCGCCCGTTCGGCGGCTGGGTGTCCGACAAAGCCGGCGGCGCCAAGATCACCGTGTACGTCTTCGGTGGCATGTCGGTGGCGTGCGCGCTCATCCTGGCCGCGCTGGAGCTGAAAAGCTTCCCGCTGTACTTGATTTCGTTCCTGCTGCTGTTCGTTCTCACCGGCATCGGCAACGGCTCGACCTACCGGATGATCCCGTCCATCTTCAGCGCCGAGGCCAAGAAGTACGCCTCGGAACACGGCCTGGATGCCACCGACGCCGTCGCATCGGCACGGCGGCAGGCAGGCGCCGCCATCGGTGTCATCGGCGCGGTCGGCGCGGCGGGCGGATACCTGCTGCAGCAGGCACTTCGCTTGTCCAACATCAACTTCCACAGCATGACCCCCGCGTTCTGGACCTACGCGGCCGCGTTCCTCGTGATGGCAACCGTCACCTGGTTCTTCTACCTGCGCTCCTCGCTCGGCGTCCAGCGGATCTCCTCGCTGGCCTACGCCAACGTGTAACCGCCAGCGCCGCAGTACAAGCCGAACGCCACACCGCTCGTTCCGACTCAGGTCGGGACCCGAGGTGTGGCGTTCGGCTTTCACCCGTCTCGACCCCCGCACGGCGCCAACGCTTTACGCTGGAAAGCGGACTCACATCGGGGTGACAGAGGTGAGCATTTGGATATCAGCAAGAAGTCGCAGACACCGTTGTATCGGACTGCGACGCGGGAGGACCTTGCCGACATCGCCGCGTTGGAGAAGGAACAGCTCGGGGACCTGGCTTGCTCCTATGTGATCCTGCGTCAATTGTTCGATCTGCACGGATCGCACTGGGTGGTGGCCGAAATCGGTGGGCACGTCTGCGGATACGCGATCGTCGGCATCAACGCGGCGCAGCTGGCGTGGGTGCTCGGGCTGGCCGTGGCCGAGGCCCACCAGCGTCGTGGACTCGGCACCGCGCTGCTCGAGCGGGCCGTCTCGGGTTGCCGCGCCGCCCGGGTCGAGCGGATCTTCATCACCGTGCGACCGACCAATCAGGGCGCCGCCTCGTTGTACAAGAACGCGGGATTCCAGTGGGTCGGACACGATCGGCGGTATTTCGGCGACGACGAGCCGCGCGACGTGCTGATGCACCTGATCCAACGCAGTCCCCTCGGCCCACCGATCGCCGGGCCGAACGACAAGCGATGGCTCAAGCCGTCGCCGGAGCCAACCAATAGCCGAATTCCATTGCTATGGTGGAAATAACGTCTTGCCGACGTGTCACTCCCGGGGGAGATTTACATGACCGATCAACCGGATCTGTCATCCACTTTCGTCGTGTCGATGACAACCCGGATCCATCGGCACGCCGCTGTGTACGCAGAAGAGATCATCGACCACCTCGCCGGTCTCGACGGCCGACACCGGCAGCCGCGTGAGGAGCGGCTGCTGGACTCCTTCAACACGCATGTCGAAACCGTCGTCGCCCGTTACGAACCACCCGGTATCCGGCGGCGCGGCGACAGCCTGGTATTCGCGGATCTCTATGCTACCACCCGCGAACCACATACCGACGACGACGAACATGGCACCATTCCGCTCGAATTCCTGGCCGCCCTGCTGGCCGCCGAAGTCGAGTTCCGCGGCCCGCTGCGGCTCAGCGGGACCCAGAGCACCATGCTCGCCGAGGTATACGAACGCCTCGGCGACTGCCTGCGCTCGGCCGGATTACCCGGCCACGCGGCACTCGCGTTCCGGCGCGCAGGCAGTCTGCATCGCCAGAACGAGGACGACGACGATGCCGACCGCTGTGGCCTCGCCCAGGCTCGCGCACGGTTCGAGGCCCTCCCACCCAGCTGGCGCCGGACCGGCGGCCATATCTCGGACCTGTTGTGCGGCTACGGATATCAGCCATTCCGGCTGCTGGCCTGGATGGCGCTGCTGCTGGTCGGGTTCACACTCATGATCAGCTTCATCACCGGCGTGGAGGTTCCTGCGACGTTCTATCTGTGCCTGATGAACTTCCTCAATCCGGTCGGCGTCGGCGACACCACAGACATCGGCGGTGTCGGCCAGACCCTGTTGGTGATCGAAGCGTACGTCGGCACGGTCTCGACCTCGGTGTTCTTCGCGCTGCTCGTCCGCAGGTGGTTCCGATTGTGAAACGGCTACCAATTCGTCGTGGACACCTTGGCTTCACGCAGTGCGGCCAGCGTCGCCACCGAAAGACGGTTACGCAACTGACCTACCCGACTGTCCCAATCACGAGTGAACCCCGGCCTGAGCTCCAACTGCTGCCACAGTCCGAGGAACGGCGGCGGAGTGTGCGCACCTGGCATCCACAGATGCGCGAGGTGTTCGAGAACCGCGGCGAGGACGCGCGCGGAATCCGGGCTCGCCGTGTCGTACCGATCCGCCTCCTCGACCGCGTTGACGACCGCGGTCAGCAGCCAGTCGTGCATCGCGAGGTCGGCGCAGAACTGTTGGGCCACAGCCAGATCCTCGATATCCCGCACGGTGATCTGCACGGTGCGGACCTCGTCGTCCTCCAGCCTGAACTCGACGTGCGGAACCTCCACGGCACCGAGCCGGGCAGTCCACTGCAACCGAGTCGAACCGGTCAGCAGCGGCGACCGCTGATCCAGTCCGCGATCCAGCCGCACCCTGGCCAGCAGCCGCTCGCTGATCGAACCGAGGTCCAGGGTGTCCGGCCCCATCGGCCGGTGCAGGAAACCGTGCACGAGGTCTATCCCGATGTCGCTTCTGATCTTGTTGATCACCTCGGTCACCCCGCCCCTGCGCAGATAGTGCTCCCACTTCTCGCGCTGCGGCCTGGCGGCACGCACGACTGCCGTGCGCACCGAACTCTGCAGCACCCGACCGCCGACCACCACGGCATCGGTGGCCACCGTACCCCTGGCCTCCGCCCTGGCGCCGGTGCCTGTCGCCAGCAGACAATCCACGCCGACCAGCATGGTGGGCGAGATCGCCATCGGAATGGGCCGCTCCCACGACCGCACCGGACGACCTGGCTTCAACGCCAGCAGATTACGAACCTCGACACGGCTCAATGCCCCCGAGGCCGGCACCAAGCAGGTGCGGACTTCTCCGAGGACGATGAGCGTGCGCTCCGGAAGGACCATCGCATCGGCCATCTCAGGCGATCGTCGCCCGGCCGGCCCAGGTTTCTGGGACGAACAGGTGCTCGAGTCGATGGCTGACCGGGCGCGGCACCGTGACACCGTCTTTGACACCGCTGCGCACAGCGAGGTCGATCACCTCGTCGTCGATCTCGAGGTGTCCGAGGATGACCTCGACCGCGTGCTCGATGCTGACGTAGGTGCGCGGCAGAATCGACACCGCCCGATAGGCGGCGAACGGGTGCGCGTCGGGATTCAATTGCACGACGGCGGGCATATCACGCCACGCCTTCGGCCAGGTGAATTCGCCGGAGTCGTCGGAAACGGGCCACAGTTGTGGTTGCGCCACCGGGGCGCCTTGGTATCGCAGGAGATCCAAGCGCATCAACTGCCACACCGACGCCAGGAAGGGGCAGGCCCACACCCGGTCCGCGTCCGCGCGAACCCGCGACTTCTTGGTCGGCACCGCCCACAGCTGGGTGTCGAGAAAGATCGAATGCTCACGGCGACCGTACTCCTCGGCGGGCCGGTATTCACCGCTGCGCATCGCCTGCACCGTGTCGTAGTCGGAGGATCGGCGACCGTTACACAGCCAGCCCGACACGTCGGTAGGCGGCCTGCGCCCTGTCGTCCGCAGAATCGGCTCCGGCACGATCCAGGAGGCGACCATCTCGGCAAGCGGAATGTGCGCACCGGTCGCGACGCCGTCCACGTACACCGGGGACTCGAAGCAACCTTCCTCACGGGCCAGATAGTCGATCGTCATACCACATTCATCGGCGGCTTTGAGCAGCTTTCCGATGATCTGTCCCGGGTCGGTGTCCGGGCCGAAGTAGTCATCGATCAGAAAGCACGTACTCACCTTGGCCTTCGGACCGAATTCGTCCTTCGCATAACCGATATTCGAGTCGAGGCGCCTTTTGACCTCTTTGAACTGCGCCCTGATCCGATCCTCGCCATTGGTGAGGTCGTTCATATAGAAATGCCCGACCTCGATAGACAGATGCGAAAGCGGCGCCGACGTGATCGTCGCGCTTGCCGTCGCCTCGCTGTAGCCCGCAGCGGTCTCCACTGGCGATCGAAATCCTTCCTGGAAGGGGGTGGGTCAGAACGTTTCCCACACAGCGTCATCGGTGAGCTGACGGGCAAGTTCACCGAAAGCAGTGGTGGTCTCGACATTGGCGATCTTCGCGTCGACATCGGCGTCGAGGATCACTTGTTCGCGCCACTGCAGCATCGGCTCCATCGGTGTTTCCCCGAGCAGCGTGCTCTGGCCCAGTTTCTTGGTGGACGCCAGCTTTTTGAGCGCCGCATTCTGTTTCAGCAGCCATCGGGCCTGCGCGGATTCGTCGTTGCCCGGTTGCGTGAACGGGTTGGGGACCGCCGTTCGAATGAACCGAATCGACTCGCGCAGCTTCTTCTCGTCGTGCCCGTACCCGACGCCGGACTCCAGCAGGCCACTCGGACCGTGCACCAGCGCGCTGGCCGCCATGATGTGCTGTCGCGTCCAGCGGTGGAAAATCAACCAGCGGATGGTCTCTTCGGCGAGCTGCGGATGTGCTGTCGCCTCGAGCACGAGCTGTGCCGCCGCCGAACGCCCCGCGCTGAGATCCACGATGACGACATGGAATTCACCCATCACCTTCGAAAGCAACTTCACGCATTGCTCGACCATGGCGGTTCCGGTGGTCGGGAATTCCGCGCCGCCCTCATCGCCTGGGAATAATACGAGCTTTCCGGAACGCATCGGCATGCGACACAGTTCGACACGATCGGATTTGGCGCGCACATCGATTCTGGTCGTCGTCTCTTTCTCGTTCAGCAGATAGGAGTGCAGCCCGGTGCCGTCGGAAATGCCACGTTCCACGGCTCCGATCTCGAACAGCGCTCCCGCGGTCGGCGAGCCGAAATCGAAATCCAGATACGCGACGTTCTTGCCGCTCATACACAGCCGAAAAGCGATGTTGCAGCTGGTCACCGAACGGCCGGTGCCACCTTTGTCGGAGGTCGAGAACACGAGCATGGCGTCAGTTGCTCCTCATCGCGTCCTGGTCGGCGTAAGCCAACTCGTCGAGTTGGTCCAGCGCTCGCATCGTGAGAACGACTGCGGTTCCCGGCCTTTCGTCGATCAACCGTCGTGCTCGGTCGAGATGGCGCTCGATCCGCGCGAGAGCCCTTCGGTTGGCCGTGAAGTCGGCGGCATTGACCTCGAGCAATTCACGATTGAGCAAATGTTCGGCCTCGTTGAGCAGCGCCACCGCGTCATCGACCAGTGTCACCGGACGCAAGGGCAGCGAGCGATAGGTGCGGTCGGCGGTGACGAGACCCTCGATCACCCGCTCCGTCAGATACCACGACGGCTGCGACGGCGAGGTGTCCGTCAGACCGAAGGCGCGTGCGGAATCGTCCCACAGGCCGGCGGCCGGCCCCTCCTGGATGACCCGCGAATCCAGGTGCTCCATCACCGATTTCGCGAGTTCCATCAAACGGTCGCGGGCGGTCACATTGCCGGACAATCTTGCCGCCTGCAGAATTCGTTTGAGCAGCACCGGCGCGAAGTCGGAGACAATCCAGGACAGCCTGGGGCCCTCGCCGATGTCCTCGGTGCCGACCAGTGACATCCGCACCCCGGGCACATGCACAGCCACCGAGGGGTCGTCCTTGGTGACGCGTCGGGTAATCCGGCCACGCCGGGCCAATTCGTCGAAGATCTCCACCGCTCGTGTCAGATCCTCGTCATTGGCGGTGCGGTTGACCAGATCCTGGATCAGCACCGCGGAAACGACGAGGCTGTAGTAGTCGGATTCCTGACCGTCGGAGGTTCGCCACGGGATGTCTTCCAGCGGCCAGCGACCGGCGCCGAACCGGGCAACGGTCGACCAGTAGAGCTGCGTGAGATGCCAGCGCGTCTGCAACGCCTCGGCCAACCTGCGCTGGGTCTCGTCGAGCAGGTCCAACTGCCGGGTCCGCTGCGAGGTGAGGTCGTTGATGCCGTCGAGCGCGACGACGCTGAAATACAGATATGGGCGTGGATCCGCGGTGCCGGGCTGATCGGCGATCTTGGCCTGCACGAAATCGATACTGTCGGCCTTCTTGGCGATGCCCCAGGTCCAACCACACTCGAAGAGCATGTCTTCGGCACCGAGTTCGGCACCGGGAACAGTAGCGAGCTTGATGCCGCGCAGCTGGGTACGCACCGGTTCCAGACCGCGAATAATGTTCTCCGCCATCACCTTCGGAGGCTGACCGGTCTGGTTCAACATTCTGACGATCGTCTCGCCCGGTTCCGACTTCGTCGACACCGTGTTGACCACGAAACTTCGCAGCAGACCGACCATCGCCGACGTCAGCCGGATACTGATCTTCGCGCTGAGCACGTGGATGCGTTCGCCGAGTTCCTTGGCTTCATCGTAGGTCTGTCCCTGCACAAACCCTCTGAAGACACGAAGGAAACCCAGCGCCGCGATGCTGAGGGTCAACGACATGGAGTACGAGTCGACGACCTCGATCTCGCGTTGCGCGGAAGTCGGCTCGAGCCCGCCGTTGGCCCGAAGATAGCTTCCTGCAGCGAATTCGGGCTCACCTTCGGGGTCGGTGTGCTTCTCGATGTACTCCTCGAGCACGCGGACGATGACCTCACCGATCCGCGTCGCGCCGCCCATCGCCTCGAGGGTGTCCTTGACGTCCTCGGCCATATCGTCCGGCCGGTCGAGCGCTAGCACATTGATTTCGGTGGCGGGATACAGCAGGCACAGCAACTGCTCGGCATCACTGATCGAGTTGGTGCCGTCCCGACCGCCCCACTGCCACTCGCCGTCCTTATAGCAGGTGGCGATCAAGGTCTTCCAAACATTCAAAATCTGTGCCCGAGGCTGAATTCTCACCTGCCGCCGTCCTCACCCCATGTCGCAGACATCAAGCAACCCAACGGATTACCGCACCGGCGACTTCGTCCAAATTAGCACGGGCGCCACACTTTTCGCGCGGCCTCCGCAAGGGTAGATCCAACCTGACACCGACACCTGCCGAGCCAGGTTTGCAACCGTCAGAGCATGGGCGACTGCCGAACAATCGGGGCAGTCGCCGAAGCAGAACACAGCCGCCGGACCGCAGCGGTTGTCAGAGCATAGTGCAATCGTGACGCAGGCCACAGTCCCCCCTCCCGGCGGGCCGCAGCAGAAGATCAACAACTCCTCAGAGCATGAGTCGGACCATGTCCGCGGTGCGAGCGAGACCGGGGAAGGCCTCCGGGGTCGACCTCGGGTGCAGTGCATGCACGGCGAGCCGAAACATGACCGCGCGCAACAACATCTGGGGCCATTCCGGAAGATCGGACCAGCGCTCGAGCAGGCCGTCGTCGGCGCCGCCCCACGCCAGCGCATCCACCACGATGACCCCGGCCGCCCATGGCGCCGGGCGCCAATAGGGGGTGATGTCGGTGAGGCCAGGGGTGAGCGCGCCTGCGAAAAGAACGGTGCCGAACAAGTCACCGTGCACCAACTGGGCAGGCGACTGCACCGGCTTGCGCAAGGTGGCCAACTGGCCGATGAGCTCCATGCTGCGCACGCCGTCCTGCGAGGTGGCCGGCGGCGTGCCCCCGGACCGCAGGCTGCGCAGCGGCACCGCCTCCCAGGCGGCACGGTCGGCCGCGACGAACACATCCACGTCCACCCACGGTGCCACCGGCGGCTGCACCAGAAAACGGGGCCGCTCCAGTTTCGCCGTGGCCTGATGCAGTCGCAGCGACACCGAGATCACCTCGTCGTGGCGCGGCTCGGGAATCCCCTCCAGGAAAGTGTCTGCGCGCCAACCAGATACGACATACCGGCCGTCGGTCGCACGGACCGGGCGGGCCAGTCGCAACCCGTCGACCTTCAATGTCTCGCGCACCTTTGCCGACCACGCCGCTCTGGCATGATCGGCAACGGGACTGAGCACCACATCACCGAGACGCCAGCCGCCGTCCCAATCTCCCAGCGAAACCGGGGTCACTTCGCGCAGACCGAACGTGGCACGCACGTGCTCGGGAGGTTCCACAGAAGTCACGGCCGTACCGTACTCCCAGCATCTGCCCCATAAAGGACGCCGCGCCGTAGGATCCGACGGCCCGTCCACGACGCCACCGGGACCCATGACGGGACCCGAGCGGCGCCGGAGCAGGAACGCGTCAGTACACCGGCAGTGACGGATCGACCTGGTTGGCCCAGGCGATGACACCACCCTGCAGATGGGTGGCGTCGGCGAAACCGGCGCGCTTGAGTGCGGCGAGAGCCTCCGCCGACCGGACACCGGTCTTGCAGTGCAACACGATCGGCCGGTTCTGTGGCAGTTCCGAGAGCGCGTCACCGGAGAGGATGCGGTCCTTCGGAATCAGCGTGGCACCATCGATATGCACGATGTCCCACTCGACCGGCTCACGGACGTCGATGAGCTCGATCTCCTTGCCCGCATCGATGAGCTCCTTCAGCTCACGCGCGGTAATGGTGGAACCGGCCGCGGCGACCATGCCCTCTTCGGACACCACACCACAGAACGCCTCGTAGTCGATCAGCTCGGTGATCGGCTGGCGCTCCGGATCCCGGCGCAGCTTGATGGTCCGGTAGTTCATGTCCAGTGCGTCGTACACCATCAGCCGCCCGAGCAGCGGCTCGCCGATACCGGTGATCAGCTTGATCGCCTCGGTGACCATGACCGAACCGATCGAGGCGCACAGCACGCCGAGCACGCCGCCTTCGGCGCAGGAAGGCACCATCCCGGGCGGCGGCGCCTCCGGGTACAGATCGCGGTAGTTGATGCCGCGGCCGTCCGGTGCGTCCTCCCAGAACACCGAGACCTGACCCTCGAAACGATAGATCGAGCCCCAGACATAGGGCTTGCCCGCCAGCACCGCCGCGTCGTTGACCAGGTAGCGGGTGGCGAAGTTGTCGGTGCCGTCGACGATCAGGTCGTAATCGGCGAACAACTCGACCGCGTTCTCCGGCTCCAGCCGGATCTTGTGCAGCCGGACGTCGATGCCGGAATTGATCTCCAGGATCGAGTCGCGCGCGCTGTCGGCCTTCGGGCGTCCGATATCGGACTCGCCGTGGATGATCTGCCGCTGCAGGTTCGAGGCGTCGACCTCGTCGAACTCGACAATGCCGAGGGTGCCGACACCGGCGGCCGCCAGATACAGCAGCGCGGGCGAGCCGAGTCCGCCTGCGCCGATCACCAGCACCTTGGCGTTCTTCAGCCGTTTCTGCCCGTCCACCCCCAGATCCGGGATAATCAGGTGACGGCTGTAGCGGGCGACCTCGTCCCTGGTCAGCTCCGCGGCCGGCTCGACAAGCGGCGGGAGGGACTTAGGTGATGACACGTCCAGGACTCCTCGAATCGAATTGGCCGATCGCAGTGCGGTAGCTGCGCTCCTGGCGCAGCTCCTCTTTATCCAACACCGACGACCGGACCGTTCTTCCCGCCCCATCGTCCCGCATTCGCGGGCCGCTCTAACCGCGGGGGTAAGGCCAGGGGTTGAAGCGACAGCGCTTGCCGTCCATCGGGACCACGCCGTCGGGATCGAGCGCGGCGATGTCATTGTTCTTGATGCCGAAGGTCTGCTGCATCATCACCGGCGCGAGTCCACCGTCGGTCTCGCAGGGCTGATGCTGGTGGTAACCAATGGCGTGACCGACCTCATGGTTGATCTGGTACTGCCGGTAGGAGCCGATGTCGCCCTCGTAGGCGATCGCGCCGCGCACCCAGCGCACCTCGGAGAGCACCACCCGGTGCTGGTCGGCGTTGAAGCATGAGGAGTCGATCGGGATGTCGAAACCGCATGCCTTGCGCGAGGATTCGCGCGAGGCGAGCGAGATGCGGAAGTCCGGTCGGCCCTGATCGATACGCTGGAAAGCGAACTTGCTGTCGTGCGCCCAGCTCTTCGGGTTGGCCAGGGTGGAGTCGACCATCTTGGCGACGGACTGGTCGCCGCCGAATCCGGACGTGTCGACTCCGTCCTCGATCTCGACGGTGTAGCTGAACTTGAACTCGGTGCCGGTACCGATTTGCCCGGTGGTCCCCGGCACCACATGCCAAGCGCCGGTACCGATTTCGGTGAACGCGCCACCGTCGGGCAGTGCCCCGGACGGCAGATCGGTCGGGAAGTGGCCGTCGCCGGGCGGTGCGCCGATGATGCCGGCGGATGCCGCGTGTGGGCTCAGCCGCCCGAATCCCGGCGCGCCGCTCGCAGTGCCCGCCGCGTCCGGTCCGCTGCGCACCGCGTCCACGATCACCAGCACGGTGACCACGAACAGCACCGGAAGCGCATAGGCGCGCCAACCATAAGTGGATACGAATCTGCCCAGTGCACTTTGCTTTTTGGTATCGCGTTCCGGCCGAGGCCGCTGACGGCCCTCGTCGGGTGCGGTGGGATCCCAGCGGGCCCGCAACGGCTGGTGGGATCGGTTCGCGGGTTGGTACAGACTCAGCGGGTCATAGACCTCGACCCCGCCAGGATCACGGGTGGTTCGGGACCGCGCCGGGGGGCCTGCCCCTGCAGAACCGGACGCGTCGGAGCCGGCGGGGCGGTGCGCATTTCGCCCGCCGCCGGGTCTTTCCGGTCGGTCGGTCACACACACCAGACTCTCACAACACACAAGACCCGAAAGCCGGGCACACCTCCAGACGCGGTTTGCTGCGACATTTCTCACCAGCGGGCAGGAGTGGGAACCCGGGTCCGCATATGGTCGATGAACGGGTATCGTTCTTGGGATACCCGGTGTACATCCCCTCTTGCCGGGGCATCGACTGGGAGAGCCGAAAATGACTGACCTCGTGGACCGGATGACGTCCCGCAGATCGTCGTCCGCCGCCGTGGCACCGACCAAACGCGGTACCCGGCTTCCACGCGACGAGCGACGGCTACAGCTGCTCGCGGCGGCAAGCGAAGTCTTCGTCCAGCGCGGCTACCACGCCGCGGGTATGGACGAGATTTCTCAATGTGCAGGCGTCAGCAAGCCGGTGCTTTATCAGCACTTCGCGAGCAAGCTGGAACTTTATCTGGCGGTGCTGCAGAACTACGTCGACATGCTGGTGTCGAGTGTCCGGCAGGCGCTGCGCTCCACCACCGACAACCGGCAGCGAGTGCGCGCCGCGGTGCAGGCGTATTTCGACTTCGTCGACAATGAGATGCAGGGCTTCCGGCTGGTCTTCGAGTCGGATCTGACCAGCGAGCCGCAGGTGCAGCGCCGGGTCGAGCAGGCCACCGAGGCCTGTGTCGACGCGGTGTTCGATCTGGTGGCGCACGATTCCGGGTTGGACCCGTATCGCGCCAGGATCCTCGCGGTCGGCCTGGTCGGCACCAGCCAGTTCACCGCCCGTTACTGGCTCGAGGCGGACCGTCCGATTCCGAAGGAAGAGGCGGTCGACACCACCGTTCAGCTGGCCTGGGGTGGCCTGTCACACGTGCCGCTGCACCCCATCGGCTGAGCGTTTCCCGGCATTCATCGGTCGTTCCGGAGATCATCGGTCGTTCCGGAGACTCTTCCGGGACGACCGATTTCGTCTGCTCGTACGGTAGGTCCGATGAAACGCAGCGGGTGTCGCAACCGTCGTCCTTCGAAACGACAGTTGCGACACCCGGTGGTTCGGCCCGAATACGCGGCGGACGAGCTCAGACGGCGGCGAAACCGACCCGGCCGCCGGTGGGCGTGCCGATCTCGACATAGGCGACCTTGGCGGCCTGGATCAGGAACTTGCGCCCCTTCTCGTCGGTCAGCGCCACAACGCCGCTTTCGCCGCTCAACGCACCGGTCACCAGCGCCTCGACCTCGTCGGGAGTCTGCGAGCTGACGATCACGATCTCCCGCGGGCTATCCGAAATACCGATCTTGACCTCCACGGCCAACCTCCGAACCTAGAGTCCTGTGCGGCGTGCGGACCTTGGTCCGCCCGAGCGCTCTTCGCTGTCCGATCAAGGCTAGTGCAGGGCCACCTCGCGCAGGCACACGACCACCTGCGCTCTCAGCGAACAGGGTCGCGCCGGTTACTTGGGCTCGATGAGCTGGATTTCCAGTTCGATCTTCACGGTGTCGCTGAGCATGCCGGGCAGCGGTCCGCCGACGCCGAAATCGGTGCGCTTGATCGTGCCGGTCGCCGAGAATCCGGCGTGCCGATCGCCGGTGGCCCCGAACTCCTGCACCCCGCCCCACTCGACCTCGAGCGTGATCGGCTTGGTGACGGCGCCGAGCGACGCCACACCTCCCACCACGAACGACTCCGTGATCAGGACCGGTTCGGTGGCACGGAAGGACAGCGTCGGCCGGTTGGCCACATCCAGGAAATCCGCGTTGCGGACGTGGGCGTCCCGATCGGCGTTACCGGTGTCGAAGGAGTCCAGATCGATGACCGCGCCGATGGTGGCCGCGCCGGATTCGTCGACGACGAACTCGGTCTCGAAACGCGAGAACCGACCACGAACCTTGGCAATGCCGAGATGCCTGATGCTGAACTCGACCGAGGAATGCAGCGGATCGAGCGCCCAAGAACCCGTGCTGAGCGAAGTGGCGGCTGCGGTATTGGATTCAGAAATTGTCATGCTTCGACGATTGTCGCGCCGCCATCGGGTAGCCAGACCGCCGTTATCCTGGACCTGACAGGGCGCGGATAACCATCCCAGGACGAGGCACGATGGAAACATGGCACGAAACGGATTCGCGGAATTCCTGATCGCGCGCCGCGGCGAATTGCGGCCGTCGGATGTCGGGATGCCCGAGGGTGGGCGCCGCCGCACCCCCGGGCTACGCCGCGAGGAAGTCGCGGTCCGTGCCGGGGTCAGCGCCGACTACTTGGCCCGGCTGGAACAGGGCAGAGACACCAACCCCTCGGTGGCGGTGATCGATGCGCTGGCCAAGTCGCTGCTGCTGGAAGGCAAGGACCGCAATCACTTCGGCTGGCTCGCCCTGACCTCCAGCAACGAGGAACGGTGCCCCAAGACCCCGTCCGCGGAGGAAACCCTCAGCCCCGGCATCCAGACGATCCTGCGGGCGCTGCATCCCACGCCGGCCTTCGTCGTGGGCCGACGGCTGAACGTGCTCGGCTGGAATCCGGCATGGGAGGACCTCGCGACCCCGCTCGGCCTCCTCGACGATCCGGCGCAGGTGAATCTGGCCTGGTACACCTTCATGCACCCGCTGGCACGAAAGGTCGTGCGGAACTGGTCGGAGGCGGCGGATGTTTTCTCGGCCGAGCTGTGCCGGGCCAAACTGCGCTGGCCCGGCGACGAACAGCTGCTCGAGCTGATCGAGGCATTGCATCACCATCCCGATTTCGCGGGGCGCTGGCAGCCGCATCGCCTGCAGGAGCGCCTCGTCGCCGAGTTGGATCTCGACCATCCCGAGCACGGCGCCATGAAGGTCGCCTTCGAAACGCTGGACGCGGGCAACGACCAGAGCATCATGGTCTGGCTCAGTGCACACGCCCAGGTCCGCGTCCCGGAATTGCGCCTGGTGTCCAAGCGCGCCGTCAACGAGTAACCGGGTCAGATACCCAGCACGGCCATGCGTTCGGCGTGGCTGGCCTGCATGCGCTCGAACAGCGCCGCGATGCCGTTGAGATCGCCGGTCGCGGTCAGCACCAGCTCGGTGAGTTCGTCGCGCTGGGCCATCACGTATTGCGCCTGGGTGATGGCCTCGCCGAGCAGCCGCCTGCCCCAGAGGGTGAGTCGGTCGCGTTCGGAGCGGCTGGTCGCGACCGCGCGCCGCACCTCCTCCACCACGAATTCGGAGTGGCTCGTCTCGGCGAGCACGTCCCGGACCACGGCGGCGACCTCGGGAGTAAGAGCGCCGGCAATCTCGGTGTAGAAGTCGGCGGCGATGCCATCGCCGACATAGAACTTCACCATCGACTCGAGCCAGGTCGAGGGGTCGGTGGAGTCGTGGTAGGCATCCAGTGCCCGCACATAAGGCGCCATCGCGTCGAAGATGTCGAGGCCGCGCTCGGCCAGTGCCGACTCCAGGGTCTCGAAGTGCCGCATCTCCGCGGCCGCCATCTTCGCGACCGCGACCTTGCCGCGCAGTGTCGGGGACAGCTTGGCCTCTTCGGCCAGTCGATAGAAGGCGGAAATCTCACCGTAGGCGAGCACCGCGAACAGCTCGGTGACCCCCGAGTGGCCAGCGGCGATGGACGAAACATCTAGCGCGGCAGATGACTGGGCTCCCATGCCACACAGCCTAGTACCCGACTCGCGCAGCTTCCCGCAGGAACTTGTCGAGATAGGTCCAGGTGGTGTCGCGAGCGGTCAGGCCTGCGAGGATGCCGAGGTGGCTGCCCGGGGCCGTTTCGTACCGCACGGACTGGGCGCCGGCGAGGGTCCGAGTGCCCGCCTCGACCGCGGCGGCCGGGGTGATGACATCGGTCGGCCCGCCGACAAGCAGCACCGGCGCAGTCACCTGTGCCAGTTCGATCCGTCGCCGGCCCAGGTGCACGACACCGCGGCCGATGTCGTTGTTGAGGATCAGCCTGCCCCAGAGCTGGCCGTAGAAGCGGCCGGGATACCCCGGCATCTCGGCCATGAAGCGGTCGATCGTCTCCATCCTCGCCAACGTTTCGGTGCGCGCGATATTGCTCGCCACGAACCACGGGCGGGTCAGTTCCCTGTCCCATGCGGTGATCTTGTAGGCGAACCGCGTCAGCGCGGCCGGGATGCCGCCCGCCGCGCGCACGGCCGTCGAGGTCGCGATTCCGCCGGTGAGCTTGGCGACTGCACGCAGTTGCGGAATGCCGGTCATCTTGTCGTAGTCCAGCGGCGAGCCGACCGCCGTGATGGACCGGATCGGCAGCTGCTGGTGTGCGGCGGCGGCGAGCAGCGCCAACGTCCCGCCGATGGACCAGCCGACGAGATCGACCGGCCGACCGTCCTGATCGGCGGAGGTGCGCAGGATCGCCTCCGGCAGGATGTCGTCGATCCAGTCCTCGAAGCCCATCCGCCGATCGGCAAAGGTGATCTCGCCGTAGTCGACGACATACGGCGTGCGGCCGGTGTCGAGCAGGAACCGAGCCAGGCTCTGATCGGGCCGCAGGTCGAAGCAGCTGGCGGGCGCGGCGAGCGGCGGCACGAGCAGGACCGCCGACCCTGGTGCGGCGCCGGCGGGTTCGGGGCCTTCGAAGCGGCGCAGCTGTCGGTGCGGTTCATCGGAAAGCACCGTCGACAGGGTGGGGTCCGGCGCCTCGACGCCGGGGCCGAAGGTCAGCGCCCAGGCATTGCGGGCGGCAATGGAGACGGTGTCTGCGAGGCTCACAGACAAAATCTCTCACACCGCCGGTACCGGCAGTAACAGGCAAGTCGGGTTTGCGGCTATGCGTGCCCCATTCCGATGGGGTTGATCGGCGGCACCAAGGATGCCTGTACCTGCTTCACCAGTGGTGCGAGGACAAACATCAGCTCAGCACTCGCATCCTGCGACAAGGTCGAGAGCGCGCCGTTCCATGCGGCATCGTCGGTGCTCGCCTCGACCCGCTGCAACAACTCCGCACCGCCGACCGTCAGTGACGGACTCGTCGGCTCGCCCTTGATCAGGCCGCGTGCGCGCAATTCGTCGGTATTGTCGGACCACTCCTGCTCCGACCAGCCGCGCGCGGACCGCATGACCGACGCCGGCACCTTGCCTGCGGCCACCTGGATCACCAATGCCTGCGCACCGGTCAGTCCGTGCGCGACCAGCGCGGCCACATGCCCGTCACCACGGTGCTCGCGCAACGACGTGGTGAGCTGCCACAGCGCGGCGACCGGATCCTCCGATAACGGCAATTCGGCATTCGCCGCGAACAGCGCCCGCCCGGTCGAATCCGCCGCGCGCAGCACCGGTGTCAGCAACTCGACGCCGCGCGCACATTCGGCATTCCCCGCACCCGCGCCGCGCAACAGCCCGGTCGACACGGCGAGCCTGGCCTCGAGGCTTTGCTGCGGGCTGGACCTGGTCCAGGCATCCGGCAGCGCTTTGCCGACCATGTCGGGGTGGAACCCGGCAAAGGTCGCGACCACGGTGCCCGCCGTCACAGCGCCGAGCGGGGCAGCCCGAAATGCGAAGTATGTCTGCCAATATCCGCGCAGGCCGATCGCGACTCCGGCGTCCTTGATCGGCGCTGCGAAATACACCACGTCGTGCAGTGGTTCGAGGCTGGTCCAGATTCGTCGCGCAAGATGAATTGCCATGTGGCGCAGCGTACGTCGGCGAGCCGCACGAGGAAACCGGACTTTTGTGTCGAATTTATCGCGGCAGCAATTCGAGCCGTGCACAATATCACGCTACAATCACTGCGGACAACGAAAAGTTTCGCCCGACCGAGTCGCCGGATCGCATGGTCACACGGGCACCGGGTGCGAGGTTTTCGACGTCCAGGAAAATGTGCGCGCACCAGATCCGCATCACCACAGCGCCGCGCCGATGTCTCCAGGTAGCTGCCGTACGGCACCCGCTGACATCAGGCTGTAGCCGGAGTGAGCATCACAGGCGGATACGTGGTTGTCGCGGGCCGACCGGTCCGCCCCACGCCTCGTGCGCGCGTGACGCGCTAACGAGGAAAGGCACGAACCTGAGCAAGATCACTGTCGAACAGGAACCGGGCTTGGCAGACACGCTGCTGACCGCCGAACTGGACGAAACCCACACTGCACCGACTTTTGCCGAATTGGGCGTGCGCGAGGAAATCGTGCGCGCACTCGGCGAGATCGGAATCGAACGCACTTTCGCGATCCAGGAACTCACCCTTCCGTTGGCGCTCGCCGGTGAAGATCTCATCGGTCAGGCGCGCACCGGCATGGGTAAGACGTTCGGATTCGGTGTGCCGCTGCTGCACCGCATTGCCACCGCCGACACCGGAACCACACCGCTGGACGGCACCCCACGGGCACTGATCATCGTGCCGACCCGCGAGCTGTGTATCCAGGTCACCCAGGATCTCGAGAACGCGAGCAAGTACCTGAAGAACCATCAGGGCCCGCTACGCGTGCTGTCGATCTACGGCGGCCGTCCCTACGAGTCCCAGATCGCCGCGCTGCGCTCCGGTGTCGACGTCGTGGTCGGCACCCCGGGCCGCCTGATGGACCTGGCCGATCAGGGCCACCTGATCCTCGGCAAGGTCGGCGTGCTGGTCCTCGACGAGGCCGACGAAATGCTCGACCTCGGCTTCCTGCCGGATATCGAACGCATTCTCGGCATGGTGCCCACGCAGCGCCAGACGATGCTGTTCTCGGCGACCATGCCGGGCCCGATCATCACCCTGGCCCGCACCTTCCTGAGCAGGCCGACGCACATCCGGGCCGAGGAGCCGCACGATTCCGCCGTGCACGACCGCACCGCGCAGTTCGTCTACCGCGCGCACGCGCTCGACAAGAGCGAGTTGATCGCCCGCATTCTGCAGGCCGAGACTCGCGGCGCGACGATGATCTTCACGCGCACCAAGCGCACCGCGCAAAAGGTGGCCGACGACCTGGCCGAGCGCGGGTTCTCCGTCGGCGCGGTGCACGGTGACCTCGGACAGATCGCCAGGGAGAAGGCGCTCACCAAGTTCCGCAAGGGCGCCATCGATGTGCTGGTCGCGACCGATGTCGCGGCGCGCGGCATCGACATCGACGACGTCACGCACGTCATCAACTACCAGTGCCCGGAGGACGAGAAGACCTACGTGCACCGGATCGGCCGCACCGGCCGTGCCGGGCGCACCGGCGTCGCGATCACCCTGATCGACTGGGACGAACTCAATCGCTGGGCGGGCATCGATAAGGCGCTCGGTCTCGGTATCCCGGAGCCGGTGGAAACCTACTCGCGCTCACCGCACCTCTACTCGGAGCTCGGCATCCCGGAGGGCGTGACGGGCACCGTCCGCAAGCCGAAGGTGGAGCGCGACGAGGACGCCGTTGTCGTCGAGCGGCCCGCGCGTGCCCCACGCAAGCGCAACCGCAGGCGGACAAGGGCCGGGGAGCCGATCGACCCGGCCGATGTCACCGGCACCGAGGACGGCACGGTCGCAACGTCCTCCGAGACCGTGGCACCCGTCGACAACGGCGAGGCCGAGGACGAGAACTCCGAGAAGCCTGCCCGTCGACGTCGCCGTAGGCGCAAACCCGCAGGGGATGCCGACGCGACCACGGACACCGCCGGTGCAGACATCGGTAGTGCCGACAACGGCACCGCCGTGGCCGACAGCTCCGACAACGGTACCGCCGAGGTGGGCGCGAGCGCGGACAACGGCGGTGACGACGCCGCGGCGGCCGACCAGCCCGCGCGACGTCGACGTCGTCGGCGCAAGCCCGCGGGCGAGAACGGCAGCGAGAACGGCAACGGCATCACCACAGAAGTAGGCGCCGCAGCCACGGCATCCGTCTAGTCCGGCGGATCCGCTACTCTCGCAATCGTGCTCGAACCTGAGCGGCGGACGCGCGCCGACATCATCTCCGCAGTCGCGATCGCCGTGCTCGTGGCGATCGCGGCGGCGTTGGTGTGGGCGCGCGGCGACGCCAACGGCACCGAGTCGCTGACCGCGGAACATCCCGTGCCGACGCCGCCCGCCGCGGAACAGTTGCCGACCGCCCTGCACGAACTGTGGCACGCGCCCGACGCGGCGACCGCACGCGCCCTCGTCGCCGGTGGCGCGGTGATCACCGGCGATGACGGCACCGTCGTCGGCCGCGATCCACAGTCCGGTGCGCAATTGTGGCTGTATCGCCGCGACATGCCGTTGTGCGGGGTGGAGTCGCAATTCGGCACGGTGGTCGCGGTGTACCGGGATCAGCGGGGCTGCAGCCAAGCCACCCTGCTCGCGGGCGAGGACGGTTCGCGGCGCACCGCTCGCAGCAGCTACATGGACGAGACGCTGCAGTTGTCCGTCGACGGCACCTACGTGCTCGCCAAGGGACCGCAGCGGCTGGAGATGTGGCGCTCGGATCTCGTGCGCACCCTCGAATACGGCTATGTCGACGCGCCGGTGAATGTGAAAACTCAACCACGCAAGGGCTGCTCCCTACTGTCGGCCGGGTCGAGCGCCTCTCGGGTCGCGGTACTGGAGCGCTGCCCGGAAGACCCTGCCGACCGGCTGACCGTGCTCAACCCGGCACCGAAAGACAACACCGTCCCCGAGGAACACGGCTCGCACGTGCTGATGGGGCCGGGGACCGATTCCGCCGACGCCCGGGTGATCGCGGTGTCGGACAACCGAATTGTGCTGTACCTACCCGGCGGGCCCGCGGCCCCGGGCGTGGAAGCCGCGACACCACGGCTCGCCGTCTACGACGGCACCGGGAATCCGCTTATGGTGCACCAACTTTCCGCGCCGCTGACCGACAAGGCGACGACAACTCGCATCAGCTCCGCCTTCTTCGTTTTCACCGGCAACAGCGTGATCGCGTTGAGTGCCAGCACTTTCGACCCACTGTGGACCACCCCGAACGCCCTCGGCGGACCCGCATTCATGGCAGGCAAGCTGCTCGTTCCGGTGACCGGAGCGCTCGCCGCTCTCGACCCGACGTCCGGCGCCGAGACAGCCCGCATCCCGGTGCATCGCCAGGGCTCCGAAAACTCCCCCATCTCGCTCGCCGTACTCGGCACCACGGTGCTGGAAAAGCGCGGCACGCAGCTGTACGCGCTCGGCCAGTGACGACCGATTTCGCAAGCACATGGGTAACTCACCGGGTACCTGTCACCTCACCGCCGGCCACCGACGCCACCGTCGCAGTAGCTAGTCTGGCCTGAAGACGCGGAGAGGCGGGAAAGCAACCATGTCTGCACTCGATGATGCCCGGCTCGTGCTGCTCCGGCACGGCGAAACCACCTGGTCGACCCAGCGCCGCCATACCGGGCGAACCGATCTGCCGCTCACCGAGCGCGGCGAAGAGCAGGCCGGCCGAGCCGGTCAGCTGCTGACCGAGCTGAAGCTGCGCGATCCGCTGGTGCGCACCAGCCCACGACAACGCGCCGTGCACACGGCCGCGCTGGCGGGGCTCACCGACACCGCTGTCGACGACGACCTGGCGGAATGGGATTACGGCAACTATGAGGGCCGCACCACCGCGGAAATCCGCGAAACCGTCCCGGGCTGGACCATCTGGACCGGTCCGGTGCCTGGCGGCGAGACCGCCGACCAGGTGCGTGCCAGGGCCGACCGGGTGCTGACCTCCGTCGAACCCACGCTGGCCGACCGCGATATCGTGCTGGTGGGGCACGGACACTTCTCCCGAGCACTGATCGCCCGCTGGACCGAGCTGGACCTCAGGGAGGGCCGCCGCTTCACCATGTCGACCGGGGCGATCACCGTCCTCGGTTACGAACACGACGTGCGAACCATCCTGGCGCACAACCTCGTTCCCGCACCGAACGGAGCAATCCTGTGACTCGATCCGGCAACGGCGTCATCCGCCGCGCGACGCCCGCCGACGTGCCTGGTCTCGTCGAACTGGTCTACGACCTAGCCGAGTACGAAAAGGCAAGGGATGAGTGCACATTGACCGCCGAGCAGCTGCACAACGCGCTCTTCGGCCCGGCGCCGGCACTGTTCGCACACGTGGTCGAGGAGGACACCGGACTGGTCGGCTGCGCCATCTGGTTCCTGAACTTCTCTACCTGGAAGGGTGCACACGGCATCTACCTGGAGGACCTGTACGTCAAACCGGAGACCCGCGGCAAGGGGTACGGCAAGGCGCTGCTGACCACGCTCGCCGAGGAAGCCGTCGCCAACGGCTACGGCAGGGTCGATTGGGCGGTACTGACCTGGAACACACCGTCCATCGATTTCTATAAGTCACTCGGCGCCGTCGGGCAGGACGAGTGGGTCGGCTACCGGCTCGAGGGCGAGGCCTTGGACGCACTCGGCCGCGGCGGCAAGTAGTCGCGCGGCGGGGCGAGAGCAAGGACCGACATGCGGGTGAGCGCCCCGGCCGAGTGGCCGACCACGGCAGACGAGGCAGTGGCGATACAGGACGAGCTTCGCCCGTCGGTTGTCACGAAAATCCTTGGTACAGCAAAGTTCCGGACTGTAGCCGGGCTGGACTCGGCTTATCGCGACAACGGAACCTTCGCCGCCGCTGTCGTCGTATTGGATAGCGCCACACTGGAACCCGTCGACACCGCGGTGGCACACGGCACCGTCACCTTTCCCTACGTGCCGGGCCTGCTCGCGTTCCGCGAGTTGCCGACCACCATCGCGGCACTCGAAAAGCTCGGCACCACACCAGATCTGCTGGTCTGCGACGGCCAGGGACTGGCCCATCCACGACAGTTCGGATTGGCCTGTCACGTCGGTGTGCTCACCGGACTGCCGACCATCGGAGTGGCCAAGTCGGCATGGGGCGACTACACCGCGCCAGGGCCCGAACGCGGCGTGGCCTCCGACATCACCATCGACGGGCAGATCGTCGGCCGCGTGCTGCGCACCAGGAGCGGGGTCAAGCCCGTCTTCGTATCGGTCGGCCATCTCATCGACCTCGACACGGCCTGCGCCCAGGTGCTGGCGCTCACCCCGCGCTACCGGCAACCCGAGACGACTCGGCAGGCCGATCGGCTCTGTCGGCAGGCGTTGCGCGCCGCCACCGGAGCCTGAGCAACACCACTGCTATCCGGTCCGCGGCCCGTCGGTATCGATGCCGTACTCCTGGGCCATCCACCGCGACGAGGGCGGCGCGAACAGCAGCACCAGCGCGGCGATCACCACGACGCCGAGCAGGACTCCGAAGACCGGCTGGTGCGAGTCGGTGAGCAACGACCAGGTGACCGGCAGCAACAACAGCTGAGCGATCACTGCGATCGCCCGGCCCCAGCGGTGGCCGAGCAGTAACCCGATGCCCGCGGCGAGCACGGCGCCGCCGAGGATGCCGAACCACGCCGCGGTGCCGTACCCGCTCGTCGCGCTCTGGTCATGCCCGAGCAGACCGCGCACCACCAGCACGATCGCCGCGATCACTGCGACGCCGCCCTCCAGTGTCACCAGTCCACCCGCACCGCGCACCGTGGTCGGCACACCGGAAAACTCGCCCTTGTCGGTCTCAGCCACGCGCCAAGCCTAAACGGCCGCCACCCGCGCCCGCCCGAACGCAAGGCTGTCGCCGGACCGCCTCCGTCAGCGCCCGATTAGGCTTCGAAGCGTGCGGACGTTGCTGATCGTGAATCCCAATGCCACCTCGACTACACCGGCGACACGGGATCTGCTGGCACACGCCCTGGAGAGCCGGACCCAGCTGACCGTTGCACATACCCAGCATCGCGGGCACGCGGCGGAATTGGCACAGTGGGCATCGACCAATGAGATGGATCTGATCGTGGTGCACGGCGGCGATGGGACGGTCAACGAAACCATCAACGGTTTCCTGCCATTGCCCCAGCTCAACGACGGTCAGGCCTGGCTGCCTCGGCTCGGCGTGATCCCCGGCGGCTCGGCGAATGTCTTCGCGCGGGCGCTCGGCATTTCGCCGGATCCGGTGACAGCGACCAACCAATTGATCGATCTGCTCACGCTCGACAGTGACCGCAAGATCGGTCTCGGCATCGCCGACGACCGCTGGTTCACCTTCAGCGCCGGAGTCGGACTCGACGCCGATGTGTGTGAGGCGATCGACGCCAGCCGTGCCAACGGTCGAGCGGCGACGTCCGGCCACTACGTCCGAACCACCGTGCGCCAATTCTTCCGCGCAAAAGGCAAGGAGCCGAGCGTCCGGATCGAGATCCCGGGACACGCACCGGTGGACGGTGTCCATTACGCATTCGTAACGAACGCCAGCCCATGGACCTACCTGAACTCCACGCCGGTGCACACCAACCCCGGCACCACCTTCGAGACGGGCCTCGGCGTGTTCGCCGTGCGGTCGATGGCGGTGGTCCCGACCCTCATGCTCGCGCGCCAGTTGCTGGCAACCAATGGAAACCCCAAGTCCCGCAACCTGTTTCGCGAGGACGATGTTCCGTCGGTGCGGATCGTCGCCGCGGAGCCCATCGGCCTGCAAATCGATGGCGACTTTATCGGAAAACGCAACATGGTGGATTTCACAGCTGTGCCCGACGTGCTCGCCGTCGTCGCTCCCCAGCCTTCCTGAGCACGAAACGCGCGAAAAACATCGCGTTTGCGCTGCGAAAACCGGGTAGAGCGAGTACAAAGGACCCGGCGGTTCCCCTAGGGGAACCTTGAGAGCGTGAGCTTCCCCACGGTGCACCGGATACCTATTGACATCTACGGTGTTCGTGAAAGCATTCACAAGCAACCGTGCGGAAACATTCGAGTCGCACAAGTGAACGATCCACAAACCGTAGGCGCCTTTTTGCGGCGCCCAGCAAAGGAGCAGAGGAATGGACTGGCGCCACAAGGCCATCTGTCGCGATGAGGACCCCGAGCTGTTCTTCCCGGTGGGTAACAGTGGTCCTGCGCTCGCGCAGATTGCCGATGCCAAGCTGGTCTGCGCTCGCTGCCCCGTTACCGCCGACTGCCTGTCCTGGGCCCTGAAGTCCGGGCAGGATGCCGGCGTGTGGGGTGGAATGAGCGAGGACGAGCGCCGCGCGCTCAAGCGTCGCAACGCGCGCACCCGCACCCGCACTGTCGTCTGATTCTCGAGACGACCGGCGCTACCGGGCCATTCAGCCCGGACCGGTAGCGCATTGAGCCCGGCACCTCCCGAGGTGCCGGGCTGTATTGTTTTTGCAGCGCCTGCGGCGCTGCGTGTTCGCGGCCCCCTTGGTCTCGCTTCCGAGCCGTCGAGACTCGCGCCTGCGGCGCATGCGCTTCGACGGCTCGGAAGCGAGACGGGCCGCGAACTCTAGTGCTCGGTCTCGCTGCGCTCGGAAGACATCATCGTGCCGAGCGGGGGCGTCGGTAGCTGAGCTTGCGACTTCGGTTCAGGCGCTTCGGCGGCGGTGGCGGTGGGATGCGCTGCGAACTCTGGTGCTCGGTCTCGCTTCGCTCGGAAGACATCATCGTGCCGAGCGGGGGCGGCAGTAGTTGAGCTTGCGACTTTGGAGGATGCGCTTCGGCGGCTGTGAGGGTGGGGCGGCCGCGAACTCTGGAGTCGGGTCTCGCACGAGACTGTCATCGTGCCGAGCGGATGTGTTGGTAGCTGATATCGCGACCTTGGTGGATGCGCTTCAACTGTTGCGTGGAGGTGGGGCGGGCCGCGAACTCTAGTGCTGGGTCTCGCTGCGCTCGGCAGGTGTCATGCGTGGCGAGTGGGTGTGTTGGTAGGGATTGTGGCGACCTGGTGGATGCGCTTGCGTCGATCGTGAGGTGGGTTGCGATTGGCGGATGTTGATCATGGGGCGATCGAAAGTTGTTGATTGTCAAGGGGATCGCCCGAGGTTGAGGCCACAGTCCTGGTCAGCGGCCTGAGCGGCGGCCTAACGGGACTCGCAGCACGGCGTCCGTGCCGACGTCGGCGCCGGGGTGCAGGCCGATCGAACCGCCCAGTTCGGCGGTGACCAGGGTGCGCACGATCTGCAGGCCGAGGCGGTCGGAGGATTCCAGGCTGAAGCCGGGCGGCAGGCCGCGGCCGTCGTCGCTGATGATCACATCCAGCCAGCGCGCCGACCGCTCGGAACGAATTGTCACCGAACCGTTCTCACCGGAATCGAAGGCGTGCTCGATGGCGTTCTGCACCAGCTCGGTCAGCACCATCACCAGCGGCGTCGCCCGCTCCGCGGAAAAGACACCGAGCGAGCCTGCCCTGCGCACCTTGATTCGCGCGGTGTGCACCGTGGCGACATCCGCCATGATCGGCAGCAGCCGGTCGACGACCTCGTCGAGATCGACCTCTTCATCCACCGACATCGACAGCATCTCGTGCACGGACGCGATCGAGGTGACCCTGCGCACCGACTCTGTCAGTGCGACCTGCGCTTCCTCGTTCTCGGTGCGACGCGCCTGCAGCCGCAGCAGCGCGGCCACGGTCTGCAGATTGTTCTTGACCCGGTGGTGGATCTCCCGGATGGTCGCGTCCTTGCTGAGTAATGCCCGGTCGCGGCGTTTGACCTCGGTGACGTCACGCACCAGCACCGCGGCACCGGCCAGCTCGCCGTGCGGGCGCAGCACCAGGGTGCGAAGCAGCACGGTCGCCCCGCGGGCCTCGACCTCCATCCGCCGCCCGGTCCGGCCGGCGAGCGCGGCCTGGATATCGCCGACCACCTCTTGCGCGTCGAACGGATCGGTGATCAGCGACCGTGTGGTGACAGCGAGATCCTGGCCTGCCAGATCCGCCTGCAAACCCATACGGTGATAGGCGGACAGCGCATTCGGGCTCGCGTAGACCACGATGCCTTCGGTGTCGAGCCGGATGAAACCGTCGCCCGCGCGCGGGCTGGAGTGCGTCGCGGCGCGATCCTCCGTGGTCGGGAAGGTGCCGTCGGCGATCATCTGGCACAGGTCGTCCGCGCAGGCCACATACGCGATCTCCAGGGTGCTGCGCACCCGGGAACGCTGCAGGTCGGTGTCGCGGCTCAGCACTGCGATCACATCGTCGCCGCAACGCACCGGGATGGCCTCACGAATGGCATGCACCGGGTGCGGGTGGTAGACCCCTTCGGCCTCGACGTCGCTGTCGGCGCGCACGATCTTGCCGGTCACCAATGCGTCGAACACCTGCGGATGTTCGGCCTGGAGGGCAAGCCCGCCCACCCGATCCTCCGGATGCACCGTGGGCGCCGTCGTCGGACGGCACTGCGCGACACAGACGATGTCCGCGCCATCGGTAATGGGACCCGCACCGACCCACAGGAGCAGATCGGCGAAGGAGAGATCGGCGAGCAGCTGCCAGTCCCCCACCACCCGCTGCAGATGATCTACCGCGACGCCGGGTAGATCGGTGTGCTCGGCGAGGAGCTCGCTCAGTGTCGCCATGTTCGGTCTGCCGCTTCGGTTCGCTCAGGAAATGACGGCGATCAGGTCGCCCTGCTGTAGGACCTGGCCGGGCGCGACGACGATCGAGGTGACTTCACCGTCGATCTCGGCGAGCACCGGGATCTCCATCTTCATGGACTCGAGCAGCACCAAGGTCTGGTCGAGTTCTACCTTGTCGCCGACGGTCACTTCGACGGTCAGCACTGTCGACACCATCTCCGCGCGCACTTCCTCAGCCATGACACCCCATTCACTCGTCGGCGCTGTATCCGCTGAAGGTACAGCCAACCACACATGAAACAATGGCCTTCAACAGAAGGGAGACTACCGATGGGTAAGCGTGGTCGTAAGAAGCGCAGCCGCAAGGGCAACGCAGCAAACCATGGCAAGAGGCCGAACGCCTGAGCCGTTCTGCTGACAGAACATGAGCGGCACGCTCCTCCAGGACGGAAGAGCGTGCCGCTCAGTCGTTTCGGGGGTCGCCCGCGATCAGGATTCGGTCGCCTGCGGCGATTCGACCTGGGCGATCGTCACCGATCGGCGGATCTCCACGGTCAGCCGGTCACGCAGCGAGTCCGGTGCGCGGTCGCCACCGCATTTGCGGCTCAGCAGACCCTTGACCTTCTCCTCGATGCCGTATGCCTCGATGCAGGGCGAGCAGTGATCCATGTGATGCTGCAACCGAGCTCGGGTCGCGGCGTCACATTCACCGTCGAGCATCAACCAGACATCGGCGAGCACCGCCGTGCAGTCGAGCTCCATATCGGGGTCGCGCTCCGTACTCACTGCTTGACCTCCTGGCGTTCCGCCTCGTTGCGGTTGAATCCACGTTCACGCGCCACGTCCGCGAGCAAACCCTTCAGCTGCTTGCGCCCGCGATGCAATCGGGACATCACCGTACCGATGGGGGTACCCATGATGTCGGCGATCTCCTTATACGGAAAACCCTCCACGTCGGCGTAGTACACCGCCATCCGGAATTCCTCCGGCAACTCCTGCAATGCAGCCTTGATGTCGTCGTCCGGCAGCGCGTCCAGCGCCTCGACCTCGGCCGAACGCAGACCCTGCGAGGTGTGCTCGGCGGTTGCCGCCAGCTGCCAGTCGGTGATCTCGTCGGTCGGGTATTGCGCGGGCTGACGCTGCTTCTTGCGGTAGGAGTTGATGTAAGTGTTGGTCAGGATCCGGTACAGCCAGGCGCGCAGGTTGGTGCCCTCCTTGAAGGACTTGAATCCCTGGAATGCCTTGACGTAGGTCTCCTGAACCAGATCCTCGGCGTCGGCCGGATTCCTGGTCATGCGCAGCGCGGCACCGTACAGCTGGTCGAGCATCGGGAGCGCGTCCCGCTCGAACCGCTGCGCCAGCGCGGTTTCGTCGACCGCGGCGCCGACCTCACCGTCGGTCACCACATCGTCGTCGCTCGTCACACGTGTCCCTTCGATCGCCGTACCTGCCAAATCTACCGGCAGTAGCATTTCGAACGGGAACCGGTCATTCGTCGGCGACACCTCGGTCCATACCGGACGTTCCTCGATCAGAACGGGCACCCGACTTCTCCTTCGCGTCGTGCACAAGGCTGCTTGTGTATTTGCGTCAACAGACTCGGCCCCGACTGTGTTCCCACGGCAACGTCACGGCATCGAAAAGCCGTTGTCAGCCTGTGCCGTCACGCAACTAAGGTGTCCGGCATGGCAGGAGCCTCCACCCCGGCGATCCGCACCTTGACCAAGGCCGGAGTCGCCCACCATGTGCACGCCTACCCCCACGACCCGCGCGCCGATTCCTACGGCAGCGAAGCGGTCGACGCGCTGGCCGGCGAACTCGGCCTCGACGCCGCGCAGATCTTCAAGACCCTGGTGCTCGAGCTGTCGACGGGAACATTGGCCGTCGCGGTGCTTCCGGTGCCGAATACGTTGTCGCTCAAGGCAGCTGCCGCGGCGCTCGGCGCACCGAAGGCAGCGATGGCAGACAAAGCGAAGGCCGAACGGGTCACCGGTTACGTGCTCGGCGGCATCTCACCGCTCGGACAGCGCAAGCCGCTGCCCACCGTGGTGGACGCCTCCGCGCTGACCTGGGATCGGGTGTTGTGCAGCGCGGGGCGACGGGGGCTGGAGATCGAGGTCGCGCCCGGCGATCTGGTTCGGCTGACCAACGCGGTCACCGCGCCGGTCACATCGGTGTAATCGACGCGGATTCCGTGCCACCTGTGCGTTACTGGACAGACCCAGATTCGTCCGACCCGAGGATGTGATGCGAAATGTCTCTGCGCACCATGATCGTCTCCCTGTTCGGTGCGCTGGTCCTAGCCTTTGGTTCGGTGGCGCTACAAGCTCCAGCGGCCGCGGCTGCCCCCAACAGTCCCTCGGTGACTCAGATCGCCGACTTCCCGTTCGACGGGCTCGGCGCCGACGACGCACCGAGCAAAGGGAGCACCCAGACGAAGGATGAAAAGGCCGATAAGGCCGAGAAACTCGGTGGTGGAGTAACCACCAAGATCATCGACCTGATCACCGGCATCATCAAGTGCGGGCTGAATATTGTGACGGCCAGCGTCAAGTGCCAGCTCTGAATCACCGCTAGCGACACCGACAGGCCGGGCGATCACAACAGGCTGATCTGCCCGGCCTGCTCGATGTCCGCCGCCGCGCCCGATACCCGGGCCAGCAGTTCCGGACCGTTGTTGCGCACGCTGTTGACCAGATCCGGCACCGGCCGTGCCACGATGCCGGACACGGCGTCGACACTGGGGGTCTCCAGCAGGGTGGCGGGCGCGGGATGGTCCGGATCGAGCCAGGCGCCCCAGTGCTCCTTCGGCATCGGCAACGGCATCCGATCGTGGATGTGCGTCAGATCGCCCACCGCGTCCGTGGTCAGAATCGTGCACGACAACAGCGGCTCGCTCGCCGGCTGCGTTCGATCGCGCCACACCGACCACAGACCGGCCATGTACAACCGGGAACCGTCGGCGGCCGACATGTAGAACGGATGCTTGGCCACCTTCCCCTTGGCCCCGGCGAGCGCGTCGGGCTCGACGGCCCATTCGTACCAGCCGTCCATCGGCACCAGGCAGCGCCGGTACTTCACCGCATCGCGGAACGACGCGGTAGTGGCGGCCTTGTCGGCGCGGGCATTGAACAGCGGCTTGCCCTTCACCGGCACACCAGGCTCGGCGGCTTTGGTCCACGTCGGGATGAGGCCCCAGCGCATTCGCCGAATCCGCAGCCGCGGATCGTCGTCTTTGGTTCCGTGCTCGTGGCGCTCGACGACCGTCAGCACCTGGGTGGTCGGCGCGACGTTGTAGTTGGTGAAGCCACCGGTCCGCGCGTCGACGCCGGTGTCGGTCTCATCGATGGCGTCCAGCTCGACGGCAAGCCGGCCGGGATCGGTGGTCGTCGCATATCGTCCGCACATATGTCGATACTCCCACCGAGGGCCGACAGAGTCGGGAACAATTGAAGGTAGTAGGTGACCTCGTGAGAGTTCTGACATAGCATTCTCTCAAGGAATGGGCGGTAACTTACATCGCCCGTTCCGGCACGCGCACCGACCGCCACGTCCGGCCGCCGTTACCGGCAAGAGGAGAAACCCACCGTGACCACCATCGAGACCACCCCGGCCGCGCCAGACACGGCGCTGACGTCGGTCGACCCTGCCACGGGCGAGGTCATCGCCACGCACACCGTCGCCGATGAAGACGCGGTGCACGCGGCAGTGGCCAAGGCTCGCACCGCCGCCGCGACCTGGGGGACGCTGAGCTTCGACGAGCGCCGCAAGCACCTGCTGCGCTGGTCGACCCAGCTGGTCACGAGTTCCGACGAGTTCTGCGCGCTGATCCACCAGGAGAACGGCAAGCCGCTCGACGACGCTTTCCTGGAGCTGATGCTCGCACTCGAGCACATCGCCTGGGCAGCGAAGAACGCCAAGAAGATCCTCTCGCCGAAGAAAGTCTTCCCGGGCGTGCTGATGTCGAACTTCTCCGCCCGCCTCGAGCAGCGCCCGCTGGGCGTTGTCGGCGTGATCGGCCCATGGAACTACCCCGTCTACACTCCCAACGGCTCCATCGCCTACGCGCTCGCCGCGGGCAATACCGTGGTGTTCAAGCCGAGCGAATTCTCCACCAGCATCGGCAATTTCCTCTCCGTGGCGTTCAAGAAGGCCAATCCGGAACTGCCGGAAGGCGTTTTCGAGACCATCAACGGTTTCGGCGCCACCGGCGCGGCGCTGGTCAAGTCCGGCGTGGACAAGCTCGCGTTCACCGGCTCCACCGCCACCGGCAAGCGCATCATGGCCGCGGCAGCGGACTCGCTGACCCCGGTGCTGCTGGAATGCGGCGGCAAGGACGCGGTGATCGTCGCGGGTGACGCCGACATCAAGGCCGCCGCCGACGCGGTCGCCTGGGGCGCCACCGCCAACAGCGGCCAGACCTGCGCGGGCGTGGAGCGCGTGTACGTGGATCGTTCGGTGCGCGACGCGTTCGTCACCGAGGTGAAGCGCATTCTGACCGACATCAAGCCCGGATCCGGTGCCGGTGCCGCCTACGGCCCGATGACCATGCCGAGCCAGGTCGACATCGTGCGCCGTCATATCGAGGACGCGCTGAAGAACGGTGGCACCGCGGTCCTCGGTGGGCCGGAATCGGTCAAGGCGCCGTTCATCGAGCCGGTGGTGCTCGTCGATGTGGACGAGAACTCCGAAGCGGTGTGCGAGGAGACCTTCGGCCCGACCATCACCATCCGCACCGTGGACGACGTGGACGAGGCGGTCGAACTGGCCAACAAGTCCAAGTACGGCCTGTCCTCTGCGGTGTACTCCAAGAAGAACGGCCTGGAGATCGCCCGCAGGCTGCGCGTCGGCGCCACCTCGGTCAACTCCGTGCTCGCCTTCGCCGCCATCGCAGGCCTGCCCTTCGGCGGCGTCGGCGATTCCGGCATCGGCCGCATCCACGGCGAGCCCGGCCTGCGCGAATTCTCCCGCCCGCACTCGATCGCCGTGCAGCGCTTCGCCATCCCCGGCATGGCGCTACTGAGCTACTCGCGCACCGACTCCACCATGAAGCTGCTGCGCAAACTCGTCCCACTCCTCCACGGCCGCCACAAGTAGCACCCGGACGGATCGGGGCGAGGTGCACGCCTGGGCAACACCTCGCCCCGATCTCGTGTCGAGAGGAACCCACAAACACCACACCCGGGTTGAATCCCTACAGCGCCACCACAATCGATCCGCACGCCAGTAGCCGACGCTACGTCCCTCGAGTTGAGTCCCTACGACGCCACTACAGCCAGTCCCGACACCGGAAGC
Organism: Nocardia sp. NBC_00403; assembly: GCF_036046055.1. Lineage (NCBI taxonomy): Bacteria > Bacillati > Actinomycetota > Actinomycetes > Mycobacteriales > Nocardiaceae > Nocardia > Nocardia sp. NBC_00403. The sequence goes on from NZ_CP107939.1 coordinate 8,026,169, forward strand.
GAACACCACACCCTCGAAGGTGGATCTCTATAACGCCACCACAGCCAGTCCGCACGCCGGAAGCTGTGTGCCTGCCTACTCAGGTTGCGGAAGAGAAAGCCGGGTACGGCACACGACGTGCCCGGCACTGCCCTGATAACCACCCCAACGCAACGTGCGCACCCGAACCGGACCCGAGCGGGGTGCGTTGCGGGAACGAACCCACCACGATGCCGTCCCGGAAAGGTGTGCCTGCCCGGGGTTTACCGGGCAGTGCTGGGCCCGTCGGGTGCCGTCCCCGGCTTACCTCCCGCAGCCAGGTGCGCGGTGTCGAGTTCCGGCATGGTCATCTGGCTGTGGTGCCGTTCTCGAGAACCCATTCTCGAACGAGCGTAGTGAAATGGTGGTTGGGGGTGGGCTTGGGTTCAAGGGGTGGATGCAACACCCACCCCTTGAACCCAAGCCCGGCGGGGGTGTGGTGGGTGGCACTGTGACGCCACGCCCGGCGGCTGAGTCAGAAGGCCCGGGGGCGCGCACGTCAGGGTGCGTGGTGTCGGGGTTCCTGCGTGGTCATCTGGCTGTGGTTACGTCCCGAGCAGCTGCCCGAAAGGCACTGCCCCTGTGTCAGCACCGTGCGGGGTCGCCGAGGGTAGTGAAATGGCGGTTGGGGATAGGGGTGGGGACCGCCATTTCACTACGCTCGATGGCGGATTGGGGTGCTGCGCGTCCACAGCGCTGTAGGTGGTGCGATCAGATACCGCACCGCCCGCGTGTCCGACTGCGCGATGGGCGAAGATGGAACAGTGAGTTTCTGGCCAGCGCCCCATGTCGATGTCCCTGTGCACGCGACCGTGACCTTGCCCGGATCTAAATCCATCACCAACCGGGCCCTGATCCTGGCCGCCCTTGCCGATGGCCCTTCGACGATCTCCGGCGCGCTGCGCAGTCGCGATACCAATCTGATGATCGGTGCGTTGCGCGCCATGGGCGTGGGCATCGAGGGTGACGGCGACACGCTCACCGTCACGCCGGCTCCGCTGGGCGGCGGCACTGTCGACTGTGGGCTGGCGGGCACCGTGATGCGGTTCCTGCCGCCGGTGGCGGCGCTGGCGAGCGGCGACGTGGCATTCGACGGCGATGAGCAGGCGCGGGTCAGACCGCTCGGCACCATCTTGGACGCACTGCGCAGGCTCGGCGCCGATATCGATGGCAGTGCGATGCCGTTCACCGTGCACGGCAAGGGCGCGTTGCGTGGCGGCAAGGTCACCATCGACGCGTCGGGGTCCTCCCAGTTCGTGTCGGGACTGCTGTTGTCGGCAGCCCGATTCGACGAGGGCGTGATCGTGCACCACGACGGCAAGGCGCTGCCCTCGATGCCACATATCGAGATGACCGTGGAGATGCTGCGGCGGGCCGATGTCGCCGTTGAGGCGCCCGCGGATAGCCGCAAGGCCCAGACCTGGACCGTCGCGCCGGGGCCGATCCGCGCGGTGGATTGGGATATCGAGCCCGATCTGTCCAATGCCACACCGTTCCTGGCCGCCGCTGCGATCACCGGCGGCGAGGTGCGCATTCCACATTGGCCGCGGATCACCACCCAGCCCGGCGATGTGATCCGGGAAATCCTGGTGCGCATGGGCGCCGAGACGAGCCGCTTCGACGGCGTGCTCACCGTGCGCGGCCCGGAGCGCCTGGCGGGCATCGACATCGACCTGCACGACGTCGGCGAGCTGACCCCCACCGTGGCAGCCCTTGCCGCACTGGCGGATTCGCCGTCCCGGCTGCGCGGTATCGCGCATCTGCGCGGCCATGAGACCGACCGCCTCGCGGCACTTTCCACCGAGATCAACCGGCTCGGCGGCAATGTCACCGAGACCGAGGACGGGCTGGAGATCATCCCGGCCCCGCTGCACGGTGGCATCTGGCACTCCTACGCCGATCACCGAATGGCAACGGCGGGTGCGATTCTCGGACTTCGGGTGCCTGGTATCGAGATCGAGGACATCGGCACGACAGCCAAGACGCTGCCCGGTTTCGTCGCGCTGTGGGAGCAGATGCTCGATCCGACACTCTCGAACCAGGGAGCGGCACACTGAGGCGTCGCGAGTACGACGAATCCGATGTCCGGGTGCGCCCGGGCAAAAGTTCTCGTCCCCGCACGAAAACCCGTCCACAGCACAATGATGCGGAATCCGCGATGGTTGTCGCGGTGGACCGCGGCCGCTGGGGTTGCGTGCTCGGCGGCGACCCGGATCGACCGATCGTCGCGATGCGGGCACGTGAACTCGGCCGCACCCCGATCGTGGTCGGCGATCAGGTGGACGTGGTCGGTGATCTGTCCGGTAGGCCCGACACCCTCGCCCGCATCGTCCGTGTTTCCGAACGCCGAACAGTATTGCGCCGCACCGCCGATGACACCGACCCCTTCGAACGGATCGTGGTAGGCAATGCCGAACAGCTGTTCATCGTGGTCGCGCTCGCCGACCCGCCGCCGCGCACCGGTTTCGTCGAGCGCGCCATGGTCGCCGCGTATGCCGGTGGGCTGCAACCCATCCTGTGTCTGACCAAACACGACCTGGCCGCCGAATCCGAATTCGCCGCCGCCTTCGACGATCTCGACCTCACCATCGTCTACGGCGGCATCGATGATCCACTCGGCCCGATCAACGAACTACTCGACGGCAACCTCACCGCGCTCATCGGCCATTCCGGCGTCGGCAAGTCCACATTGGTGAATCGCCTTGTCCCCGACGCGGATCGGGCCGTCGGTATCGTCTCCGGCGTCGGCAAGGGCCGCCACACCTCCACCCAATCCGTCGCGCTGCCCCTGCCCGCGGGCGGCTGGGTCATCGATACCCCGGGGGTTCGCTCCTTCGGCCTCGCCCATATCACCCCCGACGACGTCATCTCCGCCTTCACCGACCTGGCGACCGCCATCGACGATTGCCCGCGCGGCTGCACCCACCTCGGCCCGCCCACCGACCCCGAATGCGCACTCGACCAACTGCCGGGCAAGGAACGCCGAGTGGCCGCGATCCGCCTGCTGCTCGTCGCCTTGAACTCCAACGACTCCTGGAAACTCGACCGCGGCGAGTAGGGCTATGGCTGCGGCGCGTGCGCAGCGCCCGCGGCGACGACGCGTACCGCTTCGGCGGTCCACGCGACGTTGCGAGGGATCACCACGATGTGCTCGGCTCCGAAGCCGGCCAGGTCGGTGCATCGGCGCGCGAATTCGGCGGCCGACTCCCCTGGCGCCAGCGCCGTGGTAACAGTCTTCTCGATGTCGCCGTAGGGCCTGCCGGTCTCGGCGCAGTGCTCGGCGAGCACGGCGAGCTTGTGCCGCAGCATCTTTCCGCCGTCGGGGATGTCGAACAGATTGCAGGCATCGGCGTATCGCGCTACCAACCGGAGCGTCCGACGCTCCCCGGCGCCGCCGACGAGGATGGGCGGGTGTGGGCGGCGAAGCGGGTTCGGGCTGTTCACCGGATGCTCCAGCCGGTAGTGGACACCAACGAACGGCGACGTGTCACCTGCCCACATTTGACGCGCCAGCCGCAGCGTCTCCTCCAGCCGCTCGAAGCGTTCGGAGACCGACGGCAACGACAACCCCATCGCGAGTGCTTCATCCTGTTGGTAGCCCGCGCCGATCCCGAACCGGGCGCGACCACCGGTCAGCACATCGAGGGTGCTGACCGCTTTGACCGTCACGCTGGGCGGACGAAAGTGCACTGCCGTGACCAAGGTGCCCAAGCGCACCCGTTCCGTTTGTGCCGCAAGGAATCCCAGTGTGGTGCATGCCTCGAGCATGGCATCGTCGATCGCGCTCATCGGATCGGCGGGAAGCAGATGGTCGGGCACCCAAAGGGTATCGATGCCCGCCTCATCGGCGACCTGTGCGATGCGCGTCAGATAGTCGCGCAGCTGCGGCGGACCGCCCGGCACGATGAAATTCGTCACGCTGATACTGACCCGCATCGTGGTAGTCCTCAGCTCGCGGGCGGCTGGAACGGCATCGCGCCGATCGGGGACAGATGCATGCCGGCCAGCGCCCACCGCGCACCGTCGTGGGTGTATATGTGCGTGGCACGGAACGAGCCGTCGGCCGACGTGCCCTGGAACTCGGCTTCCTGCGTGTGCACACCGACTGCCACGGCAGTGGTGCCGTACTCGCGCACGGTGACGTCATGCCAGATCAGCGTCTTGGTGACGAGTCCGCCGACGCGATAGCGAGCCAGCCACTGCCGCTTGTCGAGGACGAAGCCCAGCGGTCCGACCAGCGTGAAGTCGGCAGTGGCGATGAGGTCGAGCTCGGCGATGTCGGCACGCTGTTCGGCCGCGGCCCAGCGAGCGCCCAGTTCCTGGATTTCATCGATGGTCGTCATGGTTGCGCGTCTCCCTACTGATCCATTAAGTTGCTGCAACTGTAAAAATACAGTAACAGTACGTCACGTCGCTTGCTGGGCAGGATATTGTTGTGCGCCATGACCTCCTCGGGCTCGCCGAGAACCCCGCGCTACCAACCGAACTGGTCGATCGGCCCATCGCGGCTGCAGACACCGACCTCGCCGAGGTTCTGGCCCGCCGCCCGGACTTGATCGGCACGCAGGTGGCCGCGCTCGCGCGTTTCGAGGGGGCCGCGGTACGGCTCGCTCGCGATGGGCGACTCGCCGCCGAAGATGTTGATCCGCTGGCCCAACCGCGCGTCACGCTCGAAGCGGGCTCCGGCAGGCCGGAGTGGACACGGCTACTCGCAGCCGATCCGTTGGTGGACAACCGGGAGAAGTTGGCGGCCTGTCCAGGTCTGCCGCGCGATGTGACGCAGACGCTGGCCTCGGACCCTGACGTCAGGGTCGTCGCGGAGCTTGCACCGTGGTTGGGCGATGATCTGGCCTACGACGCATGGAACCCAGGCCACGGCTCACTGCGTGCCCCACGCGGTACATGAGCGGGTCGGGTGTCACCGCGGAAATGCTGCAGGCAGCCTTGCACCTCGCCGACGCGATTGGCGAAGCCGCCCAGGGAATCAGCAAGGCACACCATAAAGCTTCGCACCAGATACGGGACGGCCTCAATCGGATCACACACACTGACGTGCAGACCGCAGCCAAGTTCGACAAGTTCGGTCCGGCTGCGCACACGAATCAGCGGCTCGCCGGTGGCGACGATCACTCGCGATCAGCTACGCCGTTTCAGCGCCCCACCTCTCCTGCAGTGAAAGGCCCCATCGGCCACATGTCGGCAGAAGAAGTCGAGGAGCTGCTGAAAGATTTGGGACCACCAGCGGAATGGCCCAAAAGAGTAGAAGCGGACCTACGCATATTTCAAAAGGTCGAAGAAATCAGGGGCGCGAAAGTCAACGAGGACTGGCTGCCCCTGCTGCGGAGACGCCTCGAAGAGGGACCAACCGAAAATCCGGAAGACGACGATGTGATGATCGACTTCTACCACGGAACCAACAAAGCGGCGGAAGGGTATATCCGCACCGGCGGTGTGGATACGCGATATCCCAGACACTTCTGCGATGCCGGCCAGGGATTTTACACCAGCGACGACCCGCTGTTCGTGAAAATGGTGGCGTCGAGACACCCCAACCCGGCCGTCTTGCATTACAAAATAAAACTGGGCGATCTGGCCAAGCTGAAGGTTAAAATTTTGGATCCGGAGAGTCCCGAGTTGTTGGATTTTGCGCTTCCTCGCATGTTCAATGATCCCGAAACACCGTTCGACGTGGTCATCCTACCGAATATCGTCAATAGAGGGGCAGTCGCATTCGAGAATGCGGTTCCGATATATGCCGGCCGCCAGGTCGTATTCTGCAACGACACCGGCGGAATGCTCGATGCCGGACTTCAACCGGCCCCGGCCGGCCACACCTCCCTGGCGGAATCCGCCATGTCGACAACTCCTCGGGAGGAACCCGGTGACGCTCACGTCAGCAGTGTGCCAGCCCTCTTCGGAGAAGAACCCTCCGACCGCATTTCACACACGGGAACTGACCCGAATGCTCCTGCGGTGTCGGAGGGGTTGCCACGAAGTTCTGCCGACTCCGCCGGCCAGCCTGACTCCTGATCCACCCGAGGCGCAGCCAAGGTAAGCCCGAAAGCCGCCATAGCGTGAGTTTCACTGGTAAGGATTCAGTTTCGGCGGCGGGGGCTGTATAGCGTCTCGGTGGCCTAGATGCTTGATTCCAAGGGGTGAGTTTGCCGGAGGTTAGACAAACGAGGCCGCGCCGTCCGCTGCGCTGGCAGCGCTGCTGACCGGTGATGAGCTGCCGCGGGCACGCTTCTGCCTGGTCTGCGACCGGGAGGCAATTCCTTTCGTTCACGACCCATAGGTCGAGGACAATGCCAACTGTCAGCACCGCCCTGACCGCTCCGGCTGTGCACCCGATACGGCCGAGACACGGGCAGAACAACGAAGGAGTCCACGGATATCCGTGGACTCCTTCATCAGCGGTGCATGAACCGCGGCTGGTCAGTGCCTGCGGCGTGTCTTGGGAGCGCGCCTCGGCTTGGCCTGGCCGCGGGCCGCCTCGCGGCGTTCACGGCGGGTGGTGCCGTCGCCGTACTCCTCGGCGTCGTCGTGCACCTGGGCGAGCCCGTCCTCGGCAGGGCCCGAGTAGTGGAAGCCGCGAGAGCCGGAATCGTCGATGCCCTTGGCACGCAACGCGGCCGGTGCACCGTTGGCGACCGGGGCCTGCTGGGTGGGCAGCGGACGGGGAGCCGACATGGCGCCGACCGGCGAGCGCAGGCCGGTGTCCACCGAAACACCCTCCGGCTGCGGCTGCTGGACCTCGACCTGCAGGTTGAACAGGAAGCCGACCGACTCCTCCTTCAGGCCCTCCAGCATCGCGGAGAACATGTCGAAGCCCTCACGCTGGTACTCGACGAGCGGGTCACGCTGCGCCATCGCGCGCAGGCCGATGCCCTCCTTGAGGTAGTCCATCTCGTAGAGGTGCTCGCGCCACTTGCGGTCCAGCACCGAAAGCAAGACCTGACGTTCGAGGTTGCGCATGCTGCCGTCGCCGGCGAGACCGTCGATCTCTTGTTCGCGCTTCTCGTACGCGTCATGCGCGTCGTCGAGCAGTGCGTCGGCCAGTTCCTCACCGGTCAGGTCACCCGCCTCGCCGACCGAGGTCTCGCCGGTCAGCTCCTTGACGTCGATGCTCACCGGGTACAGCGTCTTCAACGCCGCCCACAGCTTGTCCAGATCCCAGTCCTCCACATAGCCCTCGGCGGTGGCGCCGTCGACATATGCGCTGATCACGTCGGTGATCATGCTCTGGACCTGGCCCTCCATGTCCTCACCACGCAGGATCCTATTGCGCTCGCCGTAGATGATGGTGCGCTGCTGGTTCATCACCTCGTCGTACTTGAGCACGTTCTTGCGGATCTCGAAGTTCTGTTGCTCGACCTGAGTCTGCGCGCTCTTGATGGCCTTGGAGACCATCTTCGCCTCGATCGGCACATCATCGGGCAGGTTCAGCCGGGTCATGATGGCTTCCAGCGCCGCGCCGTTGAAGCGGCGCATCAGCTCGTCACCCAGCGACAGGTAGAAGCGGGACTCGCCGGGGTCGCCCTGGCGGCCGGAACGACCACGCAGCTGGTTGTCGATACGACGCGATTCGTGCCGCTCGGTGCCGAGCACGTACAGCCCACCGGCATCGCGCACATCCTCGGCGTCCTCGGAGGTCGTCGCCTTGACCCGCTCCAGCGTGGGCAGCCACGCGGCCTGGTACTCGTCCGGCGTCTCGACCGGATCGAGGCCCTCCTTGCGCAGGATGATGTCGGTGATGATGTCCGGGTTGCCGCCGAGCACGATGTCGGTGCCACGACCGGCCATATTGGTCGCCACGGTCACCGCGCCGGGCCGACCGGCCTCGGCGATGATCTCGGCTTCCTTCTCGTGGAACTTCGCATTCAGCACGTTGTGCGGGATGCCGCGCTTGGTGAACTGCTTGGACAGGTACTCCGAGCGTTCGACGCTGGTGGTACCGATCAACACCGGCTGGCCCTTTTCGTGCCGCTCGGTGACGTCATCGACGACGGCGGCGAACTTGGCCTCTTCGGTCTTGTAGATCAGGTCCGACTGGTCCGCGCGGACCATCGGCTTGTTCGTCGGAATCGGCACCACACCGAGGGCGTAGATCGAGTGCAGCTCGGCCGCCTCGGTCTCCGCGGTACCGGTCATGCCGGAGAGCTTGTCGTAGAGACGGAAGTAGTTCTGCAGCGTGATCGTGGCCAGAGTCTGATTCTCCGGCTGGATCTCGACGCCTTCCTTGGCCTCGATCGCCTGGTGCATGCCCTCGTTGTAGCGGCGGCCGACCAGGATGCGTCCGGTGAACTCGTCGACGATGATCACCTCGCCGTCACGGACAATGTAGTCCTTGTCGCGCGCGTAGAGCTCTTTGGCCTTGATGGCGTTGTTCACGTAGCTGACCAGCGGCGAATTGGCAGCCTCGTAGAGGTTGTCGATACCGAGCTGGTCCTCGATGAACTCGACGCCGGCCTCGTGCACACCGATGGTGCGCTTCTTGATGTCGACCTCGTAGTGCAGGTCCTTCTTCAGCAGCGGCGCGATCCTGGCGAACTCCGCGTACCACTTGCTGGAAGCGTCCGCAGGACCCGAGATGATCAGTGGGGTGCGCGCCTCGTCGATGAGGATGGAGTCGACCTCGTCGACGACGGCGAAGTTGTGGCCGCGCTGCACCAGATCGTCCAGCGAGTGCGTCATGTTGTCGCGCAGGTAGTCGAAACCGAACTCGTTGTTGGTGCCGTAGGTGATGTCGGCGTGGTAGGACGTGCGCCGCTGCGCGGGCGTCATGCCGGACAGGATCACCCCGACCTCGAGACCGAGGAAGCGGTGCACACGGCCCATCCACTCGGAGTCGCGCTTGGCGAGGTAGTCGTTGGTGGTGACGATGTGCACGCCCTCGCCGCTGATCGCGTTCAGGTAGGCGGGCAGCACCGAGGTGAGGGTCTTGCCCTCACCGGTCTTCATCTCGGAGATATTGCCCAGATGCAGCGCGGCGCCACCCATGATCTGCACCTTGTAGTGCTTCTGGTTCAGCACTCGCCAGGATGCCTCGCGCGCGACGGCGAACGCCTCGAGCAGCAGGTCGTCCAGCGACTCACCGTCGGCGTAGCGTTCCCTGAACTCGTCGGTCTTGGCCCGCAGCTCGGCGTCGGTGAACAGCTCGATCTCCGAACCGAGCGTGAGGACCTCGTCCGCGAGATGGGCCAGGCGCTTGACCGTGCGACCCTCACCAATCCGTAGCAACCTCGTCAGTGTCAGCGCAGGCACGGGTCTCGTCAGTCCTCTGGTCGGTGTGTCATCGTGTTGTCGGCCGCCGCCCGCGTCAGGCCCGAGTGCGGAGCCCAGTCGGGCCGGTGCGCACGGGCCCGTCGGGTATGACGGAATCCGCAGCACGCTTCATGGTAATGCGGCACCCATGGTAAGCGTCGACGAGCAGCGTTGTGCTGCCTCACCCCGGCCCCACCATGTGGTCCCGCCCGTTACTTGCCACCGTACCCGCCGCGCGGCACGCCTCCCAGGCACGGTCGGGTATCACAGCTGGTCGTGTGCACAGATCCACGCGCTGGCCCCGAAGTACGGTCACAGCGAACTTTCAGCGAATCGAATTGCTGCGGAACCTGTTTCAGTCGCGTGTCGTACGATGTAAGTCGTCTATCGTCCCCGCGCGGACCCACCCCTGGTAACGGTCTGCCCGCGAGGAGACGACATGCGATGACGGCAGGGCAGCGCAGCTCATGCGGAGCGAGCGACAGCGACGATCGTCTGCTGTGCACAACCCTTCCCCTTGTGATCGAATCGAGTTCACCGAGCTCGGGTCGGCGCAGCCTGCCACAGGCCCGAACAGGGTAAAAGAGGTGTGCCGGTTTCGCTGGATATGCCACAGGGGAAGAGGCGAACCGTTGTGGAGTGAACACAATCGGCGTCGACCAAGGCGTCGGAAGGAGCACCGGGCAGCGTGATCACGAGATTGTCGCCGCAGGACGCGGCGTTCTATCGGCTCGAGTCGAGTAGTAATCCGATCCATATCGGCTCCCTCGCGATCGTCCGAAACACCGACCCCGCGCACGGATCCGAGGAACCCGCACTCGACTACGACCGGCTGGTCGATCTTGTCGAGGCCAGGCTCTCGCTGGTACCGCGCTATCGCCGCAAGGTTCGCGAGATCCCGTTCGCGCTGGGTCGGCCGGTCTGGGTGGAGGACAGCGCCTTCGACATCACCTACCACATTCGGCGGTCGGCGCTGCCCGGTCCCGGCACCGACGAGCAGCTGCACGATCTGGTGGCCCGGCTCGCCTCCCGGCCGTTGGACCAGAGCAGGCCGCTGTGGGAGATGTACCTGATCGAGGGTCTTTCCGACGGCCGGCGCGCGATCTTCACCAAGACGCATTCGGCGCTCGTCGACGGGGAAACCGCGCTGGAGATCGGACACGTGATCCTCGATGCCAGCGCCTCACCACGCGCTTTCGCCGACGACGCCTGGCATGCGCCGCGCGAACCCAACGAGATGGAACTGTTCGTCGGCGCGCTGACCCATCTGGCCGCGCAGCCGCGCGAGGCACTGGAGGTGGCCCGCCATGCGAGCGCGAGCGCCTTCGCGGTAATCGGGGCCGCGGGCAAGGCGGTGGACTCGGTGGTGTCGGCGGTGCGGGTGGCAACCGCCGGCACGCCGGACAGCCCGCTCAACGCCAAGACCTCCCGCAACCGCCGGTTCGATGTCGTCCAAACGGATCTGGAGGACTACCGCAAGATCCGCAAGCGCTTCGACTGCTCGATCAACGACGCCATCCTCGCGGTGGTCACGGGCGCACTGCGCAACTGGCTGTTGTCCCGTGGCGAGGCGCTCACCGAGTCGACGGTGCTGCGTGCGGTGGTGCCGATGTCGGTGTACGTCGAGGGCGTCGACGGCGACCAGTCGCACTCTGCCAGCGAGGTGTCCTCGTTCCTGATCGATCTGCCGGTCGGCGAACCGAACCCGGTGATGCGGCTGTCGCACATCTCGCACGCGACCGAGGCAACCGGCAAGCAACGGCGCGGAGTCAGGGCGCGAACTCTGGTGCACCTGGCCGGGTTCGCTCCGGCCAGCCTGCATGCGATGAGCGTGCGGGCAGCGAGTACGTTCGCAGAACACACGTTCAATCTGGTGATCACCAACGCACCGGGTCCGCAGACACCGATGTTCATCGGTGGCGCGCGGATGCTGGAGATGTATCCGGTGTCGCCGCTGCTCCGCAATCAGGCCTCGAGTATCGGGATCACGTCCTACGACGGGCGCGTCTTCTATGGGCTCAACGCCGACCGCGACGCGATGGCCGACATCGGCGTGCTGGCCGCGTCGGTGCACGAGTCCATGGAGGAGATGCTCGGTGCCTGTATCTGACCAGAACAAGCTGCGGGTCTACATCCCCGCGACGGTGCCGATGCTGCGCGAACTGGTGGCGAACCGGGAATTGCGCGCGGTCAGCGGCACTGCCTTCGCGGTGACCCCCGCGCTGCGCGAGGCCTACGCCTCCGGCGACGACGACGAACTGGCCGAGGTCGCGATGGGCGAGGCCGCCCGCGCCTCGCTGCGGCTGCTCGCCGCCGAACGCGAGGAGCCCGCCGAATCGGCGGACCACGACCCTGCCGACGGTGCTGTACCGGCCGAGAGTGACGACGCCGGGCCGACGGCCACGCGCAGCCACAGCCCGGTGTACCGGCGCGCGGTGATCGCCGCCGACGTGATCGGCGCGAAACTGCGCTCCGACCTCGACGACGCCGTGGTGCGATTGACGAGTCCCATCAGCTACGACCAGATCGCCTCGGTGCACGTCGACCTCGCCGAGGCCGAGCCCCAGGTCGCCAAGGCCGTCGATGTCGTCGACGCCGCCGACCTCGGTGACACCGATGCCGAGTTCGTGCTCGGCGACGCCGAAGACCACCAGCTCGCCTGGTACGCCGCGCAGGAACTCCCCTTCCTGCTCGAATTGCTGTGAGCGACACCCTCGTGCAAGACCCGCGCTGACAGATCGCCTATCGAACCTGCCGATCCCCGCTCGAACCTACGATGCCGTAACCTGACTGCAAGGCGGCCGTGACAGCGGACACTACGACAGGGAGACGAACCGCAGCGATGGTTTTGAAAAAAGGGGGATTCTCGGTGCGGGGTGTTCGGGAGTGGCTGGAAGCACCGGCCGCCGATGTCGCCGAGCGCGGTGGACGGCTGAACGTGTTGCGCGGCGCCGTCGCCCGGGTCACCACCCCCCTGCTGCCCGACGACTACCTGCATCTGGCCAACCCGCTGTGGTCGGCACGCGAGCTGCGCGGGCGAATCGTCGAGGTGCGCAAGGAAACCGCCGATTCGGCCACCCTGGTCATCAAGCCCGGCTGGGGGTTCGACTGGAAATACGAGCCGGGTCAGTACATCGGCATCGGCATCCTGATCGACGGCCGCTGGCATTGGCGGTCGTACTCGCTCACCTGCCCGCCGAACTGGACCGACCCGGAACACGGCAGCAAGCGGCTGATCTCCATCGCGGTCAAGGCCATGCCCGAGGGCTTCCTGTCCAGCCACCTGGTCAGCGGCGTCGCCGCGGGCACCATCGTGCGGCTCGCCGCGCCGCAGGGCGGCTTCGTGCTGCCCTTCCCGCCGCCGGAGAAGGTGCTCTTCCTCACCGCGGGCAGCGGCATCACCCCGGTCATGTCGATGTTGCGGGCAATGGACCGTCGCGACCGGGTGACCGACGTCGTGCACGTGCACTCCGCGCGCACCGACGACGACGTGATGTTCCGCGCGGAACTGCGCGATATGCACGATCGGCACCCGAGCTTCTCCTCACATCTGCAGCTCACCAGCGAGCAGGGCAAGTTCTCCCTCGCCGAACTGGATGAGCAGTTCCCCGATTGGCGCGAGCGGCAGACCTGGGCCTGCGGCCCGGCCGCGATGCTCGACGAGATCGAGCACCACTGGCGCGATGCGGACATCGCCGATCGACTGCATGTGGAGCGCTTCGAGATCGAGCGCTCCGCGGTCGGCGAAGGCGGCACCGTCACCTTCGGGAAGACCGGGCGCAGCGCCGAGGTCGACGGTGCGACCAGTCTCCTGGAGGCGGGCGAGTCGGCCGGGGTCCAGATGCCCTTCGGCTGCCGGATGGGCATCTGCCAAACCTGCGTGGTGACAATAACTTCCGGACATACGCGCGATCTGCGCAACGGTGACGAGCGCCGCGAGGGCGACAAGGTGCAGACCTGCATCTCGGCCGCGGCAGGCGACTGCACACTCGACGTGTAACAACGGGCACCGCGAGCGCACCGTAGTCGGAGCAGCCGCCAGGTACCCTCGAGGTAATTCCAGCAGCGAAAGGACCCCGGTGGCCATCACCGATATCAAGGCGTTCGCCCATCTCACGGCCGCGGACATCGAAACACTGGGGCAGGAGCTCGATTCGATTCGCCGCTCGGTGGAGCTGTCGCGCGGGGAACAGGACGCGAAGTACATCCGCCGGACCATTGCCGCGCAGCGGGCGCTCGAAGTCGCCGGGCGCGCGGTGCTGTTCGGCAGCCGCAACCGTTGGGCGTGGCTCGGCGGCACGGCCCTGCTGTCGGTCGCGAAGATCATCGAGAACATGGAGCTCGGGCACAACATCAGCCACGGGCAGTGGGACTGGATGAACGATCCGGAGATCCACTCGAGCTCGTGGGAATGGGATATGACCGGTCCCTCGTCGCAGTGGCGGCGGGCGCACAACTACTCCCACCACACCTACACCAACGTGCTCGGCAAGGACGAGGACCTAGGCTTCGGCATCCTGCGGATGACCCGCGACGAGGAGTGGCGGCCGGTCCACCTGGTCCAACCGTTCGCCAACGTCCTGCTCGCCGCGACCTTCGAGTGGGGCATTGCGCTGCACGACTGGGACATCGAAAAGCAGCTGTCCGGCACGCCCAAGCAACTGATGTCGGAGCCGAACAAGGAATTCGCCCGCAAGATCACCCGCCAGGTGGCCAAGGACTTCGTGTTCTATCCGGCGTTGACCGGCCCCGCGTGGAAGAGCACGCTGAAGGCCAACGCGACGGCCAACTTCGTGCGCAACCTATGGGCCTACGCGGTGATCTTCTGCGGCCACTTCCCCGACGGCGCAGAGAAATTCACGGTCGAGCAGCTCGAGGGCGAGACCAGCGGCGAATGGTATCTGCGGCAGATGCTCGGCAGTGCCAACTTCAAGGCCGGTCCGGTCATGGCGTTCATGAGCGGCAACCTCTGCTACCAGATCGAGCACCACCTGTTCCCCGACCTGCCGAGCAATCGGTATTCGGAGGTCGCGGTCCGCGTGCGCGAGCTGTGCGACAAGTACGACCTGCCCTACACCACCGGCTCGCTCGGCAAGCAGTACCTGCTGGCCTTCCGGACCATCCACAAGCTAGCATTGCCGGACCGGTTCCTGCGCCGCACCGCCGACGATGCCCCGGAGACCTCCTCGGAGCGGAAGTTCGCGGGCATCTCCATGCCGACCATGCCGTCGATGCCGAACACCGAGCGGTGGGCCGACCGTTGGAACGAGACGCACTGGCTGCCCGTCGACCCGGAGACCGGTCAGCGACGCGGTCTGCGTTCGGCGCTGAACGAGGCCAAAGTGGTGCTGAAGGAAAAGGCACGGCACGAGAAAGAAGTACTGCGCGAGGCCAAGGTAGCGTTGCAGGAAAAGGCCAGGCAGGAACAGGCGACGTTGCGTCGAAAAGCCGCGCGGGAGCGGGCGTTACGCCGCATTCGACGCAAGCGCTGACGTAGCAGACCTCGACCGTCTTTGCAATGGGGGATTTGCCACATTCCGAGGCCTATCCCCGCAACCTACGGTCTCGTAACTTACGGTACTGTAACCGCCATGGCGATCTCGGATGTCAAGGAATACGCACACCTCACCGAAGCCGATGTAGAAGCGCTCGGCGCGGAGTTCGATGCGATCCGCCGTGATATCGAAGCCTCGCGCGGCGTGCGCGACGCGCAGTACATCCGCAACGTTATCCGGCTGCAGCGCGCCCTCGAGATCAGCGGCCGCGCCGTGCTGTTCGCCAGCTTCCTGCCGCCGGCCTGGCTGGCGGGCGTCGCCCTGCTCGGCACCGCCAAGATCATCGAGAACATGGAGATCGGGCACAACGTCATGCACGGCCAGTGGGACTGGATGAACGATCCCGAGGTCCACTCCAGCTCGTGGGAATGGGACAACACCGGGCCGTCCAAGCACTGGAAACAGACGCACAACTACCTGCACCACAAGTACACCAACGTGCTCGGCATGGACGACGACATCGGCTACGGGCTGCTGCGCGTCACCCGCGACCAGCGCTGGAAGCCCTTCAATATCGGCAACCCCGTCTACAACCTGCTGCTGCAGCTGTTCTTCGAATACGGTGTCGCGGTCCAGCATCTGGAGCTGGGCAAGGTGGGCCGGTACAAGGAGGGCTCACCCGAGCGGGCCGCGTTCGAGGTCAAGCGCCGCGAGGTGCTGTTGAAGATCGGCAAGCAGGTCGGCAAGGATTACCTGTTGTTCCCGCTGCTGACCGGCCCCGCGTTCCTCTCGACGCTGACCGCGAACATCGCCGCCAATATGGTCCGCAACGTCTGGACCAACGCGGTGATCTTCTGCGGACACTTTCCCGACGGCGCCGAGAAGTTCACCAAGGCCGACATCGATGGTGAATCCAAGGGCCAGTGGTACCTGCGCCAGATGCTGGGCAGCGCCAACATCTCCGGCGGCCCCGTCCTGCATTTCATGACCGGCAACCTCAGCCACCAGATCGAGCACCACCTATTCCCCGACCTGCCGAGCAACCACTACGCCGACATCGCGGTGAAGGTGCGCGCCCTCGCCGAGAAGTACGACCTGCCCTACACCACCGGCTCGCTGCCGGTGCAGTACTTCAAGTCCTGGCGCACCATCCTCAAGCTGGCGCTGCCCAACAAGTACCTGCGCGCCACCACCGACGATGCCCCCGAGACCGCCTCGGAACGCAAGTTCGAGGGTGACACCCACCCGACGATCGACCCGATCACCGGCAAGCGCCGCGGCCTGCGCACGGCGCTCACCGAGAGTCGTCGTCGTTTCACCCGCCGCGCCGTGTCCATCGGCTGATCAGCCGCCCGCACCGTTTGCCTTCGTCTTTCCCACCGCGGTCAACCCGCACGCGACTGCCTCGACCGCGGCGCTGATCGACCGATGCACCTCATATCCCCCAAGCAGCCGTCGACAAGGCACCCAACTTATGTCCCGGCTGCAGGTGACGGTTCGCTGCTGGTTGACTGGCCTCGTGTGTGCTGATCATTTGAGCGTGTACGACGCCATCCGGTTGCGACGCGATGTGCGGGCGGAGTTCACCGGAGACGTCGTCGACGATGCGACGCTGTGGCAGATACTCGATGCCGCTCATCGGGCGCCGAGTGTCGGCAACTCACAGCCGTGGGACTTCGTGGTCGTGCAAGATCCGGTGACCCTGCGTAGGTTCGCCGACCACGTCGCGGACAAACGGATCGAATTCCGGGATGCGCTGCCGCCGGAGCGTGCGGCGATGTTCGAGCCGATCAAGATCGAGGGCATCACCGAGAGCGGCACCGGCATCGTGGTCACCTACGACCACAACCGCGGTGGCCCCCAGGTGCTCGGGCGGGCAACCGTCCCCGAAACCGGTGTCTACTCTGCGGTTCTGGCGATCCAGAACCTCTGGCTGGCCGCAACCGCGGAGCAGGTCGGGGTCGGCTGGGTGTCGTTCTACGATGCGGAATTCCTCACCGATCTTGTCGGCCTCCCGGACGGCATCCGTCCGGTCGCCTGGCTCTGCGTCGGCCCGGTCCACGAATTCCAGCGGGTTCCCGACCTGGAACGGTTCGGCTGGCGCACCGGACGTCCGCTGGCGGACGCAGTGCACCAGGAGACCTACCGGAACTGAGCGGCCGGGCTCAGACGCGCTCCAGTACCGCCGAGGCGCCGATGCCACCCGCGGCGCAGATGCCGAGGAGGGCGGCGCTCTTGCCGGTGCGGGCGAGCTCGTTGGCCATGGTGGTGACCATGCGGGCGCCGGTCGCGCCGAACGGGTGGCCGAGCGAGACCGAGCCGCCGTGCACGTTGAGCTTGTCGATGTCGACCGCGCCGACCGCGGTGTCCCGGTCGAGCCTGGTCTTCGCCCATTCGTCGCTGTTCAGTGCGGCGAGCACCGACAGAGTCTGAGCGGCGAACGCCTCGTGGATATCGACGAAGTCGATGTCGCCCAAGGACATTCCGGCCTTGTCCAAAGCCCGTGGCATGGAGATGGCGGGGCCGATGAGCACCTGGTCGGTCGGATCGACGCTCACGTAGCTCCAGGAACGGAAGGCGGCAAGCGGCCGGTAGCCGAGTGTGTGCGCCTTCTCCTCGCTCATCAGCAGCACCGCGGAGGCGCCGTCGGTGAGCGGGCTGGCATTGCCTGCGGTGACGCTGCCGTCGGCGGCGAACACCGGCTTCAGGCGCGCCAGCTTCTCGATGCTGGTGTCCCCGCGCACCAACCCGTCACGCGCTACCTCGACGCCCTGCGGGGTGCGCACCCGCAGTACTTCGTCGTCGAAGCGTCCCGACTCGATGGCAGCGGCGGCGCGGTGGTGTGAGCGCGCGGCGAATTCGTCCTGGTCGGCGCGGCTGACACCGTGGATGCGGGCCATCTTCTCCGCCGACTCCCCCATTACCTCACCGGTGGTGCGCTCGGCGATCTTCGGCCTGCTCGGCAGCAGATCGGTGAATGGCGCGAGCTGCGCGATCGCGGACAGGTAATCCTTCGGCTTCGGCTTGCCGAGGGCGAGCGGCGCGGCCGCGTGCACCACTTTTTGCGGCAGCTTCACCTCGGCATTGCTGGTGGAATCGCTGCCACCGGCGATCATGATGTCGTACTCGCCGCGCTCGATCGCCGCGGCCGCCGACGTCACCGCCTGCAATCCGGACGCACAGGCTCGCGTCACCGTGTACCCCTCGCACCCGGCGTCGAGCCCCAGATCCAGCGCGATCTCCCGAGCGATGTTCGGTGCAACGCTCGGCAGGATCACCCCGCCCCACACAATGGCCTGCACCTGCGCGCCCGGCAGCCCGGTCCGCTCGAGCAGGCCCCGCACCGCAGCATCCGCCAGCGCGATCGAATCCATTCGCGTGTATTCGGCGAACGCCCGCACGAACGGCGTCCGGGCGCCGGAAACAATGACAGCACGGCGAGCAGCTTTGGTAGCCATGGGTTTTCCCTTCGAGAGCCTCGACCCCCTAACTTACTCCAAGGTAAGTTAGGGCGCCACGCCCCCGGCTCAGCGATCCCCTCCAGTGCCGCTGAGCCGGTTCGTCGACGGTGAGCCGGCCTGCCGCGCGCCATTGCGCAACAGACCGGGCGCCAGTCCCGGCGAACGCCCCTGCTCGTTCCGGAACTGCCCAAAGCCGACACTTCGCAAGGCCGACGTCGTCCACTCGGCGCGAAGAAACAGTAGCAATTTTCTCATGGATTTTTCAAATGTTTTCTATCAACTTGTCTTTTTGGCTACGCTGGATCTACCATGAGGCCCACTATGCAGAGCCCTTCGGAGCTGTCGCGACAGAAGCGCTTCGGCCGAATCATCAAGGAGCGCCGGGATGAACTCGGCCTCACCCAGATGCAGATCGGTGATCTTGGAGGGCCCTCGGCGCCGACGATCAGGAAGATCGAAGACGGCGATGCAGCAATCAGCACACACACACTCAACAAACTCGACGCGCCCCTGCGCTGGCTGCCGGGCAGTGCCGCGCGCACCTACGCGGGCGGCGCCCCGGCCGCACACGACGTCGACGTGCACACGCCGAGATCCGACGAATCAATCGTGTCGGGACCCGATTCGATCCGTTTCGAAATCTCGGACCTGACCGGCCTGCTCGCGGCGGCCGGCCGACTCAACGACGCGGTCGAGCGCGGCCGAACGACCGAACCCCATGTGGTCTCGGCGATTTCGGACCTCAACGCCGTCGTCTCCCGATTATCGGCGCGCTATGCGACGGCAATGCTCGAACGCAACGGCGGGCCGGGCAGGCACCTGCATCCGCTCGTCGAGATGGCGTTTGCGCATCTGCTGGAGGTGCCCGCCGAGGCCGACGATCCGTCGGAGTTCGAAGAGCGCCGCTATCGCCGCTGGTTGGCAGGCCGAACCGAGGACGTGGACGCCACCACCGAGGCCCGGTTTCGGGCCCGCTGGCTGGCAGCCAACAATGGTCCGACACCGATTCGTAACGGCAGGCACTGAGGGTGAAGGACATGACCGACGACGCGGCGGCCCGAGCAAGTCTCGCGCTCAGCCAGAAGATCAACCGGCTGTTCGCAACCGTGCACCCACGTTCGGCTCCCGAACGCAGTACATCGTCGGTGGCCGAGCACGTCAGCGACCAACTGCGGCGCGAGGTGCGCGAGAGTGACATCGCCAGATTGCGCCGCGGCGAATTCGACGAGGCGGCCGCCGCGGTCGATACCACCGTGCTCACCGCGATCGCCCAGTGCTTCGGCGTGAGCGCCGACTACCTCACCACGTCGGGGCAGGCCGCGGTTGCGATCGACCGGGAATTGGAGCTGCTCGCGACCATGCGCGACGCCAATGTCGCGAGCATCGCACTGCGCGGTTCCGACATCGATCCCGCCATGCTCACCGCCATCATCGAGAGCGCGGATCGACTCGGGCCACCGACTCGGTAACATCGTCTCCTACCGGGGCGGGAACCGTAGTGCCGCTGTAGGTAGGAGATCGCATCGAATGGCCGGTTTGGACAGCCGATTTCGGGAACTTTCCCGGACCGTCCCGATACCCCACCCGTGGGATCTGCCGACCTACCTGAATGCAGTCGCCGCCCATCGCGGCCGGATGATCACCCTGCTTCCCGTCGACACCCCCATCCTCTCGGGCACCGGCTGCGGCACCGGCAGCGGCCTGTGGATCGCCAAGCACGACAGCGACGTCATCGCCTATGGCGCGGACACCACCGAATGGCATGCCGAGCACATCATCGTCCACGAACTCGGGCACATGCTGCTCGGACACGGCGCCGAACCGTCACGTCCCCCGACGCAGAACTACGCCGTGATCACCGATCTGCTCCCCTCGATCTCCCCGGAATCCATCGCACACGTCCTCGGTCGCAGCGATTACGAATCCACCCGCGAGCGCGACGCCGAAACCTTCGCCGACCTGGTCATGCTCCAGGCCATGCGCCCCCAACGCCGAGAATCCCTGCTACACAAGACATTCTTCCGCGACAGACGGTGAACCGCGCGCATCGCAGTTCTCCGGGCATCCAACTCGGTGCGCTGAATACCCGGAGAGGCGGGAGCGTGGTTAGTACGCGAGCCGGATGAGGCCGTAGTCGAAGGCGTGCCGACGGTAGACGACCGACGGTCGGTCGGTCTCTTTGTCCTGGAAGAGGAAGAAGTCGTGGCCGACGAGTTCCATCTGGTAGAGGGCGTCATCGACCGACATCGGAGTCGCGGCGTGGACCTTGGTGCGGACGATGTGACCGGGGCCGGCCTCGTAGTCCGTTGCCTCCGACGTTTCGGAAGCAAGGCGGCCTTCACCCTCGGGGTGGTCGTGCGCCATAGTGCCGTTGGCGTGAACGAACAGGGAATCGTCGATCAGGTCCGCGGTGGCCTGGGCAACGGACACCGGGGTCTTGTCGCCGTAGTGCACCCGGCGCCGATCCTTGGTCCGGCGCAACCGGCTCTCCAGCTTCGCAGTCACCGATTCGAATGCGGCATAGAAACTGTCCGCGCAGGCCTCCGCCCGGACGATCGGCCCCTTGCCGCGTGCGGTGATCTCGACTCGCTGGCAGCTCTTGCGCTGTCGACGATTTCGTTCATGGAAGAGCTCGACGTCGAAGAGGAAGATCGACGGATCGAAACGTTCGAGTCGGGAGAGTTTCTCCGCGACGTAGATTCGGAAGTGATCAGGTACCTCGACGTTGCGACCTTTCACCACGACGTCCGCGCTAGGTGTCCTAGGACGGTCCGCTGGGGGTTGCTCTGTCTGATCCTGGGTGCCGGAATCCAGCACCAAAGAATCGGCATCTTTCACTGAAGGTCGTGAAGAAGTCGTCACGCGTACCTCCCGGATATGGCCGCACAAACCGATGCACGTGCGGCGGGATGAGCCGTGCCGATTGACAATCTCTCGGCACATTGATGTCCGAGGCGCCACCTCCAAACTGCCGGTTCGGGTGTGTGACCGCGACGGTAGTACGACATCGGGCGGTCCGCCAGTGTTCACGCAAATTTCCCGGAGTCAAGCAGCACACGTCACCACCACCGCACATACCGGCACCCCGATTCCGGCTAACACTCGGACCGATTCGGAGGCGGTGGCTCCGGTCGTCAGCACGTCGTCGACCAGCACTACCTCGGCATTCTCCGGTATCATCGCCCCACCGCAGCGACTGCGCGCCACCACGATTCGGCCCCGGAGATTGTGCCGCCGCTGCGCGGCTGTCAAGCCCACCGAATCCCGCACACCCCACCACACCCGCAACATCGGTACCACCCGGCAATCGGGCAGCCACCTCGCCGCCGCATGGGTCGTACGCACCATGGGATCCCCGCCCCGACGGCGCGCGGCCACACTTCTGCTCGGCGCCGGAATCAACACCAGCGGCCGGCCCTCGGCCCGCAATAGCGCTAACGCAGTCGACAGTGCCATGCCGAGCGGCTCCGCCAGATCGCGGCGCCCGTGCTCCTTGGCCGAGAGTACCGCCCGACGCCCAGGACCCGCATATTTCGTGAGCGCCCAACACGGCACTCCGGGCTCGGTACGCGGCTGCACCCGCACCGGCCCGTGTGTCAGCACCGCCGCACAATCGGCGCACCAGCCGACCCCGGCCGCCCCGCATCCGGCACAGGCCGACGGCAGCACGAGATCCAGCAGTGTGCGCATCACCCGAGTGTGCGCGCACCCACCGACAAGTTCGATCGACCGACCTCGCGACGTAATCCGAGCGCTGCCACTGAGATGGCAAGTCGGCTTGGTGACCGATTCCGTTCCAGCACAACCATTACGCCGCTACGCCGGGTGGGTCCGAAGCATTCATCGGGTCACCGATTGCCGGTAGCGCTCGAGCGCACCCGCGGGCGATCGGACAACCACGACGATCAGCCGGGCAGGACCGGAATGGCATTCGCGCCGAGACCGGGCACCTCACGCCAGTAGGGCTCGCCACCGCCGGGGTTGCTGGTCAGCTCCAGTACCGCACGCAAATCCGCGACGTACTGGTGTTCCGGTGACGCGCTCACCAGCCGCACCGGCGGGGTCAGATTCTGGCTTGTCTGCGGGAGCGGTTGGGAACCGTCCACGGACACAGAACTCACCGGGTCGACATCGCCCGCGCGGGCGATGAGCAGGGTGTCGGCACCGAGCCAGTCCACCGAGACGGCGGCCGTGCTCAGTCCGACAGCCAGCGGAAGCGGTGAGGTCAGGGCGTACTTGCCGTTCGGCTGTGGGACGATGACCGCGACATAAACCTTGCCGTCGGCGATCAGCGCAGCACGCACCCCGGTTCGGGAAACCCGTAGTTCGGTTATCGGCAGCCGGAATGTCAGGCTGGGAATCGCCGAGGTCAGCGCCGAGATGTCGACATCCTGCACCGAGACGGTTCCGGTGGTCCGGTCGTTGACCGCGCGGATCACCCGTTCGCCGTCTATGACCACCCATGCGGCACTGCCGTCGGCATTCCAGGATGGCCTGGAGATGGTCGTGCCCTCGGCGACGGGGAACGCATTGCCGCCGTAGCTACCGACCATCAGCGTGCGCGGCGGTTCGGGGGGCGGCCGTCCGGCATCGGCGACGGCAGCGACCAGTTGGCCATCCGGTGACAGGCCCACCGACTGCAGGTTGTTCACAGCACCGAAGTAACCGGGCGGGGTGACCATTCCGTCCGCGGTGACCTGCACGAGGGATCCGTTGCGCAGGGCATGCAATCCGATCCGATTCTTCGTGTGTGCCGCCACGCTGAGATGGTCGACGTCGGCGACCGACCAGCCGGCGGCGAATCGATCGTCCAACGGTTTGCCGTCTGCAAACAGCACGTACGGGCCGAGAATGTCGGCGCCTGCCAGCGTGAGGACCACCTGCCCGGCAAGCAGTTCGCGGTCGCGTGGCGACAGGTTGGTGGCGCCTGCGAAGTCGATGCGCACCCCGCCGAGCCCGACACCGACTTCACCGGGATCGCTGCCCGCCTTGGTGACCGGACCACGCAGCGCGACCGGCGGCGCCAGCTCGTTGCGCACCACGGTCGCCAGTGCGGGCTGGCTGCCCTCGGTGAGCAGGGTCATCAGTCGTTGGGTCAATTGATTCTTGGCAACCGAGATCCACCGCAGATCGGGGACCACGGTGGTGCCGGAGGGGTCGATGAAATACAGCACGTAACGCCGGTAGGACTTGGCGAACGCGGAGTGGTCCATGATCACGCCGTCCGGCAGCTGGTCGATGCGCCACTCACCGTCGACCTTCGACATTTCGATCTTGTTTTCCAGCGGCAAGTCGTTTGCCCGATAGGCGCCGTCCGGCGCCAGCTCACCGACCTTGTGCGTTCGGATCACATAGGTCGCCTTGTCTCCGACACGCGATTCACGCAGCGTGTCCGTCTTCTCGACGATCGTCGTGCTCGCCGTGTCGTCCCATTGCGCCGACGCCGACGGCGTCATGTACTGCCGAGCGGCCAGGTGCCGGTTGGTCGGATCCGCGGTGGCCTGCAGGAAATCACGCAGCAGCAGGTCTGGATCGCGTCCCGCGATGGGCGGCGGCGGACCGTCGTTGGTCGGCTCCCTGTTGATGGTGCCGAGCGCCTGTGGCGCCGAGGACTCCGGCAGACTCGCACATCCGGTCAGCATCAGCAACGCCGCGATGGCGGCCGCACCGAGCGCGGACCGCCGGTGCGACATCGGATACCAGGCACGCATCCTCATGACTGTAGGTCTCCCGGTTCGGCGGCTTCGGCGTCGGCGGCGGCACTCTGGTCGGTCTGCGGTCCCGTGCCGTTCGTCACCTCGGCCCGCTCGACCGGTTCCGGCTCCGCCACCACCGCGGGCCGCTCGGCCTCGCCATTGCTCGCGGGCGCGGCTTCGACCGCACGCAGCTGTGCGTGCTTGCGCAACACAGGCTCGAGCGGCAGCGGGCTGGCACCGAGCTTCTTGCCGCGCACCAGCGGCAGCGTAAGCCGGAAGCAGGCGCCGACTCCTACCTCGCCCCACGCCTCCAGCTTGCCCTCGTGCAGGTTCGCGTCCTCGACGCTGATCGACAGCCCGAGTCCGGTGCCACCGGAACGACGCATCCGCGACGGATCCGAGCGCCAGAATCGGTTGAAGACGAGCTTCTCCTCGCCAGGTCGCAGGCCGATACCCTGATCGCGGACGATCACCGCGACCGCGTTGGCATCGAGATCGCCGCGCATCCGGATGAGCACCGGCTTGCCCTCACTGTGGTCGATCGCGTTGGCGAGCAGATTGCGCAGCACCCGCTCGACCCGGCGCGGATCGACCTCGGCGACCAACGGATCCTCCGGCAAGTCGATCACGACCTCGACACCGGCCTCCTTGGCCAAATGCCGGACGGTCGAGATCGCGGCCCGCGCACACATCCGCACGTCGAGGGATTCGACCTGGAGTTCGGCGACGCCCGCGTCGTGACGGCTGATCTCGAGCAGATCGTTCAATAGGCCCTCGAAGCGGTCCAGCTCGGTGACAAGCAGTTCGGCGCTTCGGGCGAGTGCGGCGTCGAGATCGTCGCTGCTGCCGTGGATCAGATCTGCGGCCATGCGCACGGTGGTCAGCGGGGTCCGCAGCTCGTGGCTGACATCGGAGGTGAAGCGGCGTTGCAGATTGCCGAACTCCTCCAGCTGGGTGATCTGGTTGGACAGGCTCTCGGCCATCTCGTTGAAGGCCTGGGCCAGGCGCGCCATGTCGTCTTCGCCGCGCACCAGCATGCGCTCCTTGAGCCTGCCGTCGGCGAAACGGCCCGCGATCCGCGCGGCCGAACGGATCGGCAGCACCACCTGACGGGTGACCAGCGCTGTGATAGCGGCGAGTAGAACCAGCAGCACAATGCCGCCGATCAGCATCGTGCCGCGCATCAGCGACAGACTGCGTTCTTCGTTGGCCAGCGGGAAGATCAGATAGATCTGCAGTGTCGGGATCTCGGCGCTCGGGCTGCCGATGATCAGCGCACGGCCACGGTAGCCATCGGGGTCGGAGACCGTGGCGAACTGATAGCTGACCTGGTTGCGCTCGACATAGCGGCGCAACTCCTCCGGTACCTCCTGGATCGGGCCGGTCGAGATCTGCTGCAGCGGCGTGCCGCCGACGATGCTCAGCGCCGAGTCGAAACTGCCTGCCGCACCGCTGGACTGGCCGGTGCCGCCGCGGTTGGACAGCGCGTTGCGCGCGTCGGCGAGGCGCTGCTGCTGGGTGCCGATGTCGTGCACGCCCGCGAGCTGGTTCTCCACCGTGTTACGGGCGCGATCCATCTCCTCGACCGCCGCGTTGATCTTGGCGTCGAGTAATCGATCGGTGATCTGACTGGTCAGCACCACGCCGAGGATCGTGATGACGATCAGCGACAAGGTGAGCGTGGAGACGATGACGCGCAATTGCAGCGAACGACGCCACACATGGCCGAGCGCGGTGCCGACTTCCTTGAACCAGGCGATCACCGGTGCGAGCGATCGTTCGAGACGGTGGGTCACCCCTTCCCCATCGCCCGAACGATCGGCATCGCCTTCGATCACGGGGGTCCGGCCTTGTAACCGACGCCGCGGACGGTGAGCACGATCTCCGGGTTCTCCGGATCTTTCTCGACCTTCGCGCGCAGTCGCTGCACGTGCACGTTCACCAGGCGGGTGTCGGCGGCATGCCGGTAGCCCCAGACCTGCTCGAGCAGCACCTCTCGGGTGAACACCTGGCGGGGCTTGCGGGCGAGCGCGACAAGCAGATCGAACTCCAGCGGAGTCAGCGAGATCTGCGCACCGCCGCGCGTCACCTTGTGGGCGGGCACGTCGATGACGATGTCGGCGATCGACAGCAGCTCGGCGGGCTCCTCCTCGGTGCGGCGCAGGCGGGCACGCACCCTGGCGACTAGCTCCTTGGGCTTGAACGGCTTGACGATGTAATCGTCGGCACCGGACTCCAGACCGAGCACGACGTCGACCGTGTCGGTCTTCGCCGTGAGCATCACGATCGGAACTCCGGAGTCGGCCCGCAGCACACGGCATACATCGATGCCGTTCATGCCGGGCAGCATCAGGTCCAGCAACACAAGATCGGGGCGGATCTCCCGAACCGCCGCCAGCGCCTGCGTACCGTCGCCGACCACATGCGGGTCGAACCCTTCCCCGCGCAAGACGATCGTGAGCATCTCAGCGAGCGCCATATCGTCGTCGACGACCAGAATCTTGGGCTTCATAATTACTATGGTGTCATCTCTCCGGCTCGGATCGGGCCGCCACGCCAACACTCGTGGCATCCCGCGGCACATCCAACCTTATCGGCCTGCAATTTCGGCTAGTCGCGAGGCCAATGAGGCCGGATCGTCATCGGATCGGTATGTCCACCATCGGCCGTGCCAGTCCCGTTCGGCCAGCTCGCGGTACACCTCGAGGGTGCGCTGCTGCAGTCCGCCGTCGCGTTCGTAGGCGTCGAGAGCGCGGCTGTCGTCGAGTTCGCCTCGGCTGCGGGCACGCTCGGCCGCCACTTCCGTCGAGACGTCCAGCAGCACTTGCAGCGTCGGCTCGGGCATGCCGAACCTGCCGAATTCCAATTCGGCTGTCCAGCGCGCGATCTCGCCGTCCATGGATTGGTGCAGCCGGGCCGCGTTGTAGGCCGCGTTGGAGGCCACGTAGCGGTCCAGGATCACGATGTCATTGTCCGCCAGGAGTTTCGACAACTCGTCACGGGCATCGGCCCGATCGAGCGCGAACAGCAACGCCATCGCATACACCGACGCCGCGAGATCACCGTGCCCGCCGTGCAGCGCCTCGGCGGCCAGGTCCGCATGCACCGAACGCCCGTAGCGTGGGAAGGCCAGCGTGGCCGTCCGCAGTCCACGCGCGGCGAGCATCGCGACGACGGCGTCGGTCAGCGTGCGTTTGCCCGCACCGTCGAGGCCTTCCACCGCAATCAACACGCCCATGGTCAGGAGGCTACATGCGCCGTGTTCGGCACCGAACGACAGTGTCCCGCCGACCGCAGGGGCCGGCGGGACACACGTTCTTCACCGCGCGTACTCGGTGCCGACGAGGCGTCAGTACCGATAGTGCTCCGGCTTGTACGGGCCTTCGACGTCGACGCCGATGTACTCGGCCTGATCCTTGGTGAGCTTGGTCAGCGTGCCGCCGAGCGCCTCGACGTGGATCTTGGCGACCTTCTCATCCAGGTGCTTGGGCAGCCGGTAGACCTCGTTGTCGTACTCGTCCGGCTTGGTCCACAGTTCGATCTGCGCGATCACCTGGTTGGAGAAGCTGTTGGACATGACGAACGAGGGGTGGCCGGTGGCGTTGCCCAGGTTCAGCAGGCGGCCCTCCGACAGCACGATGATCGCCTTGCCGGACTCCTTGAACGTCCACAGGTCGACCTGCGGCTTGATGTTCAAACGCGTTGCGCCGGAACGCTCCAGCGCCGCCATGTCGATCTCGTTGTCGAAGTGACCGATGTTGCCGAGGATGGCCTGGTCCTTCATCGCCTTCATGTGATCGAGGGTGATGATGTCCTTGTTGCCGGTCGAGGTGATGACGATGTCGGCGTTGCCGATCGCCTGCTCGACGGTGACGACGTCGTAGCCGTCCATCAGCGCCTGCAGCGCGTTGATCGGATCGATCTCGGTGACCTGCACCCGAGCGCCCTGTCCGGCAAGCGATTCTGCGCAGCCCTTGCCGACATCGCCGTAGCCGCAGATCAAAACCTTCTTGCCGCCGATGAGCACATCGGTGCCGCGGTTGATGCCGTCGATCAGCGAGTGCCGGGTGCCGTACTTGTTGTCGAACTTCGACTTGGTGACCGAGTCGTTGACATTGATAGCCGGGAACACCAGCTCACCTGCTGCGGCGAACTGGTAGAGCCGCAGCACGCCGGTGGTGGTCTCCTCGGTGACACCCTGCACCGAGTCGGCGATTTTGCCCCACTTGGTCTTGTCGGTCTCGAAGCGCTCGCGCAGCAGGTTCAGGAAGACCGTGTACTCGGCCGAGTGGTCCTCGTCCGCGGGCGGCACCACGCCGGCCTTCTCGAACTGCGCACCGCGCAGCACGAGCATGGTGGCGTCGCCACCGTCGTCGAGGATCATGTTGGCGGGCTCACCCGGCCAGGTGAGCATCTGCTCGGCGGCCCACCAGTACTCCTCCAGTGTCTCGCCCTTCCAGGCGAAGACCGGCGTGCCCTTGGGCTCCTCGACGGTGCCGTTCGGACCGACGACGATGGCCGCGGCGGCATGGTCCTGGGTGGAGAAGATGTTGCAGGATGCCCAGCGCACCTCGGCGCCGAGACTCACGAGGGTTTCGATCAGCACTGCGGTCTGGATCGTCATGTGCAGCGAACCGGAGATCCGCGCACCCTTCAGCGGCAGCACCTCCGCGTATTCGCGGCGCAGCGCCATCAGGCCGGGCATTTCGTGCTCGGCGAGGAGGATTTCCTTGCGGCCGAACTCGGCCAGCGACAGGTCGGCCACCTTGTAATCGATGCCGTTGCGGACATCGGCGGTCAGGGACGTGCGTGCGGGAAGTTCTGAGGTCGTCATCTGCCTCTATCAGCCTCTCCTGGTTCGTCAGTACCGAGGCAAGGCTAGTCGCTGAATCAGCCCCTGGACTATGCGGCTGCCTCGCCTTCGCTCCCCCCTGCGCGGGCGAAGGTCGGACTTCGTCCGGCAGCGTCCATTATGCGGTCACCCCGTAGGACGACAGAATACGGCGGCGCTTGCGTGGCTGAATGTTCGCCAGGGTGATGTCACCGTCGTAGTGGGCGAGCACCCGGTGATCCATCACAGCGCGCCACAGTGGCGGAATCGTCGCGAACACGATCATCGTGGCGTATCCGGCAGGCAATTGCGGCGCCTGCACCGAGCTACGCAAGGTCTGGTATCGACGGCCGGGATTGGCGTGATGGTCGCTGTGGCGTTGCAGATGGAACAGGAAAATGTTGGTGACGAGCCGGTCGCTGTTCCAGCTGTCGCGCGGCGAGCATCGCGCGTAGAGCCCGTTGGGCCTGCGCCCGCGCAGCAGCCCGTAGTGCTCGACGTAGTTCACCGTCTCCAACAGGGCGATTCCGATCACGGCCTGCAGCAGCAGCCAGGGCAGCGCCCGCCAGCCGAACAGGCCGAGCAGCAGACCGAACAGCGCAAGGCTCATCGACCACGCCTGCAGGATGTGGTTGTGCACGCTCCACCAGCGGTGGCCCTTGCGCGTCAAGCGCTCGCGTTCCAGTGCGATCGCCGAACGGAACCCGCCGGAAACGGTGCGCGGCAAGAACTCCCAGAGCGACTCGCCCATTCTGGCGCTGGCCGGATCCTCCGGAGTCGCCACCCTGGCGTGATGTCCACGGTTGTGCTCGACGAAGAAATGGCCGTAGCCCGACTGGGCCAGCGCGATCTTGGCGAGCCAGCGCTCCAGGTGCTCGACCCGATGCCCGAGTTCGTGCGCCGCGTTGATGCCGATGCCGCTGACGAATCCCAAAGTGGCCGCGAGCCCGAGCTTGTCGACGAAGCTGAGCTCGTCACCCGCCCACATGTAGCTGGCGATGCCGAGTCCGATCAGCTGGATCGGCAGGAATAGGTAAGTGCACCAACGGTAGTAGCGATCGTTGGACAGCAGCTCGTAGTCCTCGTCGCGCGGGTTGTTGCCGTCGTCGCCGATCACCCAGTCCAATACCGGTATGACGATCAGCACGATGATCGGGCCCACCCACCAGAACGCGACGAGGCCGGTGTGCAAGACCAGTTGTGATGGCAACAGTGCGCTGGACGGAGCGATCAAGCCCAGAATCCACAGATGGCGTTTGGGGTCTGGCGACCCCGTCGGTTTGCCAACCGAATGCACGTTTGACCACCTAAGTAAGTACCCCGACTCGGACGCTTGACAATACATACAGACTTATCGAACCTTCCACACCGGGAAGGCATCGAAAGGTGTTGGCAGTTACATGCCTAACAGTCGGTTTCTAAGGGCATTGTCAGGCGAGATCAGCCACCGCACCTTTCCGGCAAACCGCCGTCAGTTCCCGCGGCTGCGCTAACTCCGCTCGCGTGCCGCCAGAATTGCCTCGACGTACGGACTCAGCAAATCACTCAGATCGGCGGGCGCATTCCGCCCCGGCGCGGGCGGTGTCGGGATGTAGCTCAGGGCGATGCGCACCAGCGCGTGTGCCAGAACCGTCGACTCCGCCGCCGTCGCGGCCACCCAGCTGTGCTGGAACGCGACAGCGAGCCGTTCGGTGGCATGCTCGAGCAACGGTCCGGCGTCGAGGGTGATGAGTCGCAACAGGTCCAGCTTCACCTCGCCTGCGAGCAGTGACTGCACCAGCGGATCGGCCGCGGCTTCGAGGAAGAAGCCGCCGAGCCCCTCACGGAAAGCGGACCTGACATCACCGACATTGCCGTCGATCGCCGAACGGACGTGATCGACCAGATCGTCGGCCAGGCGCAGCGCGTAGGACTGCGCGAGGCCCGACCGCGATCCGAATTCGTTGTACAGGGTCTGCCTGCTCACCCCGGCCCGTGCCGCCACATCGCCGAGGGTGATCTTCGACCAGTCCCGTTCGGTGAGCAGTTCCCGCATCGCGTCCAGAACCGATGTGCGCAGGAGTTCCCGCGCCGCCTCCTGATACGGAACCCTCGGTCCTGTGCGCGGCATACCCGCGACATTGTCACGGCGATATGCCGCAGTCAAAATCTCACGACCGCTCGATCTCGACCATGTAGAAGTCGGCCTTCGCCGCGCCACAGTCCGGACAGGTCCAGTCGTCGGGGATGTCGTCCCAGCGGGTGCCCGGCTCGATGCCGTCCTCGGGCCAGCCCTTGGCCTCGTCGTATTCGAAGCCGCACTGGATGCATTGGAACAGCTTGTATTCGGTCATGAGGCAGCTCCCATCAATTCGAAGTCGATCTTTTCCCGCACCCCACAGTCCGGGCAGCACCAGTCGTCGGGCACCTTGTCCCACGCCGTGCCCGCCGGGAATCCCTCGTGCGGTGCACCTTTCGCCTCGTCGTAGACGTAATCGCAGACGGGGCAGCGAAACGCGCTCAAAGCCCAGCCGCCCCCGCACCCGCACCCGCACCCGCACCCGCGGCCGTCGAACCGACGCCATAGCGGGCGATCACCTTGTCCCGCTTCGCCGGATGGATGTTCGCGCGGGTGACGTCGCCGCCGTAGTGTGCGAGCACCCGCTTGTCCATCACCCGACGCCACAGCGGCGGGAAGTAGGCGAGCAGGATCATGCTTGCGTAGCCACTCGGCAGGTTGGGCGCGCCGTCCCAGCTGCGCAGCGTCTGATAGCGCCGCGTCGGATAGGCGTGGTGATCGCTGTGCCGCTGCAGGTGGTACAGAAAGATATTGGTGACGATGTGGTCGCTGTTCCAGCTGTGCACCGGAGCGGGCCGCTCGTACCGTCCGGATGCGGTGCGCTGGCGCACCAGACCGTAATGCTCCAGGTAATTGACCGCCTCGAGCAGGCTGAAGCCGACCACCGCCTGCAAGATCAGATATGGCAGCACGCCGATGCCGAACACCACTATCAGCACCGCGTACAGCGCCACCGACATCAGCCAGGCGCTGAGTACTTCGTTCTGCAGGCTCCACGGCTTCTTGCCGAGCCGCTCGAGGCGCACCTTCTCCAACCGCCACGAGGAGCTGAAGCTGCCCGACACAGTGCGCGGCCAGAATGCCCAGAACGATTCGCCCAGACGGGAACTCGCCGGATCCTCCGGGGTGGCGACGCGTACATGGTGGCCGCGATTGTGCTCGATGTAGAAGTGCCCGTAGAACGACTGCGCCAGCGCGATCCGCGACAGCCACCGCTCCAGGTCGACCTTCTTGTGGCCGAGCTCGTGCGCGGTGTTGATGCCGATGCCGCCGATCATGCCGACGGTGATCGCAAGGCCGATCTTGTCGATGATGTGCAGACTGCCGTCGATGCCGAGCCAGCTGACGTTATCCGCGGTGATCAGGTAGCAGGCCATGATCAGCGTCGCGTACTGGAACGGCAGGTACAGGTAGGTGAGGTAGCGGTAGTACTTGTCGTTCTCCAGGTACTCCATCACCTCGTCGGGCGGGTTGTCGCCGTCCGGACCCAAGAAGATGTCGGCCAGCGGAATCAACACGTAGACCAGGACCGGACCGAGCCAGAACGGCACCTGGGCCAGCCGATGCCAGCCGATTTCATTGAACGCCCAGACCAAGGGCAAGCCGATGGTGAATAGCCCTGTCGGCGCGAACAACCCCCACAACCACATGTACCGCTTGCGGTCACGCCACGCAGGCGCCTTGACCTGACGGCCCGAGGTATCGGCTTCTGTCGACATCGTTGTCTCTCCATTCGAGCGGCACGTCACATGTGATGTGCAGTACTACTTAAATTGACATTAGAGATCAACATGTCTCCTGTCTAGACAAATCAGTGCATTTGTAAAGTGAATCTGAGAACGACACCACCCCAGCCGTCACGATGGAAGCGGCGCGCCTACCCAGGCTGTGGGAAAGAAGGCAGGGACAGAGCAGCGCCGTTGCCTGCCTGCACAGGCTGCGGAAGAGAAAGGCGGGTACGGCACACGGCTCCCAGCATGGAGACTGGCTGTGGTCGCGTTCTCGGACCTTCTCGACCCCGGCATCCGATCTCAAAGGTGAAATAGCGATCGAGGGTAGTGAAATGGTGGCTGCGGAAGTGCTCGGCGGCCACCATTCGACTACCGCCGATGGGTGGGTTCAGCGCAGTAGGACGTCGCTGTCCGGAGGTAGGGCGTTGATCGGCCACCAGCGCAGGTCGGTGGATTCGGCGCTGCGTACCGGGACGGCGCCGGCGGGAGCGACGATCCGGAACAGTAGGTCCAGATGTCGGGTCGGGATGCCGAGTGAGCAGGTGATCGGATGTGCTTGCGCGCCATACAGTTCCGGATCCAGCCATAGATCCGTCAGGCCGGACTCTTCGGTTGCCTCCCGCAGTGCGGCGGCGGGTACCGTGTCGTCGGATTCCTCGCAGTGGCCGCCGAGCTGGATCCAACGACCCACTCGGGGGTGCAGGGTCAGCAGCACCTCACTTTCGTCGTGCGAAAACACGACCGCCGACGCTGTGATGTGACCAGGGACGTGCTCGCGCAGGCAACCACGCGGTGCCGAGCCGAGAAACGCCAGCATCGCCTCCCGCAGGGAAGCATCGGGTCCCGATGCCGGGCGCCACGATTCCAGTAGCTCCGTCGCCGAAGCATGCAACGAACTCGCGCTCATCGATCCGCATCCCGGCTCGGGATCCGCACCCCGGGTGGGCACCCACGACAGGCGCGGATCGCGGTCAGGGGGGCGAGGTCTCCGTGGGTCACAGTTCGACCAGGCCGAGGCCAGGGCCGTACACCGGACGCGGGGTCAATTCCTCCAGCGGATGGCCGATGGCTATGCCGCCCAAGGGGTTCCAGTCCGCCTCGAGGCCGAGGACGTCGCGGGTGATCTCCGGCGCGAAGATGGTCGAACCGATCCAGCAGCTGCCGAGCCCCTCGGTGGCGAGGGCGACCAGCAGCCCTTGAACGGCCGCGCCGACCGCGACGGTGAACATGGTCCGCTCGTTCGCGCGGCGGCGCTCATCCGGATAGTCGTGCGCGCCGTCGGGCACACAGAACGGGATGATCACCTCCGGGGCGTCGAAAAGGATGCGGCCGCGGGCAATTCGGCGCTCCACCCGCTCCGGCGGCAGCCCGTCCGCGGTGAGGTCCTCGCGCCACTTTTCCGCCATCGCCTCCAGCAGCTGCTTACGCAGACCGGGTTTGCGCAGCCACACAAAACGCACCGGGCGGGTGTGATGGGGCGCCGGCGCGGTCAAAGCCACCGCGACAGCGGTGCGAACGCGCTCGGGATCGACGGGTTCGTCGGCGAACTGCCGCACCGACCGGCGCAGCAGCACCGCCTCCGAGCGGCCCTTCTCGATGGCCTCCGCGGTGCCGAGCCAGAACAGGTCGTCGGTGCCGCCGCGCAGCAGGTCGGCGGCGGTGGAACCGTCGTCGGTGACCGGAAGCCCGCGCACCACCGCGACCGGGACACCGCCGAGCTTGCCCTTCACCAAGTCCGCGGCGGCCGCGAGTTCATCGGCGATCGCGACCTGCGTGACGTGCAGTTCATTGCCCTGCCCGTCGACCGCGCCCGCGTAGTTGTGCAATACCCGAAGTCCCGCGGCGCCGATGGCGGCGTCGGTCTGTCCATTTCGCCAGGCCCGGCCCATGGTGTCGGTGATGAGCACCGCGACCTGCACCCCGAGCCGCTCGGCGAGGGCTGTGCGCAACGCCTTGGCGCTCGCATCGGGATCGGCGGGCAGTAGCACCAATTCGCCCTGTTCGACATTGGATCCGTCGACTCCGGACGCGGCTTGCACGATGCCGAGCTTGTTCTCGGTGATGAGGGTGCGGCCCTTGCGCGCGAGCACCCGTACGGCCTCCTGGTCGACCAGCGCGCGGCGCGCGGCGTCGCGCTCCTCCGGGTCGAGCGGGGCCGCCACGATCCTGCCCTCGGCCTTGGCGACGATCTTGCTCGTCACCACGAGCACATCGCCGTCGGCCAGCCACGGCGCGCAGGCGGCGATGTGTTCGGCGACGTCGTCACCGGGGCGGAATTCCGGCAGTCCGGTGATCGGCAGAATCGTCAGCTCGGCGGCCGCGTGGTCGTATTCGTTCACGGCTTCACTCCCGCGAGGTCGAGCGCCTCCCGCACCATTTCTGCGGTGGTCGGCGGATCGGTCATCAACAAGGGCACGCTGCGCACCTCCACGCCGGGCACATCGGCGGTGTCGGTGGTGTGGATCAACCAGCCGTCGAGGATGCCGGTGGCGGAGCGGGCGCCGTAGTAGCGGCCGATCGCCTCGGCCGTGGTCTCGACGCCGATCACCGAAAGGCACTCGTCTGCCATGCCGCGCAACGGCTTGCCGTCGATCACCCCGGACACCCCGATGACCTTCGCATCCGTGGTGCGCAACGCGCCGCGAATACCCGGTACCGCGAGGATCGCGCCGATGCTCACCACCGGGTTGGACGGGGCCAATAAGACGGCGTCCGCAGTGGATATGATCTCGGTCACATTTGGCGCAGGTTTCGCCTCATCTGCCCCAATTGTGGCGAATCCGTGAGTCTCGATGTCCGCGCGGTAGCGAACCCACCACTCTTGGAAATGGATCGCGCGACGTTCGCCAGGATTGTCAGGGTCGCTCACAACCACGTGTGTTTCGCATCGATCGTCCGTTGCCGGGATGAGTTTCACACCCGGCTGCCACCTATTGCAGAGCGCCTCGGTCACCGCCGAGAGCGGGTACCCGGCGCGCAACATTTCACTCCGAACCAAGTGTGTGGCGATGTCCCGATCGCCGAGACCGAACCAATCGGGCTGCGCGTGATATTTGGCCAGCTCTTCCTTGGCGTGCCAGGTTTCGCCGAGCCTGCCCCAGCCCCGGTCGGTGTCGATTCCTCCGCCGAGGGTGTACATGCAGGTATCGAGGTCGGGGCAGATGCGAAGGCCATGCATCCAGACGTCGTCACCGACGTTGACGATCGCGGAAACGTCTGCCTCGGGCAGCAGTTCCCGAACGCCCTGAAGGAAGCGCGCGCCACCGACTCCGCCCACCAGGACGGCAATCCGAGGCCCGCTGGCAGGTGCGGTGTCCGCTTGTTGTGGAGTCACATCCGCACAGCCTATGCGGTACCGGAGCGGCCGCGGCTCATCCCATATTTGCTGCTCATTTGCTATTTGGCGCATCAAGATCAATCTGGAATGCGGTTGCGGATAGTAACGGAATTGCGACGGCGGCTTGACCATCGACACGTCCGGCGTGTCTAATCACAGTCATGTCATTTCGGGTTCGCGTGAGAGATCAAGGCGCGGACAGCTTTTCGAACAGATGTTCGCATCGAAATGACAAGCTCGGGGATGTCCGCGGGACAACGTCGCGGGGTACGGCCGTCGGTGTGCGTGTTGGTCCGACGGAAAGAATCATTCTGCGCTAACACACAGTGAGGAGGCGGAGCGATGGCCAACGAAATGGTCTCGCCGACCGATTCCACAGCAGGCGCAGCACGTGGCGTCTGCGCAGATATCGGCCGGATCGAGCATGAGGGGGGTAACGAAGTCTCGGCACCACCCCGGCTCAGCCTGGTCGTGACGGGCTTCGACGAGATGTTCGAATCCATCGAGGAGCAGTGGCAGGAGCGCGCCCTGTGCGCGCAAACAGATCCCGAGGCGTTCTTCCCCGAGAAGGGCGGCTCGACCCGCGAAGCGAAGCGGATCTGCCTGGGCTGCGAAGTACGCGACGAGTGCCTGGAATACGCACTCGCGCACGATGAGCGCTTCGGCATCTGGGGCGGCCTCTCCGAACGCGAGCGGCGCCGCCTGAAGCGTGGCATCGGCTAGAAGACGTGAGGCCAGCCTGCCTCGATGCACACGTTCGCGGCGGGCTGGCCTAGATTTTGTTCATGGCGCATTTTCGGAACCGACGACCACCGACCGCTCGGTCGGTGATCCGCCGCGGTCGTGGGCTGCGCGGGCCGATGCTGCCGCCGACGGTACCTGCGTGGCGAACGCGCGGCCAACAGTTCGATCGGCTGGTGCTGGAGGCGTTCGCACCACTGGACACCCGCTGGCACGACCGGCTGACCAAGCTGGACATCGCGGTCGACGATGTACCGAAAATCCGTCCGCTGCACCCTGATTCGGTCACCTGGCCGGATGAGGTGGTAGCCGACGGACCGGTGCCATTGTCGCGGCTCATCCCGGCCGGCGTCGATCGGCACGGAGTGGCCACCCGTGCCCGCGTCGTGCTGTTCCGCAAGCCCCTGGAACTGCGCGCGGGCGATCCCGAGGATCTGGTCGACCTGCTCCGCGAAGTCCTCGTCCAGCAGATCGCAACGTATCTCGGCGTCGACCCCGACCTGATCGACCCGGAGGGCGATTAGCGCGAGATCAGTTGTCCCCGAGCGACTCACTAACGGTCGATCCGGACAAGTCTCACCCATTACCTGAGCGTGTCTGCCTCCATCGGGCGGCGTGGCGGGTTACTCTCATCGTCGTGATCCCCATGCGTCGTTGCTGCCGACCAGGCTGCAAGAATCCGGCAGTCGCGACGCTCACCTATGTGTACTCGGACTCGACGGCAGTCGTCGGGCCGCTGGCCACGGTGGCCGAACCGCACTCCTGGGATCTCTGCGAAACACACGGTTCGAGGATCACCGCCCCGAAGGGCTGGGAAATGGTTCGCCACGAAGGCGGATTCTCTTCCAGCACACCGGATGACGACGATCTGACGGCGTTGGCCGAGGCGGTACGCGAGGCGGGACTGCGCCGCCGCCCGCCCGAGCACGATCAGCGCGGCTATTCCGACTACGCCCCACCGCCGCCACGAGCCACCCGCACCGGTCGCCGCGGTCATCTCCGAGTGCTGCCCGACCCGCCGAGCTGACAAGAGGCGGGACCGTGTCAGGGGTGTCCCAGGCAACCACTAGGGTGGTTCCCATGACAGTCGCGCGCTCTGCCGAATTCGTGAACGCGGTGATCAAGGCTTATGACGTTCGCGGAGTGGTCGGTGAACAGATCGACGCGCAATTCGTAAGGGACGTAGGGGCTTCCTTCGCCAGGCTGATGCGCACCGAGGGCGCGACCCGCGTGGTCATCGGCCACGATATGCGGGACTCGTCGCCGAGTTTGGCCGCCGCGTTCGCCGACGGCGTCCTCGATCAGGGCCTCGATGTGGTGCACATCGGCCTCGCCTCCACCGACCAGCTGTACTTCGCTTCCGGCAACCTGGACTGCCCCGGCGCCATGTTCACCGCCAGCCACAACCCGGCCCGCTACAACGGCATCAAAATGTGCCGCGCGAAAGCACTGCCGGTCGGTCAGGACACCGGCCTCGCCACGATCAAGTCCGAGATCGTCGCGGGTGTGCCCGCCTACGATGGCGCACGCGGCACCGCCACCGAGATCGACCTGCTCGCCGACTACGCGGCGTACCTGCGCGGCCTGGTCGATCTCGACGAGATCCGCCCGCTGACCATCGCGGTGGACGCGGGCAACGGCATGGGCGGGCATACCGTGCCCGCGGTGCTCGGCACCCTGCCGCAGCTGAAGATCGTGCCGCTGTACTTCGAATTGGACGGCTCGTTCCCCAACCACGAGGCGAATCCGCTCGATCCGAAAAACCTGGTCGATCTGCAGGATCTGGTGCGCAAGTCCGGCGCCGACATCGGCCTCGCCTTCGACGGCGACGCCGACCGCTGCTTCGTGGTCGACGAGAACGGCGACCCGGTGTCGCCCTCGGCGATCACCGCCCTGGTCGCCGAGCGCGAGTTGACCAAGGAGCCGGGCGCAGTCATCATCCACAACCTCATCACCTCGCATGCGGTGCCGGAGTTGGTCACCGAGCTCGGCGGGACCCCGGTGCGCACCAGGGTCGGCCACTCGTTCATCAAGCAGGAGATGGCCGCCACCGGAGCGGTATTCGGCGGCGAACACTCCGCGCACTACTACTTCCGCGCCTTCTGGGGTGCGGATTCCGGGATGCTCGCGGCGCTGCACGTGCTTGCCGCGCTCGGCGAGAAGGATCGGCCGATTTCGGAGCTGATGTCGTCGTATGCAACATATGCCGCCTCCGGAGAGATCAACTCGACAGTGGCGGACGCGAAGGAGCGGACGATGGCCGTGGTCGAGGCATTCGGTGACCGGACGGTGTCGGTCGATCGACTGGACGGGGTGACCGTGCAGCTGCCCGACCACGCCTGGTTCAATCTTCGCGCGTCGAATACCGAACCGTTGCTCAGGCTGAACGTCGAAGCCCGATCGCCGGAGGAAGTAGACGCACTCGTGACCGAGATTCTGAGCATCGTTCGCTCCTGACTGGAATAGTGGAATCACAGGCCTTGGATTCGCCCGATCTGGGTTCGGTGTGGATGGCACAGCGCGATGAGGGGAGGTGGGACGCCCGATGATCGCTGGAACACCGGTGCTCGACCTCGACGATGCTGCTTCGCTCGAGGCAGCCGATGCCGGCGGCGCCCTACGCTCGGCCGCTTCCGGTGGCGCTCAGGTGCGCGCCACCGCCGCAGCTGTCGCTGAGGACACGCTGATACGCCTTGCCGACCTACGCCCACGCAGCGTCGTGCTCGTCTCCGGCGCAGGCCGTGCCGCACGCGCCGCCACGCTGCTGGTCGCCGCGCTCGGCGATCGCGCGAGCCTGCCCATCGTGCCCGTTGCTTCGCTACCGCCGTGGGTCGGTCCGCTCGACGTGGTCCTGGTCGCCGGTGACGACGCGGGCGATCCACGACTGATCGATGCCGTCGATCGCGCAGTGCGCCGCGGCGCCGAGGTGGTGGTCGCGGCTCCGCACGAGGGACCGCTGCGCGCCGCTGCGGCCGGCCGGGCGGCCCTGTTGGAGCCGAGAGTCCAGGTGCTCGATCACAATCGCCTGCTGCGCTTCCTGGCCGCGGGAATGGCCGTCCTACGCATCGTGGACCCGACGCGCGCGGGTGCGGCAGTACCCGATCTGACCGAGCTCGCCGATGTGCTCGACGCGGAGGCACTGCGCGACGGCCCGCACAACGAGGTCTTCCGCAATCCCGCCAAAACCCTCGCCGCGCGCATGCACCAGCGCGGTGTCGTGCTGGCGGGCGACTCCCCCGCCACCGCCGAACTGGCCGAGCACGGGGCCGAGGTGCTGCTGCAGTCGGCGGGCCGGGTGGCCGCAGCGGTGGACCTGGCCGAGGCCGTCGCCGCCAATCCTCGAATGGTGGAGGCCGCAGGGCAATCCGCGCCGAATTTCGATCCGATGTTCCACGACGAGGAGCTCGACGGACCGGTGCCGGTGGAGCGCATGCGCGTGTTCGTGCTCAGTTCCGATGCCGACCAATCCGCCGCGCGGCGCCGGCTGGCTGTCTTCGGGGCCGCCGGGTCCGGTTTGGTGGACGCCGATCTGGTGCGCGCCGATGTCGACCTGCTGCACACCACGCTCACCGACCCGTCCGTCCCGACCCCCGCCAGACAGGACGAACCCGGCTTCGGTGGCAGCGGCCTCGGCACCACCGGGCACGGCACCGAGCTCGAACAGCTCGCGGTGCTCGCGCTCAGACTGGAAATGGCCGCCGCCTATCTACGGCTGATCGGTTCGCGCGGGAGCGCGACCGAGAGCCAGGGGCAGTACGGGGGACGCTACTAGTGCACGAACTCGTTGGTGCGCTGCGTTCCTACGCTTGGGGTTCACGCACCGCACTCGCTCAGTTGTGCGGCCGACCGGTACCGTCCGCGCATCCAGAAGCCGAACTGTGGTTCGGTGCGCATCCCGCCGATCCGGCGCACGTGCGCATCGACGGCAACACGCGGTCGTTGCTGGAGCTGGTCGCGGCCGACCCGGATCGGGAATTGGGACCCGCCGCACCGGAATTCGGTGGCAGACTGCCGTTCCTGCTGAAGATCCTGGCCGCAGAGGAACCGTTGTCGCTGCAGGCGCATCCGAGTTCGGCGCAGGCCAAGGCCGGGTTCGAACGGGAAAACCTGGCGCGGGTGCCGTTCGATTCGCCGATGCGCAACTACCGCGACGAGAACCACAAGCCGGAGCTGGTGGTCGCGCTGGATCGGTTCGAGGCGCTCGCCGGGTTCCGTGATCCGCTACGCACCGTCGAGCTGTTCCGCGCGCTGGACGTGCCCGGGTTGCATCCTTATGCGAACCTGCTTGCCGCCCAACCGGATTCGGCCGGTCTACGGACGCTGTTCACCACCTGGATCACGCTGCCGCACGCCGCGTTGAGCACGCTGCTGCCCCAGGTCCTCGACGGCTGCGTGCAGTACCTGTCGGGCAGCGCGGCCGCATCCAAGGGCAGGCGCGAGTTCGCCCCCGAGGCACGCACCGCGCTCGAGCTCGCCGAAGCCTATCCCGGCGATGCCGGAGTGCTTGCCGCACTGCTGCTCAACCGGCTCACCCTGGAACCAGGACAGGGCCTGTTCCTGGCGGCCGGCAATCTGCACGCGTATCTGCGCGGACTCGGCGTCGAAATCATGGCCAACTCCGACAATGTGCTGCGCGGTGGTCTGACGCCGAAGCATGTCGACGTGCCAGAGCTGTTGCGGGTACTGGACTTCGAACCGATCGACCTGCCGGTGGTGCTGCCGGAACCGGTGGGCGACGGCTCGGTCCACTACCGGACCCCAGCACCGGAATTCGCGCTCCGCCGCTTCGACCTGACCGCGGGCTCGGCGCAGGTCCCACTCACCGCAGCGGGGCCCGGGATCGTGCTCTGCACGTCGGGCACGGTCCGCCTGCTGCACGGCGACGAACAACTGGTGTTGGAGCGCGGCGCGGCGGCCTGGATCTCCGCTACCGACACCGATATTCGCGCCCAAGCGGTGGAAGGCAACGCCCAACTGTTCTGCGCAAGCGTGGGGGGTGTTTGATTTGCTGTGTTTTTTGGCAGCGCCTGCGGCGCTGCGTGTTCGCTGTGTTGAATTGGCGGCGCCTGCGGCGCCGCGTGTTCGCGGCCCCCTTGGTCTCGCTTCCGAGCCGTCGAGACTCGCGACTTCGTCGCATGCGCTTCGACGGCTCGGAAGCGAGACGGGCCGCGAACTCTAGTGCTCGGTCTCGCTGCGCTCGGAAGACATCATCGTGCCGAGTGGGGGCGTCGGTAGCTGAGCTTGCGACTTCGTGGATGCGTATGGGGTGCTGTGGAACGGGGCCGCGAACTCGACTGCTCGAAAGGGTCATCGAGCCGGGGGCCGGGTCGGCGGTGATGGTCGCGACTTCGGTGGAGCGGTTGGGCGCTTCTGGTGCGAGACGGCCGCGAACTCTAGTGCTCGATCTCACGACACATGGAAGGTGCCACCCTGCCGAGAGGATGTCGGTAGCGATGCTCGCGAATTCGGTGGATGCGCTTGGACTGCTGTGGAACGGGGCCGCGAACTCGACTGCTCGAAAGGGTCATCGAGCCGGGGGCCGGGTCGGCGGTGATGGTCGCGACTTCGGTGGAGCGGTTGGGCGCTTCTGTGCGAATCGGCCGCGAGCTGTCGTGCTTGATCTCACTGCAGGTGTCATCGTGCAGAGGGGCTGCATCGGTGGTGATGTTGCGACCTCGGTTGCCCGGGGATGTTCGTCGGGGCGGCACTTGCGACCTTAGGATTTTGTGCGCGGCGGGTGCTTTGCGAGTTGGCCGGTCGAGCGCGGTCGGCTGACAGGCTAAGTTAACCGAGATCGGACAAAGCGGAGAGAGGACCAAACCGAATGTCGGCTGGTGGTGGCAAGAAGGCGATCATCGCCGCGTTGACGGCGAATGCGGGTATCGCGGTGGCGAAGTTCATCGGCGCGGCGATCACGGGTTCGGCGTCGATGCTTGCTGAAGGCGTGCACTCGGTGGCCGACACCGCCAACCAGGGATTGTTGCTGGTCGGGCAGCGCCGCGCTGAGCAGGAGGCCGACGAACTGCACCCGTTCGGGTACGGGCGCAACCGCTACTTCTACTCCTTCATCGTGGCCCTCGTGTTGTTCACGCTGGGCTCGGTTTATGCCATCTACGAGGGCATCCACAAGATCCAGCATCCGGAGGAGCTGAGCTCGCCGATCGTCGCGGTCGCCATCCTCGGTATCGCGATCGCCTTGGAGGGCTTCAGCTTCCGCACGGCCATCCACGAGTCCAGGCCCCTCAAGGGTGATTCGAGCTGGTGGCGGTTCATCCGCAACTCGCGCAGCCCGGAACTGCCCGTGGTGCTGCTGGAGGACAGCGGCGCGCTGGTCGGCCTGGTGTTCGCCTTCGCCGCGGTGGTGCTGACCATGGTCACCGATGAGCCGATCTGGGACGGCATCGGCACGCTGGCCATCGGCATCCTGCTCGGGGTCATCGCGATCGTGCTGATCATCGAAATGCAGAGCCTGCTCATCGGCGAGGGCGCCACACCCGACGAGGACCGCGATATCCGCGCGAACCTGGTCGACGACACTCGCATCGATCGGGTGATCCACCTGAAGACGCAGTACCTCGGACCGGAGGAAATGCTCGTCGCCGCCAAGGTGGCGATCACACCGGGACTCGACATCGAAGAGATCGCCGCCGCCATCGACGCCGCCGAAGCCAGGGTCCGCGCCGCCGTGCCTACGGCTCGAATCATCTACCTCGAGCCGGATCTGTACCGCACGCCGACCAACTGACCCGCACCGGCGGATCACGACTTACGCTGTACCCCAACGCTATCGGGGTGTCCAACGGAACTGCGCTCCGCCGCGGGCATCGCGTATGTTCCGACCCGAATTCAACAGCTCGACTCGGATGCCGAGCGAAGGCCAGTGAATACTGACCGAATGGGAGCATTCAGCGTCTGGCACTTACTCATCGTGCTCGTCGTTCTCGCGATAGTCGTCGTGATCGTCAAATCCAGCTCGAGCGCCCGACCGGGATATCAACCACCCAACGCGATCGCTCCCGGCTGGTACCCCGACCTCGCTGACCCCGC
Organism: Nocardia sp. NBC_00403; assembly: GCF_036046055.1. Lineage (NCBI taxonomy): Bacteria > Bacillati > Actinomycetota > Actinomycetes > Mycobacteriales > Nocardiaceae > Nocardia > Nocardia sp. NBC_00403. The sequence continues at coordinate 8,069,848 of NZ_CP107939.1, forward strand.
AATTCTCCGCTGGTTCGACGGCCACCAGTGGACCAACCACACCCAACCCCGCCAATGACCCCGTTGTCTCGGGCGCTGCGCTCCACAGGCAGGCAGAGCGAAGCGCCCTCCGACGTTCAACCAGCGGCCGCACGGGGTTGTGGTCAGGCGCAACACTATTGCCGAGCAGTGGGACAGCGTGCAACCGATCGGCCGTGGCTGACAACGCGCAGAGCAGGCTCGCGGATCTGCGCAGCCGCTAGGCCGACACCTGCGGCGTCCGCAGCAGGTCGAGCGGGTCGGTGTCGATGCCGAACTCCTGCCACAACACATGCCGGGCGGCGTGTAGACCGTTCATGCCGTGCACGCCGGGGCCGGGTGGGGTCGATGCCGAGCAGAGGTAGACGCCGGGCAGCGGCGTTGCGTAGGGATTCCATTTCAGGGTGGGCCGGAAGGCGGTCTGACGCAACGTCATTGCGCCTGCGGAGATGTCACCGCCGACGTAATTGGCGTTGTGGGAGGGCATTTCGGCGCCGGTGCGGACATGCGAGGCCAGGATCAGGTCGCGGAATCCGGGGGCGAAGCGTTCGACCTGCTTGATCACCGACTCCGTCATGTCGCGGGTCGAGCCGTTCGGCACATGCGCGTAGGTGTAGAAGGTGTGACCGCCCGCCGGAGCCCGGCTCGCATCGACGACACCGGGCTGGATGGCGAGCACGTAGGGCCGCGCCGCGTGTTGTCCTGCGGCGACGGTCTTTTCGGCGGCCATTGCCTGCACGCGCGTGCCGACCAGATGCAGAGTCCCAGCGAGATCGCAGCCCTCGGCCTGCCATGGCACCGGTCCCGACAGCGCGAAGTCGACCTTGCACGCGGCGCCGCCGTAGCGGACGCGGCGCAGGCGCGCGGCGTAGCGATCCGGCAGTTGAGGGCCCGCGATGCGCAGCAGTTCGGCTGGGGCCGTGTCCAATACGATCGCGTGAGCGTCGCCGAATTCCGCCAGTGAGTCCACGCGATGGCCGGTGACGACTCGGCCACCGAGCCGCTCGAGTTCGGCGATCATCGCATCCGCAATCGCCTGACTGCCGCCGCGCGGCAGCACCCAACCGCCCGCGTGCGCGAGGGTGCCGAGCAATAGACCGGCCCCGACGGCAGGAAACGCGCGCGGTGGGGTGATCGCGTGCGCGGCAACACCGGTCAACAGCGCGGGCGCGGCGGCCTCGCGAAAACGCATGTTCCACAACGGCGTTCCCTGCTCCATCATGCGCAGGCCGAAGCGCACCGCGGTCGCGAGGTCTCCCGGAAGATGGCGCAGATCCGACATCGCCAGTTCGACCACCTCGCGCCAATGGTCCACGAGCGGTCCGAACAGTGAGCGCCATGCCGCGCCGTCCCGGCCGAGGTCGTACCCGGTCCGGTCGAGGTCGCGCCAGGCCAGCCCGGCGATACCACCGTCGAGCGGATGCGCGTAGGACACCTGCGGTACAAGGAGTTCGACCCCGTGCGCACGCAGGTCGAACGCACGGAAGAACGGTGCGGCCAGCGCCATCGGATGCGCACCGGCGCACACGTCGTGCCGATAGCCGGGCAGGGTCAGCTCGGCGGTCCGGCAACCGCCGCCCGCGGTGTCCTGCGCCTCGTGCACCTCCACGTCGAGCCCGGCCCGCGCCAGTATCACCGCCGCGGCGAGCCCGTTCGGTCCGGATCCGACGACTACAACATCAGCCATATCCCCCACTCTGCCTTGCCCGCCACTCGGATACTCTGATCTGCCGTGCACGACACACTGCCGCCTTCGGACTCACTCCCGGCCGGCTGTCCACTGGCCCATCAGGACCTCGATGCGCTGCTCACGCAGATCCGGGCGCAGCCGTCCGCCGCGATCCAGGGTCGCCACCCCGTGCAGTGCGGCCCACGCCACCTCCGTTCCCGCCTGTAGATCGTTCGCACCCGCGAAGGGTTCGTAGGCGGCCTCGATCTCGCCGAACGAATCCTTCAGCGCCTTCGGCGCTTCCGGACCGAACTTCAGCTCGGTGGTCAGCACGAACATCGCGTCGTAGCGAGCCGGATTGGCGGTCGCGAAGTCCAGGTAGGCCCGCGCGATCGCCGCCAATGCCGCGGCCGGGTTCGACGCACCCGTGCGCGCCTCGTGCAACGTCGCGCCGAGGTCCGCAAACCCCTGTTCCGCGACTGCCGACACGATGGCCACCTTGCCCGTGAAATGGCTGTAGAGCACCGGCTGGCTGTATTCGATCCGCTCGGCGAGGCGGCGCACCGTCACCGCCTCCCAGCCCTGCGCCTCGGCGAGTTCGCGTGCGGTGTCGATGATCCGCTGGTGCCGCTCGGCACGCTCGCGCTCCTTGCGATTCTGGATGGTCATGAAGAAATACTAGCAGCGCTAGACAAACTATCGAAGCTCATCTAGTGTTGCTCTCACACCTAGCAACGCTAGATAGCAGAGCATCGAGAACGCGCACCAAGGAGCAATCGCCATGAACATCTCCCGCATCGCCACCGTCCTTTCCCTCATCGGCGCGGCGTTCATCCTTTACATCGGCCTCAGCTACCTGATCACGCCGGAAACCATCGCCACCGGATTCGGCCTGCCGGAATGGCCGAAGGGCGACGCGGTGGCGTTCATGAATCTGAAGGGCGTCCGCGACGTCGCCTCCGGGGTGCTGATCCTGGCCCTGCTGGCACTGCGGCAGCGGTTCGCACTCGGCATCGTGATGCTGGTCCTGGCCCTGATCCCGACCGGCGACATGCTGACCGTGCTCAGCTGGAACGGCTCGACCGCCGCGGCCTTCGGCATCCACGGCCTCACCGCCGTCCTGGTCGCCCTCGCCGGCGGACTACTGATCCGCGAGCACAACACGTCGAACAAGAAGGTCGCCGAGCCGGTATCCGCCACCGCAGTAGCGTGATTCAGACCACATGCCCCCGCTCGCCGATGAATTCGCGAGCGGGGGTACGTCTATTCCACTGAACATCCGAACAAGCAGGAGATGACCACCATGTCGACCAAGCCGCACGGCCCCGCGTCCTACTTCCCGTCGATCGAGGCCAAGTACGGCCACACCATCGACGAGTGGAAGTCCCTGATGCGCGAGTCCGGCCTGGCCTCGCACAAGGAACTCGTCACCTGGCTGCAGAACGAGCACGGCTTCGGCCACGGCCACGCGTCCGCGATCACCCAGCACTACCTCAACCCGGAGAAGTGGGTGTCCTGACCCACACACCACGACAGTGCCCGCAGATCCTGCGGGCACTGTCGTTTTCAGGTTGCAGCTAGGCGGCCCTCGCCTGCGCTCGCCCGAGCGCAGGACCGTCCGGCTGCGTGCAGCTAGGCCGGGACCAGGTCCTTGGTATCGGGCTCGGGCTGCGGCCGCGGATCGTGGTCATCGTCGACCATGGTCCGCTCGTCGAAGGGCAACTTGCGGTCGAGCACGGTGCGAACTCGATCGACGTCGACCGTCTTGGTCCAGGTGCCGACCAGCAGGGTCGCGACCGCGTTGCCCGAGAAATTGGTGAGAGCGCGGGCCTCGGACATGAAGCGGTCGATACCGACGATCAGGCCGACACCGTCGAGCAGCTCGGGGCGGTGGCTCTGCAATCCGCCGGCCAGCGTGGCAAGTCCGGCGCCGGTAACGCCTGCCGCCCCCTTCGACGCGACGATCATGAACAGCAGCAGGCCGACCTGTTCACCGATGGCCAGCGGCTTGCCCATCGCGTCGGCGATGAACAGCGAGGCCATGGTCAGATAGATGGCTGTACCGTCCAGGTTGAACGAATATCCGGTCGGCACAACAACACCCACCGTGGTGCGCTCGACACCGAGGTGTTCCATCTTCGCGATCAGCCGCGGCAGCGCGGACTCGGAAGACGAGGTGCCGACGATCAGCAGATACTCCCGCGCCAGGTAGCGGACCAGCTTGAAGATCGAGACACCGGACACCGTCCGCAGCAGCACACCGAGCACGCCGAAGATGAACACCAGACAGGTCAGGTAGAACGCGATCATCAGCAGCGCGAGTTGCTGCACCGCATCGAGCCCGGTCTTGCCGACCACGTTCGCGATCGCACCGAACGCGCCGATCGGGGCCAGCCACAAGATCATCGACAGGATTCGGAACACCAGCTTCTGTAGCGTCGCCACACCGCGCAGCACCGGCTCGCCCGCGCTGCCCATGGCCTGCACCGCGAATCCGACCAGCAGCGCGACGAACAGCGCCTGCAACACGCTGCCCGCGGTCAGCGAGGAGATCAGCGTCGCCGGAATGATGCCCTGGATGAAGTCCCAGGTACCGCCTGCGGCGTGCGCCTGATCCGCCAGCTTCGCGCCCTGCTTGGCGGTCTCGGCGATGTTCATGCCGGTGCCCGGTTCCAGCAGGTTGCCGACCACGAGGCCGATGCCGAGCGCCACCGTCGACATCACCATGAAGTACCCGATGGCGAGGCCGCCTACCTTGCCGACGGTGGCCGCCGCCCGCACCGAACCGATGCCGAGGACAATGGTGCAGAAGATGACCGGTGCGATCATCATCTTGATCAGGTTCACGAACATGGTGCCAAGCGGCGCCATCGACTGACCGACACCGGGCGCCAACCAGCCGACCAGAATCCCCGCTCCGACGGCGACGATGACGGCTAGATACAGCCAGTGGGTACGGTCGCGCCGCTGCTGTTGCGTTGTGTCGCTCATAGCGAGTGCTGTCCTCTTCAGTGGTACCGGCGTGAGGTGGGTCACCACCCCTTGTGCACAATGTTGGCGGCCGGCGTGATGCCGGTCACGCTTTGGTGCATTTCGTTCAAGAAAGACAGTGTTCAGCGGAGGACAGTTCGTGAGAGGTGGTCGCCTAGCCGGCGCGGCCAGACGCAGTCTGTCCGCACTCCTGCGTCCGGCCGAGCGCATACGAGGCAGTCGCCGCTCATTGGCCGGGCAGGCATTCGTTCTGCAACTGGTCGTGCTCGCGCTGATGATCGGCATCGGAGCGGTCCTCGCGGTCATCGATGCGCGCCACGACAGCGATGTGACGACCACGCGCGAGGTCACCGACGTCGCGGTGGCGGTCGCGCAGGCGCCGTCCACCCTCGCCGCGGTGCACTCCCCCGATCCCACGGCACTGCTGCAACCGGTGACCGAGCGGATCCGCAAGGACACGGGCATGGACTTCATCGTCGTGATGGCGCCGGACCGCACCCGGTTCACCCACACCACGCCCGAACGCATCGGACAACCCTTCAGCGGCAATATCGATCGCGCGCTGGCCGGGCAGACCTTCACCGAGACCTATGCGGGCACCCTCGGGCCATCTATCCGCGCGGTGACACCGATCTACGACGACGGCCGAGTGGTCGCGCTGGTGTCGGCGGGAGTGACCCGGGCCCGCATCGGCGACCAGGTCGCCACCCAACTGCCGGTAATCCTCGGCGTCGCGTTCGCGGGACTGGTGGTGGCGGCAGCGGGTTCCTTCCTGCTCAGCAGGCGGATTCGCCGCCAGACCCATGGCCTCGCGCCGGACGAACTGCGCGCCATGTACGAGCAGCACGACGCGGTGCTGCACTCGATCCACGAAGGTCTCGTGGTGTTCGGTCCGTTCGCCGAGCACGCGGAGGTCGTCAACGACCAGGCGCGCAAGCTGCTCGACCTGCCGTCCGGCCCGGTGCAGCGCACCGATCTGCCGCTATCGATGCAGCGTATGAGCTGGGGCGTGGTCCGCGACGAGATGCATGTGACCACCGATCGGATTCTGCTGGTCAACCAGGACGTGGTGGCCTGGGAAGGCCGCCCGATCGGCACCGTGATGAGCATCCGTGATCACACCGAATTGCGCACTGTGATGGGCGAACTCGATTCCGTGCGCGGGTTCGCCGAATCGCTGCGGGCACAGGCCCACGAATCGGCCAATCGGTTGCACACCGTCGTCACCATGGTGGAGTTGGGCCGCTACCGGGAGGCCGTGGAGTTCGCGACCGCCGAACTCGAACTGTCCCAAGCACTGATCGATCGGCTGCTCACCTCGGTCGGCGACCCGGCACTCGCGGCCCTGCTGCTCGGCAAGGTGAACCAGGCCGCCGAACGCAGCGTCGAACTGACCATCACCGAGGACACCGCCCTCGACTCGACCGCACCATTGTCCGCGCACGAAACAGTGACGCTGGTCGGCAATTTGATCGACAACGCCATCGACGCGGCCGCGGACGGGGCCGAGGGCTGGGTGGAGGTGACTGTGCGCCAGCAGGATTTGGCAGACGACACGGCCACCGACCAGGATTCAGCGCTGTACCTGCATGTCGCGGACAGCGGACCCGGCATGTCCGCACAGACATTCGCCCGTGCCGCCGAACGCGGCTATTCCACCAAGGCCGACCATCAAGGGCTCGGCTTGGCGCTGGTGCACCGGTTGGTCACCAGGCACGGCGGCGCGATCTACACCGAGCGAGATCCGGAAAGCGCGGTCTCCGTGACGATTCCACGAAAGGTCGCACCATGATCCGGGTTCTGATCGTCGAGGACGAACCACTGATCGCCGAGGCACATCGCGCCTACGTCGAACGCATCCCCGGCTTCACTCCGGTCGGCATCGCGCACACCGGTCGCGACGCGATGCGCGCCGCCGCCGACAACGCGGCCGAAGGCACCCCGATCGACCTGGTGCTCATGGACATCGGTCTGCCCGACGCCAGCGGCCTCGACGTCGCTGCGGCACTCACCGGCCTCGCGCCCCGCCCCGACGTCATCGCGATAACCTCGGCGCGAGACCTGGCCATGGTCCGCACTGCTGTGTCCCACGGCGTCGTGCTCTACCTGCTGAAACCGTTCACCTTCGCGGCATTTCGCGACAAACTCGAACGCTACCGCGAGTTCCGCACCGCACTGCCCGCGGGCGAAACCGCCGTCTCCCAACAGGATGTCGACCGCGCCCTCAGCGCCTTGCGCACCTCCGACCAGCGCGCCACCGCCCCCAAAGGCGTTGCCCCGCAAACCCTCGACGAAATCTCCCGGGTGGTCCGCGACGCTCCGGACGGCGTCACCGCCGCCGACACCGCGACCACCATCGGTGTCTCCCGCATCACCGCATGGCGCTACCTGGAGAAACTCGCCGAAGACGGTCTGGTCGATCGCCGCTCCGACTACGGCCGGGCAGGCCGACCGAAAACCCGCTACCTGTGGAAGATTCGGAGCTAGCCGTCGCCTCAGCTCAGTCCGGGGTAAACGAAATGGCTCGGTCCGCCGCCGGGCTGGCTGGAGCCGGTGACCGAGGGGATGTTGAACGGCAGCCGAATCAGCTTGTGCGGGTTGCCTGCCCGATCTGCCTGCCAGCAGCCGAGGGTCACGCCGTGGAACGCGCTGCATACGATTCGGGTGCTGGTCCCGAACGGTGAGGTGAGCCGATCACGGGAAACGAGCGGGTTCCAGTAGTCGAGGTCGCCCGGTGTGAGGAAATGCTTGGTCTCGAACGGTGCCGTCGGGCTCGGTGCGGTGGGCACCGGCGGCCATTCGTCGGCGGCGGCGACACCCGAGGCTCCGAGGAGAACCGCCGCGCTGACCGCCGTGATACCGGTGAGCTGCGACATGCGGCGAGCGAGAGTAGTCATACTTCGTCCTTTCCGACCATGCGATACGCGAGGCGCGACGGCCGGACCGAAGCTGCCGCCGCCGAACAACATGTCGAGGACGGCAGGCGAGTCATTACACGTCGGTGGAGAAGCGGATGCCGCCGTCGGGGATGTCGACGCCAGGCCAGACACGGGCACCGCGTAGTAGTTCGCAGCGGGCGCCGACATTCGCGCCGTCGCCGATGACGGCGTCACGGACCAGGGCGCGGGGGCCGATCCGAGCACCGAAACCGATGATCGAGCGCTCGACGGTGGCGCCTGCTTCGATGCGTGCTCCGTCGAAGAGCACCGCGCCGTCGAGGCGGGCGCCCGCGCCGACCTCGGCGCCACGACCGACCACGGTGCCACCGATCAGCACCGCGCCCGGTGCGACGCCCGCACCCTCGTGGACCAGGAATTCGCCGCGCTGGCCCGGCAGCGCCGGTGAGGGCGCGATACCGCGCACCAGATCGGCGGAGCCGCGGACGAAGTCCTCGGGTGTGCCCATGTCACGCCAGTAGGAGGAGTCGACGTGACCCTGTACGCGGGCGCCCTCGGCAAGCAGTGCGGGGAAGACCTCGCGCTCCACCGAGACCGGGCGACCGGCCGGGATCTTCTCGATGTATTCGCGACGGAAGACGTAACAGCCCGCATTGATCTGGTCGGTCGGCGGATCCTGGGTCTTCTCCAAGAAGGCGGTGACCCGGCCGTTCTCGTCGGTCGGCACGCAGCCGAAGGCGCGCGGATCGCCGACCCGGACCAGATGCAGCGTCACATCGGCCTTGGTCGACTCATGTGTGTCGAGGATCCCACCCAGGTCGGTGCCACCGAGCACGTCACCGTTGAACACCATGATGTTGTCCGCGCGCAGCTTGGACAGCACATTGCGGATGCCGCCTCCGGTGCCGAGCGGCTCGGTCTCGGTGACGTACTCCAGCTCCAGGCCGAGCTCGGACCCGTCGCCGAAATGCTCCTCGAACACCTCCGCCTTGAAGGAGGTGCCGAGCACGACGTGGTTGATCCCGGCATCGGCGATGCGGGCGAGCAGATGCGTCAGGAACGGCAGTCCGGCCGTCGGCAGCATCGGCTTCGGTGCCGACAGAGTCAGCGGACGCAGCCGCGTGCCCTGCCCACCGACCAGAATGACGGCGTCGGTGCCTGCATTTCCTGCCATCGAGCTCCCCTGTTCACAGTGGATTGTTCGGCTGTACCGGTTGACGCGGCTAGCTCTGCGCCTGTTGACGCAGCGCAGATCGAACCGCAATCCGCGAGCGGATCGCAAGTCCAGCGCGTAGTGCGAGCCGCAGCGGCGCCTGCCACCAGTGCGGATGCCGGTCGGCCTGGAAACGGTACGCGCTCGCGTGGTGTGCGGGCAGCATCAGCTCCGGGTGACGGCCTGCGGCATGCCCCTTGGCATGGGTCACCTCGGCGGAGGGCACGAAGACGTTGTGCCAGCCTGCCTTGCCCATCCGGTCACCGAAGTCGACGTCCTCCATGTACATGAAGTAGCGGGAGTCGAAGCCATCGATGGAATCGAAGGCCGCGCGCCGCACCAGCAGGCACGATCCCGACAGCCAGCCGACGGCCCGCTCGGAGATCTCCTCGTTTTCCTGCCGGTAGCGCCGCGTCCAGGGATTCGACTTCCACACCGTACCGAGAATCGCGTGCCCTGCCCCGTCGAGGAGGCCGGGAACCGAGCGCGCCGAGGGGTAGGTGCTGCCGTCCGGTTCGAGCACCTTCGGGCCGAGCGCGCCCGCGTGCGGCCAGCGCTGGGCGGCGGCGAGCAGTTCATCGATGGAATCGGTGCCCCAGCGGATGTCTGGGTTGGCAATGATCACGAACTCGACGTCGGGATCGATCTCCGCGACGGCGCGGTTGATCGCACCGCCGTAGCCGATGTTGCCGCCGGTGCGTAGCAGTCGGACGTGCGAATTCGCCTCGGCCGCCAGTTCCGGCGTGCCGTCGAGGGAACCGTTGTCGGCGAGAATCACCTGCGGCTTCTCGCTGGTCGCATCGGCCAGCGTGGTGATGAAGTGCTCGAGGTGCTCGCCCGGTGAATAAGTCACCGTGACGACGACAAGCCCGCCCGGGGCGGCAGAATCGGAAGTGCTCACGCTTGCGCCTCGCTGACGCTCGGCTCCGGCCTGACCGCTGCGGCGGCTGTGTCTCTGGTTCGTTCGCTGCGCTCACTCACGACATGCCAGCCTAGTCGGACCTACCCGACAGCGCGTCCCCGAGTGCTTCCTGCCAATCTCGCAGCGGAGTGAGCCCGGCGCCGATCCACGCATCGTTGGACAACACTGAATATGCCGGGCGCCGTGCAGGTCTCGGAAATGCGGTCGAGTCACACGGACGGACCCGGGCGGGGTCGGCGCCGATTCCGGCGAACACCGCCTGCGCCAGTTCGAACCAACTCGCCCGGCCCGCATTAGTGGCGTGCAGCACTCGGGGCGCGTCCGGCCGGTCGACCAGCTCCAGCAGACCTGCGGCCAGATCGGCAGCATAGGTCGGGGAGCCGATTTGATCGTCGACCACATCGATGGTGTCGCGTTCGCGTTCCAGCCGCAGCATGGTGGCCACGAAATCATTGCCCACCCCCGTGTACACCCACGCGGTCCGCACGATGTGCGACTGCGGAGCCAATGCCGATACCGCCTGCTCACCAGCCAGTTTGGACCGGCCGTACACCGTCGATGGACTGGTCGGATCGGTGGTGTCGTACGGCTTGTCGCCGGTACCGGCGAACACGTAATCGGTCGAGAGATGGATCAGCCGAGCACCCGTATCGGCGCAGGCGGCGGCGAGTACGGTGGGTCCGGTCTCGTTGCAGGCGAAGGCCGCATCCGGCTCGGATTCGGCTTGGTCGACGGCGGTGTACGCGGCGCAATTGAGCACAACGTCACCGGGTTCGACAATCGCACGCACCGCGGCCGCGTCGGTGATGTCGAGTTCGCGGTGGCCGAAGGCACGGGCGGCGGGTGCCCGGCGGAGTATCTCCTGTCCGAGCTGCCCCCGTGCCCCGGTCACGATCAAGCGTCCTGGGGCTGCAGTGTCTGCGGTCACGGCCGCAAGTCTGGCACGCCGTGACACCTGAGGTTGATGTCTGCCGCGGTAACCGTTGGTTAGCCTTGATGGACGGGTACGGGGGACTTATCGAAGTAGGGGCGGTCTGGCGCTGCCAGAAGAGAACCTGAGTCAGGCGAGAGGATGCAGAGTTGTCGCAGCGGAGCAGGACGTCGGCGCAATCGCGACTATCCGGCGCTGATGCCGGACCCGTCGCATCCGGTCCGCTGCGCGTATTCATCGCGGCGGGTGCGGTATTGGTCCTCGTCATCACCGGATTCGCCTGGCACAGCGTCGATTCCCTGATCTCCCAGATCGAACGCATCGGCAACCTCGGCCTCGGCGGTGGCCGCGACGGCGCCGTCGACATCCTGCTCGTCGGTGTGGACAGCCGCACCGACGCGCACGGAAACCCGCTGAGCAGCGGCGAACGTGCGATGTTGCACGCGGGGAACGAGGTGGGCACCAATACCGACACCATCGTGCTGATGCGCGTCCCGAACGACGGGCGCTCCGCCACCGCCATCTCCATCCCGCGCGATTCCTACGTCGACATCCCCGGCCTCGGCATGGGCAAAATCAACTCCGCCTACGGCGAGACCAAGGAAACCGAGCGGCTGAAGCTGAACAATCAGGGCGTTTCCGAGGCCGAGGCGGAAAAACAGTCCACCCAGGCCGGCCGCCAGGCACTGATCAAGTCGGTGGCCAACCTCACCGGGATCACCGTCGACCATTACGCCGAAGTGAGCCTGCTCGGCTTCGTGCTGCTCACCGACGCGGTCGGTGGTGTCGAGGTGTGCCTGAACAACCCCGTCGACGAATGGATGTCCGGCGCCGACTTCCCGGCGGGCCGCCAGCGGCTCGACGGCCCGCAGGCCCTCGGTTTCGTGCGCCAGCGCCACGATCTGCAGCGCGGTGACCTGGATCGGATCGTGCGCCAGCAGGTCTTCATGGCGCAGTTGGTCAAACAGGTACTCACCGCGAAAACGCTGGCCAATCCGGGCAAACTCGAGCAACTCAGCGGTGCGGTCGGGCGGGCCGTCGTCTTGGACGACAATTGGGATGTGCTCGCGTTTCTCCAACAGCTACAGGATCTTTCGGGTGGCCAGGTGAAGTTCGAGACGGTGCCGGTCACTGATCTCAACAGCATGACGAGCGACGGCGAATCGGTGGTCCGCGTCGATCCCAAGGCGGTCAAGACCTATGTGGCGTCGCTGGTCGACGGCAAGACCGAGCAGCCCGCCGAATCGACGATCGACCCGAGCACCGTGAGCGTCAGCGTGTTCAACGCCAGCGGCATCGGTGGACTCGCCGGCCAGGTGGCACAGGCATTGACCACCAAGGGCTTTCATGAGGGTCTGGTGGGCAACTATACCGGCCCGAGCGTGACCAGCAGCCGGGTGCTTGCCACGAGCACCACGGACCCGAAAGCCGAGGCAGTGGCGAAGGCGCTCGGTGGGCTCCCGGTGGTCGCCGATCCGGCGTTGTCAGCGGAATCTGTCAGCGTCGTGCTGGCGAGCGACTATTCTGGGCCGGGCTCGGCTGCGAGCAGCATGTTCGACATCTCCGGGACGTCGTCGGCCACCGCAACACCGGTCCCGCCCGCCCCACCGATCGACGCCGGCCAGACAGGACCGAAATGCGTGAACTGAACCATGCGTGACAAAACCAAGACACTGACCCTCACCGAGGCGGTGCTCGATCCGATCCTCGAACGTGAACCCGCGGGTCCGCGCATCACCTATTACAACGACGCCACCGGCGCCAGGATCGAGCTGTCCGGGCTGACGCTTGCGAACTGGGCAGCCAAGACCGCCAACCTGATTCGCGACGAGTTCGGCCTGAGTCCCGGCGCCAGGGTCGCGGTATTGCTGCCCGCGCACTGGCAGACCGCCGCGGTCCTGCTCGGCTGCTGGTGGGCCGGTGCCGAGGTGGTGTTGGGGCCCGATCCCGACGCCGATCTGGCCCTGGCCACCGCCGAGCGACTCGAGGAAACCGACGGTGTCGCCGAGGTTGCCGCACTGTCGCTGGATGCGTTCGGCATGCCCGTTCGCGATCTGCCGATCGGCATCACCGATTTCGCCACCTCGGTGCGCGTGCACGGTGACCAGTTCCACCCACGCGGAGCGGGCGTGGCGCTGGATGGCATGCCGGTGTCCGAGGTACTGGCCGAAGCGAAGAAATCCGCACTGCTGCAAGGATTTTCCGAGGGCGATCGGGTGCTGTCGAGTGCGTCGTGGGATACACCCGCGGAACTGATCGACGGACTGATCTCGGTGCTGGCGGCGGGCGCCTCGCTGGTGCAGGTGGTCAACCCGGACCCGGCCCAGCACGACCGGCGCGTGGCATCCGAACGGGTGACCGTTCGACGCTGATCGAATCCGGCATTCACCGGAGGAATATCGTCGTTTGCTGGGATAATCGGTCCAGGCGTGGAGGTGGCGTCTCCTACCACGGTATAGGCCACCTATCCGACCATAGGACGTTCCACAACCGCACCCGAATCCGTACGGTGGATATATCGCACAACGACGGGGTTGGTGAGAATGAAGCCGCAGTATTGGTTGCGTTGGTTATCAGTGCAGGGCGCCCCCCGGCTGGCCTTGCGAACACAGGCATGGCGCGGTGACCCGTTCGCTCAGCTGATGGGTGGACCGAGCGGTCTCGACGACCCCTATCCACTCATCGAGCGCCTGCGCGCGCAGGTGACGCACGGACCGAGCAGGCTGCTGCACACCCCGATCGCGTGGGCCGCCTTCGACCACGATCTGTGCCGAGCCATTCTGCGGGACACCCGTTTCGGTGTGCGAACCACCGAAAGCTTCAATATCCCCAAGCCGCTCCAGCTGATCGCGGATCGCTTCCCGATGCCGCCGAGCCCGGTCGAGCCGCCATCGATGCTGGTGATCGATCCGCCGCAGCACACGGCGATGCGCCGTCCGGTCTCCTCGGCCTTCACCCCGCGGGCGATCCGCAAGCTACGTGAGCGCGTCGAAACCGTCACCGAGGAACTGCTCGGCGCGCTATCCTCCGGCGGCTCGGCCGACCTGATCGAATCTTTTGCCGCACAGGTCCCCATCGCGATCATCTCCGAAATGCTCGGATTCCCCGACCGCGACCGCAAGCTCTTCCTCGACTGGGGCGACAAGGCGACCCCTCTGCTCGACGTCGGCATCTCCTGGCGCGCGTTCCACCGCGGGGTGGTGGCGATGGATGTCATGAACTCCTACCTCGACGACCACATCGAACGGCTGCGCCGCGAACCGGGTGACGACATCCTCAGCAACCTGGTCACCGCCGGTGAACTGGATACCTTCGAATTGAAGGCGACCGCCAGCCTGCTGATGGGCGCCGGTTTCGAAACCACGGTCAACCTCATCGGCAACGGCGTCGTGCAACTGGTCACTCACCCCGAACAGCTCGACCGGCTGTGCACCGAACCGGAACTGTGGCCCAACGCCATCGAAGAGGTCCTGCGCATCGACGCTCCGGTGCAGACAACGGCTCGCACCGCCCTGTGCGACGTAGAACTCGACGACATCGCGATTCGGAAAGGCAGCACCATCGTGCTGTCCCTGGCAGGCGCCAACCGCGACCCCGAGGTCTTCACCGACCCCTCGGCCTTCGACGTCGCCCGCGTGAACGCCAAGGAGCACCTCACCTTCAGCAGTGGCATGCACGCCTGCCTCGGCGCGAGCCTGGCCCGAATGGAGGCCGTCTACGCTCTGCAATCGCTGTTCGACTGTTTCCCCGACCTCGCCCTCGACGGCCAACCTCGACGCCGGAAACTTTTTACCCTGCACGGGTATGAGCGAATGCCGGTCCACCTCGGCCGCCGCGCGAGCACTCCCGCCCAGGAACCGACGACCGTCTAGTCGCCGGTGTGGCCGACAGGGACGCTACCCATTGCTGTTTCGCTCCGCGCTGAGCGCACTCCGATAGTTCCGCAGCCTATGCAGCGCAAGCCGAGAGGCGATCAGCACAACGAAGACCAACGCAAAGACGATGAAAAGCCCGGTGGGATTGGCGATTCCCAAAGTCGCACCGGTGATGTTGCCCCCTTTGTCCCGTGACTCGAAGAACAACGATCCGAACAGCGCCTCCTTGCGGCCGTACTCTCCCTCACCGGTCGAAAACATCAGGCACAGCAGAATTGCGCCCGCGGTCAGCAGCGTCAACACTGCGGAACCAGCGAGGCTGTTTACGAGGAGGACTGATTTCCTCATGACGTCTCCTTGACTCATTGAGGATTATTCACACGCCAGTTTATAGAAGTGGAGCGCGATTACCGTCGAGATCGTTTCCGGGAACGTCTCGATCGGCGGTCGGTAGTCGGTGTGCGTAATCCTCCAGGTCTTGAAATTGGCGATGATCTGCTCGATCACCCAGCGAATCCTGTTCACCTGGGTATTGAATTCCTTCTCCCAGTCCAGCAGTTTGCGCATGGTTCGGTCTCAAGGAGGGGGACCCGTAATAGCTTCCTGCCCAACCGTGTTCGTCGACAGGTATCGCCCAGACCAGAGCGGGCATCGCCAGGGACGATGTCACTGTCTACGCGAGATCTTCTGGCCCCATGCCCGCCAGAGCTGGTCAGCAACAGCCTGCCAACAGAGCTGGTCAACAACAGCCTGCAAATCCAGGTCGGTGCCGGGATCGGACGCCGCCCCGCCAGCCGGTGATGGCCCGAGCGACTTCGGGATTGAATCTGGCTGGTTCGGGTTGTTGTTCATACCGTGTTTGACGCATCTGCCGGCCAGGCGGTTCCATCCGCCGAAGAAATTGTCCAAATCTCCTAGCTCTCCACTGAACCCTGGCCTCCGACAGGGCTTTTCAACGATGACAGATGGCTGCGGGAACCAGCCGTCAGCGGGTGCAGCCGCTGGGCAACCGACATTGAAAAACGCGTCTCATCTGTGGAGTTGCCTGGTTGCTGTCGGACAGCGACTCCCGACAGTTTCGATCCAATGCGCGCTAGTACGGTGTCCGGCAACGTTGGCCGGGTGGGATGATCGAGTGTTGATTTCGCTGCGGGGTGGCTGCCGGTAGCGCAGGCTCGATGGTGGATTTCGATTCGTGATCAAGGTGAACCATCATGGCAGAGCCGGTTCGAGCGCGTCGGCTGACCGACGCCGAAGGTCAACGGCTGCAACAGATCGTGCGACGCGGTAAAGGGTCGACGGTGCGATGGCGCCGGGCACTGATCATCATGGCGTCCGCGTCGGGGAACACGGTGCCGGCCATCGCGCGGCTGGTGGCCGCGGACGAAGACACCGCGCGCGAGGTGGTCCACGCCTTCAACCAGAAAGGGCTGGCGGCGCTGGACCCTCGGTGGGCGGGCGGCCGTCCCCGCCGCATCACCGATGACGACATCGACTACCTCGTCGAGACGGCCACGACCCGCCCCGAGAAACTCGGGCGGCCGTTCACCCACTGGAGGCTGCGTAAACTCTCCGCCGGC
The DNA here is from genome assembly GCF_036046055.1 of Nocardia sp. NBC_00403. Classification (NCBI taxonomy): domain Bacteria; kingdom Bacillati; phylum Actinomycetota; class Actinomycetes; order Mycobacteriales; family Nocardiaceae; genus Nocardia; species Nocardia sp. NBC_00403. The sequence goes on from NZ_CP107939.1 coordinate 8,085,944, forward strand.
CTGGCCGAGAACCCGGTGCGTGTGGTGCGGATCGGCCACGAACGGCTGCGCCAACTGCTGCGCGAGGCCGGGATCACCTTCCAACGCACCCGCACCTGGAAGGAATCAACCGACCCGGACAAGGACGCGAAACCGGACCGCATCGACGCCGTCCTCGCCTAGGATCTGGCCCGATGTTTCGCGTTCGACCAGTTCGGGCCGATCTCGATCCGGGCCGCCCACGGGTCGTCGTGGGCGCGGAATGAGTTCGTGGACACCGCACTAGGCAGAAATGAGCGCTCCTCCACACAGCAAACCCGCCGACCAGCACAGCCATCAACCCGGGACCTCCACAACCCCGGAATTACGCGGAACGCGGGCCGTAGCATGGGTGGCTCCGCGATCAGCGCATCAGCGCGGTCGGCGCGGGTGGTCCGCGGGACGTCTCGGCGGGTGGCCACCACACACAGGACACATCGTGGGTTTCCAAGAAAACTACGAACAAAAACCAATCCGAACCCGATCAGGCCGACGCATCCGGCCGGCGAAAGGTCGAGGTTAGCGCGACAAGCGAGTGAAACCCAATGCTTCTCATACGATCTGGGAGACGCTGAGAGCTTGCGGAATCGCGATGCAATCCAGCGAGACGGTTGGTAGCATGCCCACATGGCATCCCCGGAACAATCCAAAGGCTCTTCGAAAACGGATGGATGGTCTGCCCGACGTTTTGGGACTGATTTTCTCCCTCCGTTGTTACTGCTCGTCACTAGCGTAGTTGTCACCTTCGTCGCAAGTTCGGTGACGGGTTACATCATCGCCCTGATTGGTTACACATTGTGCGCATTGTGGCTCGTCGGAGTCGCGGTTAATCGGCGAAAGTTGCGCAGTTAGACTCGACTACCCCGACGTTTCACAATGCCATCCACGACCGTTCGACTGGCTTTCGGGCAGCTCGATGAGTTCGAATCGCGTGTGCCGCCTCCAATGCGTTTGACCAGATGGAGTCGCATTCCATTTGCATCCGATTGGCTATCCCCCGGTCGCCGGTACGACGATGCTGGAAATCAAACGCGCTGCAACAGAATTTACCGTATGCTATCCGCCAATCATCCACAACAACGCATCGACAAACAGACCAGCGCGATAGCACGCCGACTGAAAACTGCCAAGATACCTCACAGACGTGCCGAGGTCCCCACCCGAAAGGGTGGGGACCTCGACTCCGCCAGGGTGCCGATTTGATAGTCACCGAGTTACAACGGGCGTAATGAAAACACTGCTGGCGACAGCAGCATATGGATACAATCAGTCCCGCATGGCGCGGCAAACCTCCCCTCTGCAATCCAGCCCCATTTCCGCCAGTTTCTCATCCTGGCTCATGTTTTGGAACCGTACATACTCCCTTTCAACCGCAGCGCGAGCTTCTTCGTCAGTGATCTGGGAGATTTCGTCATACGCGTAGCAGCCGACGCTGATTGCGACACCCGCCCATCCAGCGCCACGGGCCAGGACCTTACTGGCCAGACCCGCACCGCTTGCACCGACACCGAGCGCGGCGCAGATCTCTGACGTGCCAACATCCGCTTGGGCTACCGTCGGACTAATCATACTCGTCGCCCCTCCCGCGAGCGCGGCGAGTATGATCGAGCTTGCGGCGACAGCCTTACGAAGATGGTTCATTGCGTGTTCCTATCTCTGCGGTTTGGTTTGAACTGCAATTAGCTGCATGTGTGCAGCTCCGAGTGTTGGGGAGTTGCAGCTCCCCAACACCAGGCTTTCGATGGGGCGCGCCCTGAATGAGGTATATCATTCGGGTGCACGAGATCAAGGCGGGCCCCGCGCCGTTCATTTCTTCTGGGTTCCTTTAGAGTCGAGCGCTTTCCCATCTACTAGGTTGGACGCTTCCCTACCCGAATCGGTTCCATGGATCTCGGAAGTTCTTGTTTTTCTTTTGCGCGATCGGATCGACCCGCGCAAAAATCCCCGGGCGAAGTCGGTCGAAACAGCCGTCCCCGGCATCTGTGACGCTGCGTATGACCGGCGGTGTCCGATTCATCTGGTCTCCTCGGGGCCGAGATCTGTTGTGTCAGAACGTTTGATGCCGCAGGGTCCGGATCGGTTCCATTATCTCGAAAGATTATCCGGAACGATTTCCTTGCGCTTTGGGTAGCGTCGTCATCGAGATTGTTGAAGTCGCATTCCGTAACTGTCGGCTTCGGAAAAGCTGACAGGGTCCCATGCCCGTTACGAAAGCAGTTGACGCCCACCCCGAACGGACGACGATCCAGTTGCGACACCCCCATAAAACCACCCGAGGGCCTTCCGTTATCTGGCTTGGAGCGTCCAGATGAGTAGGTCGGGGTGATTCAGCAGATCGGCAGGCTTTGGTGTGGGTATCGTCTTCTTTCGGTGCGCGTGTCGGTCGACACTGTTACGCTGTCGCCTCCGCTCTTCCGGGGCAAGGTCACGGGATGCCTTTTGTGCACTTTTGTCGATCCGCTCTAACTCACCCCGAATAAGTTTTACTGCTGATTCATACTGGCTGGCGATATTCTCAAGTCTGATAACCGGATTCATGACTGCACCCCGTGCGTCCCGGTACTGTCTGCAACGCCTGCCGCAGGGGCAATCCTTGGACCTGAGCCGCGCTCCTTGTCGGTGCCTTGCCGGGGAGCAATCGGGGGCAGACCGATCAGGGAGTTGACCAATGGCTTCCATTGCGGCCTGAATCTGGGTGCCGTAATCCTGATAGTCGCGGCCCGCGTGTGCGGGTGTGAACTCGGCGGCAGCGCCGGTCAACCGTGCCGCGCTCCCGGACAGCGACTGACTCGCTGCGGTTTTGCGCACCGGCTAGCAACCGGATGCCTTCCGGGATCATCTCCATGAAACCTCTCCTACCAGATCTAAGGGTGATGATTGGCATCGAAACATGCAGTCACGCAAGGCAAGTCCACGCGGCACCGCCACAGGAGCAGGGAAGGTGCCGCTCGAGGTGACTGTGGCAGGTGATCTCGCGGTCGTGTCGCGTACGAGTGTTCTCACCTGGCCTCCTGAAGTCGAGATCTGTTGTGTTACTTGGTCTGACGCGGCAAGTCCCCGATCGGTTCCATCAATCTCGAGAAGAATTTGAAACGGCCGAGGGGCGGGCAGTATCGGTGCTGCGGGCCACGTCCTGAATGCGTGCCCCGCATCGAGCCGCCGCGAGCTCTGTGTGCAGCCAATGATGTTGTGTACCAGGTAATTTAAGCTGGCTTTGGCGTGGGCGACGGTGATGAAGGTGGAGCCGGGCTCTATGCGTCGCGTGACCGGGGGTGGTGCATCACAGTGACGCCGCCGGGCCATCGGAGGCAGCACCTCGCAGGTTTCGTCGTGATGAACTCGTGCCGTCCGGATGGCGACAGCCGCTGAGCTGCAGGCGATATGGTTCATCTGTCCGTTGGACGTCGCCCAGGGTGGACGACGGAACGTTCTCCGAAGATCGATGGAACCGATTGACGACCTTCAGCGTCAAATCAAGTGGCAGAACAGAACTCGGATCATCCGAAGCTCGGCGCGAGATCATCAGAGCGTCCCACGCGTAAATCGGTTCCATAGCAGCGCAACAGTTTTCGAGAAGGGCCGGCCTAGCGACGCGACGCGAACCATGTGTTGTGGATCACAACATTTCAATCGTGCCAACGGGAACCGGATCCCGATCTCCCCCGTCGAATGTTCATAGAGGGAAGAGCCTGGAGGGCTTGTCCAGAGGCTCCTCGAGCAACCGGACGAGTTCGGCTCGTTGCAGGGGTATGTGCCGAGATCTGCTCGGACGGAAGCATTGCGGAAAGTGGGAGGTGGACGCGTGATGTATCACGACAAGAGTCCGTCGATGGCCGTTCCGGTCCACTCAGGGGGTAACCAATGACCTCGGTCGATATAGCCGCACTACGTGGTATCGGAAGCGAACTGTGCGCTTCGGCGAATGTCGTGCTCGACCATGCCATTTCCGTGAAAACGACTGCGGTTACGGTTGATCCGTCGCACGCCGGCCGAGATTACCGGCAGTGGGGTGATCGAATCGCCCAGTCGGCCACCGACATCGCGAACGTGCTTGCGATGTACGGGCAGTCCGTCAGCGCCGGAGGGTCCGCGTTGGGTGTCGCAGCCACCGCATACCAGCAGCAAGATCAGTCGAATGCGAACCGGTTCACCCAGGCCGAGGCGGGCATCCCGACATGATCGGCGGTTCCAACAGTCTCGACGCGGATCCGATCCTGGACCGCGGCCTGCCCGGCCTACGTTACTTCCAGCTCTTTCTGGAACCGTACGGAACATGGACCGGGACCAAGCCGCAGGGACACGACGTCACCTCGTTGACCGAATTGTATGACTCGCAGCGAGAATTGGATCTCAGCGGCCTCAGTGCGTTCGCAAACGCGCTACGGGTGGCGGTACAGGGCAGTCGCGACGAAACACACATCCAGTCCGACAGATCCAACCAGCTCGGCACGGCCTGGCCCGAGGGCGCCGGAATCAATGCGTTCCGGTTCCTCAAAGAGATCGACAGCCGAGCCACCCAGGATCTCGATCAACTCGCGGACACGGCGGATACGATCGATACCGCGGTCGAGAACATCCTCACCAGCGTGCGCGAGAAGGCCGACGTCAGCCAGACCTCCTTCACACCGGAATCCGTAGACGGTAAATCAGTCGACGATGTCGAGCAGATAATTCGTTGTGCCCGTGGAAATTTCGGCTTGGTCGAAGATCTCGAATCCCAGCAAGCCCTGGTGCGCGGCATCTTGCCCGGGTTCCCAGACGATGGGGATCCCGAAGAATACAGCGCCGCCTGGCTGAACCAGGTGTTCGTGCCCGTGATCGACGCCAAGGTGGCGGAATTCGTGACACTCAACCAGGCCACCGCCACCGCCGTGTCCGGCTTCTACGAGCAGATCGCTGCCAAGCTCGACACCATCGACCGATCGCCCTACCCGATCGCGCAAAGTCTGGAAACACCATCCCAGGGCCAGAATCCGGGAAATCCCAACGCGCTGGGTCTGATGTCCGGCAGCAACCTAAACACTGACACCCAAACCACTCCCGCCGGAACCGGGGCCCCCACCGGAACACCAACCGGAACGCCGACAGGCACGCCAACCGGAACACCCACTGCCCCGGCCGGAACCAGAACACCCACTGGCACACCGACCGGAACACCCACTTCCCCGGCCGGAACCGGAACCCCCACTGGCACACCGACAGGGACCCCCGCGGGAACCCCGACCAACACAGCGACCGGAACACCCGCGATCCAGAACCAAGTCGCAGATGCGAAGGCGATCATCGGCGCGGTCGACAGCGCGGTCTCCACCGTCGGAAAAGTCGTCGAGGTGGCCGGGAAGGTCGTCGAAGTCGGCGGAAAGATAGTCGATACCGCGTCGTCCGCAGTTTCCAAGGTCATCACAAACATCGGCAGCGGTATCGAGGTAGCCGAGAAGGCAGCCAACGCTGTCGACCCGGGCCGCCAGAACACCAATAGCCCTGCCCATGGCAACGGCGAGCCCCTCGGCAAGGGGACCGGGAACAACCCGAGCCAGAGCCCAACTCAGAGCCCGAGCCACGGCCCGACCCAGAATCCGGCCCAGAGCCCAGCCCAGAATCCGACCGCGAGCCCGACCGGTGCTGCCGAGGGAACCGGGAGCCCCGCCGGGACCACGCCCCCTGCCACTACACCCACGCACCCTCAGGGCTCGACTTCCCCGGCATCCAGCGCGGCCGACGGCACCAGCACAGCCCCAACTGCCATGCCTGCCATGGCAATGCCGACCGCCTCACCGCGTCCGGCGGGGCGCACGCCGGTGGTATCCGGCGTCGTCGTACCAGCCACCAACGACTCGGAGAGCAGTGATGAACTGGCGAAATGAAATGGACCAAGTTCGCGACGCGCACACCACGGCGATGCGTAATGTCCGACACCGACTTCGTCAGATAGATAGCGAAGCCGCCGTGCGTTCACAAGGACTCGGTCGTCGTGTCACCCGCCGATTGCCGTCCACTCCACCATCAGCGGGATCGGAGCCGGCCACCAACGATCACGCCCCGGCTGTCAGGTCATGGTCGGTCGACCCGGCCGACGACTTCTTCGCCGACCCGAACCTCGGCTACGAAGAAAATCCACACAAGAGCTGGTTGATTTGACAGCGGCAATCCGCGGATCGGGGAGCTCAGCTGAAACCGACGGCCTGCTCGCCCCACGCGGTGTGTAGGTCGCGGTCGGGGTTGTCCACCACGCGATCGATGGCGTCGATCAGCAGGGTGGTGCGGTTCGACGGACGGTAGGGCGGCCAGTGTTTCGAGCCGTCCAGCGCGGCGGGGACGCCGTGTGTGGCGAAGGCCAGCCAACGGCGCATCATCCGGCCCGATACCTCGGTGGCCACCTTGCGGCCGCCCAGCCAGAAGGTCGGGTCGTGGTTGAAGGTGCCGAAATTGCCGAAGACGTAAGGCAATTCGGTGGCATGGCCTGCGCCGACGCGTGCGGCCTTCAACATCGGCGTCGCATGGTCGAAGCGGTACATCCAGGTCGGTGAGTGCTGGGCATGCGCATCGGCCACCCAGTGGGCAGGCATCCGGAACGCCGCGTCGGTGGACATGGCAAGCGCGCCGCGGGTCTTGTCGAGATCAGGGTAGGCCGAGGTGATTTCGGCGATCCGCTCGTGCGACATCTCCGGGTGATTGGCGGCGACATCGCGCAGCATGGCGTTCACCGCATCCGGCGTCACCGGCATGATCGGCGAACGGAACACCCGAAACAGCGAGGCCTCGTCTTTGTTGGTCCCGATCATCAGCGGCATCCGATGTGAATGCCCGTGCTGGAAACGGTCGATCGGATAGGTGGGGAGCAGGTCGCCGTCGACGACGGGGGCCGCGGCCAGCCTGCCCGGCTCTTTCAGCGGGATCTCGTCGAGCAGCACGCCCGCCGCGGTCACGATCCGTTCGAGCGGGCATTCGAGCAGTTCACTCACTCTCGATTCGGGCAATTCCAGCAGTTCCAGGAACCGCTGCGCGACGCCTGCGGCCCGCTCGTGTCCGAATACGGTTGTCGCGGGCGGACTTTGCGCAATGGCCTTGTGGAACAAGCCGGCCGAACGCGGCGAGGTCAGCAACGCCGTCACGCACCCGGCCCCCGACGACTCACCGAACAGCGTCACATTGTCGGGGTCGCCGCCGAATCCGGCGATATTGTCGCGCACCCATTCCAGTGCCGCGAGCTGGTCGTGCAGACCGAGGTTGGGGGTGAAGGCGTCCGACAGCGAGGACAGATCGAGAAACCCGAGTGCGCCGAGCCGGTAATTGACGCCGACCACCACCACGTCACCGGTTTCGGCCAGCTTGCGGCCGTCGTAGATGCGCTGCGCCGCGGTACCGAGGCAGTACGCACCGCCGTGCAGCCACACCAGCACCGGCCGTGGTTCACCTGATTCGGTGGCGTGCGGCGGCGCCCAGACATTCAGCCAGAGGCAATCCTCGCCCATCCGAAATTCCGAATCGACGGGAACCATGGGGCCGATGGTCTGCGGGGCGATATCCCCGAATGTCACGCAATCCCGAATCCCGTCCCACGGCTGCGGCGGCATCGGCGGCCGAAACCGGTCCGGCCCCGCGACAGGGGCCGCGTACGGGATGCTGCGCCATACGGCGACCCGGCCGTCCCAGTGACCGCGCACGTGTCCCGACGTTGTTCGTGCGACAGGCGCGGCGCCTTCCACATCCAAGCTCGGTTCCGTCTCGAACTGAGTGCTCATCGTCCGCACCTCCTGCCCACGACCCCGGTCGGAATGCTGCGAATTCGCTCCGCCCGGTCCGGTTCTTCGTGATCTCTGCTTCGAGAGTACGTCCACGCCGCGAGCGCGGCGGGCAAGACGCAGCTAACGGTTGCGGGACGCTACGCTGGAGCGATGCCGAGTTACAGCTTCCGGTGCCGCAGCTGTGGTGACACCTTCGACGTGAATCGCCCGATGGCGGAGTCCTCGAATCCGGCCACCTGCCCGCGCGGTCACCACGACACGGTCAAGCTGCTCACCACGTTTGCCACGGTCAGCCGGGGTGGCGGCGGCACACCGCAGCCTGCTGCGGCGCCGCGTCCTTCGGGCGGCGGCTGCTGCGGTGGCGGCTGCTGCGCCTGACCCGCGTTCGGCTCGAGCCGCGGCGGGGCCGAGCTCAGTCGCGCTTGTCGGCGTGGCCGAGATCACGATCCGGCTCGACCCGGTCGCGCACCCGTTGCTTGAGCACGGCGATATCGGGGAACCCGCCGTCGGCCTTGCGCTCCCACACCTGCTCGCCGTCCACGGTGATCCGGAAGACACCGCCCGATCCCGGAATCAGCGCAACCTCGCCGAGGGCTGTTTCGAAGGTGCTCAGCAGTTCCTGTGCCATCCAGCTCGCCCGCAGCAGCCAGCGGCACTGGGTGCAGTATTCGATCGCGACTCGTGCCATGAGGGGCACGCTACCGGTCATGGTTCGATGACACCGTCCAGGTAGACCCAGGCGCCGTCCTCCCTGCGGAACCTGCTGACCTCGTGCAACGACCCGCGGGCGCCGTCGGCCCGATAGTGCGCGATGAACTCGACGGTGCCGACATCGTCGAACGGACCGCCGCGCTCGGTGCGCACGATCTCCAGGAACAGCCACCGCTGCCCGGGATCGAGCTCGAGATCCGCGGGCCGGGTGCTCGAATGCCATGAGCGCCGAAGATATTCGATGTCACCGATCGCGAACGCGGTGTACCTCGACCGCATCAACGCCTCGGCTGTCGCCGCAGGCCGCTGCCCCGCAAGCACCGGACCACAGCACTGCTCGAACGGCTCGCCGCGCTTGCACGGACACACCTCGGTCTTACCCATCCCCACATCGTGCAAGCCCGGGGAACTCGATATCACTCCGGGCCCCGGAAAGGGCCGGAGGTGTCCCGACCCCTGACTGTGTCGAACATGCTGAGCACCGGTTCGGGCGTTGCCTGCAATAGCCTTTTGCGACCGAGCAGCATCATCGGCTTGTTCGACTGAGGCCGCCCACACCTCATCGCACTTCGGCACTGGCAAGCGCGGCGGCGATCGCCGCGGTCTGCTCGCGCCAGCGGCGCAGGTCGGTGACGCTCGGCGCGAGCTCGTAGTCGTAGTGGTGGGCGGCGCGCGACAGCGCCGCCCATACCGTCGCGACCTGCGCGGCCGTCTCGGAGCCTGCGAATGCGCGCAATGCCAGGAGCTGCGCGCGCATCGGGCAACGCGCCAGCTCCGGAGCGACCCGCGCCCATAATTCGTCGACGCACTGCTCGAGGGCCAGGCGCAGGATCCACACGGTCGCGCGCGACCACAGCCCGTCGGCGTCGGTCACCGACCCGTCGAGCAGCCGGTCGACGGCATCGAATCGTTCGGCGACGGTCGGCCGCGACAGTGCGCGCGGACGGCCCGCACCCGATCGACGCGCAGGACCGCGACGCCCCGGCCTCCGCCGCGGCCTGTGTTCTGCACTCATGCGCGTAACCAGGCGACGAACTTCTCGGTGTCGGCGATCAGATCGCGCATACTGCGGCCGATCGGCACGTGCGCGCCCGCAGTCGCATCGCGCAGTGCGTCCACCACCCATTTACCTTCGCGGGCAAGGTGTTTGTTCAGATCGTCGACGCGCCCGGACACGCCCATCACCGCGAGCGCGACCATCGCGCGGGTGGTCTGCGCGCCCTCGACGTAGCGCTCCACCTCGCGATGATCCATGCCTTCGGCAAGCAGATTGCGCCTGGCCCGCGCCAGGCTGGCCGCCTCCACCGCGGAGCGGCAGCAGGTCGCGACGAGTTCATCGGCGATCGCCTGCGGCAGCTGCGGGGTCTTGGCCAGCGAGCGCGCGTCATCGAGGTAGCGGCGCACCGGGTCGCTTGCCATCCTGACCTCGATCACCGAACGCTCGCGCCGCTGCACCTCGAGCACACAGGCGTCCAACTGCATGCGGCGGACGGCCTCGGCCAGCCGCTCGTCGTGGGTGAACACGATCACCTGGCGCGTCCACGCGACGACGGCGAGCACCCTGGCCAGCCCGTCCACCTTCGCCGGGTCCATCGCCTGCACCGGGTCGTCGATCATGACGAAACGGAAGGGACTCTGTTCGACGGTCGCGCGCGGCAGGAACAGCGACAACCCCAGCGCATGCAGCTCGCCCTGGCTCATCACGCCGAGCGCCGCGCCGTCGACGTCGTCAACGGTGACATCGAGCAGCACACGCCGCGCGGTTCCGGCATTGCCCTGCAACGTGATTGCGCCGAGTTCCACATTGCTCTGCTGCCGCAGCGTGTGCCAGACCCAGCGCGCCGTCGTCTCCAGCGGCGCCATGCGTTCGCCGCGCAACCCCGCGGTCGCGGACTTGAGCCAGTCCTCGGCTCGCCGGACCGTGCGCAGGACGCCCGCTTGCGCGGCCACCCGCCGAGCTCCGTCCAACCAGCCGACGAGGCGGGGCACCAGCGGCGACCACACTTCGTCGATCCGGCTCAGTTCCTTACGGGTGCCCTGTTGCAGCAGATCGAGTTCGTCGACGAGCCGCGCATGCGCACAACGCAACTGGTCGGGCAGCTCAGCGGTGTACTCGGCCGAGCTCAGCGCGGACCACTCCGACCAGGCACTGCGCACCGCTGTGGTGTCCACGGTGGGCGGGTAGCCGGGGTCGAAATCCAGTTCCGCGGGAACATGTTGCGGCAATGCCCGCGCCGCACGCACGGCTCGGCGCAGATCGGCACGCGCGGTGGCGAGCGCATCGACACGTGCGGTCAGCGCGGCGATCGAATCATCGGCGGCGCTCGACCATGCGTCGTCCAACTCCCCGCGGCCGCACACCGGGCACGCGCAACTGCCCCCGGCGGCAACATGATCGCGGGCCTTGCGCAGCAGCTCGAGCACCCGCAGATCGGCTTCGGCGTCCGCGGTGGAATCGCGAGCCAGTACGGTCGCGCATTGCTCCAGGCGCTTGGCCACCGCCTCTACCTCGGCGTTGGACGGGATGGCCAGTCGCACGATCGCGCGCAGGCCCGCGGGTCCGGACGGATCGTCGGCGGAACCGAATACCGCACGGCCGATCGCGGTGAGATCCGGTTGCGCGGGGCGCAGCAGACCTGCGAGCCGGATCGCGCGATCGTCGGCCACCGACTCGAGCGTGGCGACCAGCCCCAGGCGCTGCTGCCGCGAATCTCGTACCACACGTTCCAATTCCAGTCGGCGGGCACGAATCCGCTCCTGCGCCATGGTCAGTTCGTCGAGGCCGAGCAGCTGGTGCAGCGCGTCGAAGAGGTCGCTGGGTTTGCCGTCGACCAGCGCACCGAGCTCGCTGTAGGACAGGAAAGGGCGGTACAGGTCGAGCAGTCCGGACCAGCGGTCGGTATCGAATTCCGTTGGCGGGCCTGGTGGTCGCTGTTCGGTCCAGCGCGCCGCGCCGAGGTCGGCCTCTGGTGACCATTCCTTGGCAATGGTCAGCTCGGAATCGCTTCCCGTGGTGAGCAATTCCAGCTCGATGCGGGTGGAGTCGGACTCGTGCAGATTGCGCCAGCCCTCCCGCCATGCGGCGGACCTACCGTCCCAGCGGCGATTGCCGCCGGTCAGCGCCAGCTCCGCGGCCTCGGCGAAGCTGGATTTGCCGCTGCCGTTACGTCCGACGACCAGGGTCAAACCGGGACCCGGCGGCAGCTTCAGCGATACCTCGGGTCCGATGCCACGGAAGCCACGCACCCGGATCGCGCGCAGGAATATCCCCGAATCATCGAACTCCGTTGTGCGGTCGGGAGACTCGGTGCCGAGCGCCTGCAACACCGCGTGCGCAACATCGGCCGTGACCGTGGGATCGGCAGCAAGCCTGCGGGCAACCACCGCGGTGAGACGCGGCACCGATTCCGTCGCCGGGTCGGCATCGGGATCCGTGCGCATGCGAAACCCCCTCCACCACGGAACGGCGTCCTGGCGACCCCAGGGCCCGGCGTCACTGTCGAAAGCTGTGCGAAACGCTACCCGATCGTGTCGAATTCGCCCACCGCACGGTCCGAATGTGCTGGTAGGGGGCTCGAACCTGCCCGCGGGGATGGTATGGCCATCGAGCGTCAGGGGAATGCGCTCGATGTCCACCCCTCGCCAACCCCGGCGGGCAGCTCGATGGTGTCTCACCCGATGCGGGTGGCTCGGCCGAGCCGAACAGAACAGAATGACAGAAACCGACCGGTAAGGCAAGGCACATTTGTCTCGAATTTTTCGACTGCACAGCGATTTCCAGGCAAAACCCGTGGGTAGCGCGGCACTTGTCGGTGGGCTGCGGTAGAAATCCGGTCAACCGAGAAACGGGGGAATACATGACGCAGAGCCGAGCGGGAGCCGCCCGATGACGGCACCGTGGACCGAGGAACAGGTCAGCGCGCTGGCACCGGACGCGAGCTCGCTGTCGGCCGCACGCAAGCTCGCCGGACGCTGGCACGGCGCGGGGTATCACGACACCGCGCTGTGGGGCCTCTGCAAGGGCAGCGGCGCCAAGCCGTATCAAACGATCGTCGATCTGGCCGGTCCGGCGTACAAGTGCTCGTGTCCCAGTCGCAAGTTCCCGTGCAAACACGCGCTGTCGCTGCTGCTGAGCTGGTCGGGCGGGTCCGTCGAAGAGGCAGCGCAGATCGCCGATTTCGCCACCGACTGGATCACCGGCCGCGCCACTCGCGCTGCGGCGAAACCAGCTGGAGAAACCGCCGCGCGCACGCCGAATCCGGCCACGGCCGAGCAACGGCGGGTGCGGGTGACCGCGGGGCTGGAGGAACTCGATATCTGGCTCGGCGATCAGGTACGCACCGGGCTCGCCCAGAGCGATCGGTCCTTCGGGGCGTTCGAGGCGATCGCCGCACGGATGGTCGACGCACAGGCGCCCGGTATCGCCTCGGCGCTGCGGCAACTGCCTGCCACGGTGGTGACCAGCGCGGATTGGCCGGACCTTGTCCTGCGTGAATTCGCGCGGCTACACCTGCTTGTCGCCGCGCATCGTCGCATCGACGACATGTCGCCCGCATTGGCGGCGAGCATCCGCTCCCACATCGGCTATCCCGCACCGGCCGAGAGCGTGCGCGACGAGCCTGCTGTTCGCGACAGCTGGATGGTGCTCGGCGTCCGCACCAGCGAGGAGGAACGGCTCTACACGCGGCGAAGCTGGCTGTACGGCAGGGAAAGCCGGCGCTGGGCGCTGCTCGTCGAGCACTCCTTCGGCACACCGAGTTTCTCCGCGGAGGTGCCCGCCCCCGGCATGATGGCCGACGCGCACCTGCACTACTACCCGGGGGCCGCGCCATTGCGCGCACTGTGGGGCGAACGGCACGGTCCCGCAGAACCATTCACCACCTTCCCGGTCGCAGCCGAAGCCGGCAGCATCACCGCCGCGCTCGATGCGCACGCACGGGCGCTCGGCGCGGATCCGTGGCTGCGGTCCTGGCCGATCCTGCTCACCGACGTCGTACCGGTACCCACCGAAAATGGTTGGTATATAGCGGAATCCGGCGGTGCGGCGGTACCGGTTGTGCCGATCGAGCAGCCGTGGCGGCTACTCGGCGTGTCCGGCGGTCATCCGGTGACGCTCGCCGCGGAGTGGACTGCCGATGGCCTTGTCCCGATCTCGGCATTCACCGCGGGCGAAATCGTCGACGTGAGCGGCCAGGGACTCACCGCCCGCAGCGCCAGGAATTCGGCTGCGACGCAGTCGCAGAACGCCGCAGACCTGACCTCCGTCGCATTGCTGGGCACCGCGCGCCGCGCTCCGGACCCGGCCCGGCTCGATCCACCGGTCGCGGCCGCGGCGGCCGAGCTTCGCTCCGAGCCCGCACTGCTGCTGCTCGAATCTGCCGCACTGCGTGACACTTTCGCGCGCGGCGGGGTGGCAGCGGGCACCGCTACCCCACCCGAACCCGCCGAGGACGACACCCGGCGACTACTGCCGAGGCTCGCGGCGTCCCGGCTGTCGCGCATGGTGGCCGACCGGTCACCGTTTCTCGCGGAATGGTTCGCCGCGGCCGCGCCGTACGACTACCGCGCCCCCGATGCACTGTGCGGGCTATTACTGGAACACGCGAAAACGAACGCCGAGCTGCGCGAACCCCTTTTGCGCCTGGCCGGTGCGCGCGGTCGCTGGTTGGCGATACAGCATCCGGAGTGGCGAAATCTGGTGCGGCACAGTACGACAACTCCGACTGCGGAGGTATGGCAGTTCGGCAGGCCGCCCGAGCGGCGGGACTGGCTCACCGATCTGCGCCGCCGCGACGCGGCCGCCGCGCTGGCGGCGCTGACCGCGGCGTGGCCGAAGGAATCCGGCCCGCTGAAAGCGGAGCTGCTCGCCGTCCTCGCCGACGGGATTTCAGCGGCCGACGAGGCGCTGCTCGAGACGGCGTTGGACGATCGCCGCGCCGACGTCCGCCGCACCGCCGCCGGACTGCTCACCCTGCTGCCCGACTCGGCGTTCGCCCATCGGATGACGCGGCGCGCGACCCAATGGTTGGCCACGATCTGGGCCCCTGCCGAAAACAGCTCGCTCCGTGCGCATCTCACCATCGAGCTGCCCGACGAACTCGACACCGCGGATCACCGCGACGGCATCGCCGACCGCACGGTGGAGTTCACCTACCGGTGGGGCGGCGGACCCGACGTCACCGCGGGCCGCGTCCGCCAGCTCGTCGCCGCGACGCCGCTGACGCACTGGGCGGCAGCGCTGGGTACGCCGGAGCGGGTGACGCAGGCCGCCATCGCAGACCGGTTCCGGCAGCCGGTCTTCGACGGCTGGGTCGATGCCACACTGGCGCAGCACGATCCGGCGTGGGCCCATGCCCTGTTCAACGCCGGCGTGCCGTCCGATCTCGCCATGCTGCGCCGCCGTGAGCTCTTCGCGCTGCTGCCGCTCGCCGACCGGACCACGCACCTACTGCAGCTGGACGGATCGTGGCTCTCGGAGATCGAGGCACTGTTGCCCGCTATGGGGCACCCGTGGCCGGAACCGTTGGCCCAGCATCTGATTCTGCTGCTGTTCGAACGCGCGCGCGCCGCGTACCAGCCGCCGGGGACCAACCGCCCCGGCGCACACGGCGCGACGCCGAGCGCACACCGGTCACTGCTCGCCGCAGCGGCCACACACCTGCCGCTCGTCGCGGCCCCTGCGGTCACCGTGGTGGCCCGCCGTTGCGACGATCCCGGCTGGGAGCAGGCCTTCAACCAACTCGCCCACGACCTCAACCACCGCTCGATGATGCTCGAGGAGTTGCAGTGACCACCACCACCGTGTCCACCGAAGACACCACACCGGACCTGTTACGCCCCCACGCCGAACAGGCATACGCCCACGAACTGCGGGCGCTGACCGCCATCGACGACCGCCCGCGCCCGCCCTCGTGGCGGCTCTCGCCCTGGGCGGTGGTCACCTATCTGCTCGGTGGCACGCTCGACGACGGCACCGTGATCACTCCGAAGTACGTCGGCCCGCGCCGACTCATGGAGGTCGCGGTGGCCACCCTGGCGACCGACCGGGCGCTGCTGCTGCTCGGTGTGCCAGGCACGGCCAAAACCTGGGTGTCGGAACATCTTTCGGCTGCCATCTGCGGCGAGTCGACACTGCTGGTGCAGGGCACCTCCGGCACCGCGGAAGAAGCGATCCGCTACGGCTGGAACTACGCGCGACTGCTGGCAGAAGGGCCGAGCGAAGGCGCGATGGTGGCTTCGCCGGTGATGACCGCGATGAGTCGCGGCGCGATCGCCCGCATCGAAGAACTCACCCGCATCCCCTCGGATGTGCAGGACGCGCTGATCACCGTACTGTCGGAGAAGACGCTGCCGGTTCCCGAACTCGGCACCGAGGTGCAGGCCGCCAAGGGCTTCAACGTCATCGCCACCGCCAATGACCGCGACCGCGGCGTCAACGACCTGTCCTCGGCACTGCGCCGCCGCTTCAACACGGTGGTGCTGCCGCTGCCTGCCAGCGAAGACGACGAGGTCGCCATCGTCACCCGTCGCGTGGAACAACTCGGCTCCGCGCTGGAACTGCCCACCATTCCCGCCGCCGCCGAGGAAGTGCGCCGCGTCGTACGCATCTTCCGCGAACTGCGCTCCGGCATCACCGCCGACGGCCGCACCAAGCTCAAGTCCCCGTCGGGCACCCTGTCCACCGCCGAAGCAATCTCGGTCATCACCAACGGCATCGCCCTGTCCGCACACTTCGGCGACGGCATCCTGCGCGCCTCCGACATCGCGGGCGCCGTCCTCGGCTCGGTCATCAAGGACCCGGTCTCCGACGCCGTCGTCTGGACCGAATACCTGGAAGCCGTCGTCCGCGAACGCCCCGACTGGTCCGATTTCTACCGCGCCTGCCGCGACGTGAACGGGTGAGCCACACCCCGAATCGGCGCAGCTCGGTGCTGCGACGGCCGGGATGTGCACACGAACACAGATATTCGACCCGAGGTAGCAGGGTGACTCACACATACGTCGACACCGATACACACCCGGAAACCACAAGCCACACGGGATACATCCGCGCATGCGGGCAACCGCACGAAATCGGTGCGCACAGCCCGGCCGGCGCGGCACGGAAACAAGGGGTAGCACCGTGATCCAGACGTATCCAGGCGCTGACACCAACGGACACGCGGACACGAACGTGCAGGGCGGTGACGGACCAGTGACGCGAGTATTCGGCATCCGCCATCACGGGCCGGGTTCGGCCAAGTCGCTGCGCGCGGCGTTGGAGGCATTCCGGCCCGATGCGATCCTGATCGAAGGTCCTGCGGATGCCGATCCGCTGGTCGGTTATGTCGCCGCGGACGGGATGGCACCGCCGGTGGCGCTGCTCGCCTATGTGCCGGACACGCCGGCCAAGGCGGCGTTCTGGCCGTATGCGGTGTTCTCTCCGGAGTGGCAGGCGCTGGGGTATGCGGTGGAACACGGTGTGGCCGTGCGGTTCTGCGACCTGCCCGCCACCACCGTGCTCGCCCGCGACGACGAACCCGGTGATCACATCGACCCACTCGCCGAGTTGGCCGCGGCTGCTGGATACGACGACGCCGAACGCTGGTGGGATGCGGTGGTCGAATCGGCAGCCGACTCCACCGCTTTCGAGGCGATCACGGAAGCGATGGGAGCAATCCGCGATGCCGCCGCCGCAGGAACGCTCGGCGCCCGGACCGACTACAACGGAGAGCCGACCGAAGACGGCGCACACGAAAGCGGCTCGGTTGCTGTCGAATCGGAGATCGCGCCACGAGTGCCCGTCGCGATCGACGAGCACACCCTGCGGCGTGAGGCGTACATGCGGCAGACGATGCGCAAGGCGCTCAAGGACGGAGCGCGACGGCTCGCGGTGGTCTGCGGTGCGTGGCATGCGCCCGCGTTGGTCGGCAAGCTCGGACCGGCGGCAGCGGATATGCGGCTGCTCAAGGGGTTGCCGAAGGTGAAGGCCACCGTGACCTGGGTGCCGTGGACGCATTCACGGCTGGCCTCGGCATCCGGTTATGGCGCGGGCATTACCTCGCCGGGCTGGTATCACCATCTGTTCACTCAGACCGAGCAACCCATCGCCCGGTGGCTGACCAAGGTGGCCGGGGTGCTGCGGGCGCATGATCTGCCGGTCTCGAGTGCACACATCATCGAATCCGTCCGGCTGGCCGAGACTCTCACCGTGCTGCGTGATCGTCCGCTTGCCGGGCTTTCCGAGGTCACCGAGGCGGTGCGTTCGGTGATGTGCGCGGGCGACGAGACGATGGTCCGGTTGATCGCCGCCGAACTCGTCGTCGGCGAGGCGCTCGGCGCCGTGCCGGAGGGCACGCCCACCGTGCCGCTCGACGCCGATCTGCGGGCCAAGATCAGAACACTGCGCATGAAGCAGGAGGCCGTATCGCGGACCCTCGATCTGGACCTGCGCAAAGAACGGGAGGTCGATCGTTCCCGGCTGCTGCATCGGCTGCGCCTGCTCGGCATCGGCTGGGGCACACCGACCACCGGGGAGGTGCGCAGCACCGGCACCTTCCGGGAAACCTGGACACTGGAATGGCGGCCGGAGTTCGCGGTCTCGATCATCGAGGCCTCCCGCTGGGGCACCACCATCCGCACCGCCGCCGAGTCGAAGATCCTCGATCTGGCCAACCGCGACGGCAGCACCGTCGCCGACCTCACCGCCGCGCTGGAAACGGCACTGCTGGCCGACCTCGGCGGCGCCACCGACGGCCTCATCTCCCGACTGGAATCGGTTGCGGCACTGGACCACGACGTGAGCCACCTGCTCGCCGCCCTGCCGGGTCTGGTCCGCACCCTGCGCTATGGCGATGTGCGCGGCACCGACACCAAGGCGCTCATCCACGTCGCCGACGGTTTGCTGGTACGCATCTGTGCGGGCCTCCCCGGCGCGGTCACCGGGCTGGACGCCGACGCCGCCGAGCAACTGCGCAGCCTCCTCGACGCAGCCCACACCGCCATCCACACCAGGGACGACGGCTGGGCCACCAAGGAGTGGCTCGCGGCGCTGCACCGCCTCGCCGACCGCGACGATGTCCACGGCGCGCTGGTGGGCCGCGCCGTCCGGCTACTCTGCGACGCGGGCATCATCGATGAAACAGAGTCCGCGCGGAGGCTATCCGCCGCACTGTCGATCGGTAACACCGCCGCTGCGAAGGCCGCCTGGATCGACGGTTTTCTCGGTGGACGCGGTCTCTTGCTCGTCCACGACCGAGAGTTGCTGCGCCTCATCGACGATTGGCTGCGCGAACTCGGCGACGACCAGTTCGTCGAGACACTCCCACTGCTGCGCCGCACCTTCGGCGCTTTCGAATCGGGAGAACGCCGTGCCATCGGCCAGGCCGTCCGCGACGGCGGCGCATTCCAGACCGACAACACCGACAGCACATCCTTCGACGTAGACCGGGGACTGATCGCCATGCGCACGGTCGCCGAGATTCTGGGGGTCGCCGGATGAAGTCCTCAGCACCACAACAATCTCGGGACACGCGCCTCACTCGCGCCGCCCGAATCACCCCTCGCAGCACCTGGCCCGCTCG
Source organism: Nocardia sp. NBC_00403 (assembly GCF_036046055.1). Lineage (NCBI taxonomy): Bacteria > Bacillati > Actinomycetota > Actinomycetes > Mycobacteriales > Nocardiaceae > Nocardia > Nocardia sp. NBC_00403. Next base: position 8,104,980 of record NZ_CP107939.1, read on the forward strand.
CAACACCCGAAGCACCATTCCCAGCACCCAACCCACCCAAACCACGGGCGACACCCCAACGACCGCTCACAACACCCGATCCGCGAGCGACACCAGAACCATCGTGAAGCCGCCGGATGAACCCTCGCAGCGGTATGTCCGTCGCGCGAACACCTCCGACTCGGGCACCAGCACTTCGACCTACTTGACCACACAAATGCGGACCATCGACTTCCCCGGAGTACCTGGATGAACGATATCGATGAAACACACTCCCGGCGTTGGCGTTTGGTGCTCGGCACCGCTGCCGAACCGAGCCTCGGCGGCCTCGGGTCCGGCGACGATCAGGCGATGGACGCGGCGTTGTCGGCCCTATACAACACCGACGACACCACGTCGTCCGGCAAACGTGCGGCGGGCCTCGGCGGCTCGGCGCCGAAAGTCGCTCGCTGGCTCGGCGACATCCGCACCTATTTCCCTTCTACGGTCGTGGAGGTCATGCAGCGCGACGCGGTCGACCGGCTGAACCTGACACAGCTGCTGCTGGAACCCGAGCTGCTGGAAGCGGTGGAGCCCGACGTCCACCTCGTCGGCACGCTGCTGAGTCTCAATGGCGTAATGCCCGAAACCACCAAGGCGACAGCGCGAATGGTGGTGGAGAAGGTCGTCCGCGAGATCGAGCAGCGCATCGCCGCACACACGCTCGCGGCCGTCTCCGGCGCGCTGAACCGCGCCGCCCGCATCGGCCGCCCACGCCTGCGCGATATCGACTGGGACCGGACCATCCGCAAGAACCTCGCGCACTACCTGCCCGAACACCGCACCGTGGTGCCCGAACGCCTCGTCGGCTACGGCCGCAAAGCCCAGGCGGTGCGCCGTGATGTGGTGCTGGCCATCGACCAATCCGGCTCGATGGCCTCGAGCGTGGTCTACGCATCGGTGTTCGGCGCGGTCCTCGCTTCGATGCGCGCGCTGAAGACGTCCCTGGTCGTCTTCGACACCGAAGTCGTCGACCTCACCGAACAACTCGCCGACCCCGTAGACGTCCTGTTCGGCACCCAGCTCGGCGGCGGCACCGACATCAACCGCGCCATCGCCTACTCCCAGTCACTCATCACCCGTCCCGCCGACACCCTGTTCGTCCTCATCTCCGACCTCTACGAAGGCGGCATCCGCAACGAAATGCTCCGCCGCGTCAATGCCATGAAGGAATCCGGCGTCCAGGTAGTAGTCCTGCTGGCCCTCTCGGATGAAGGAGCCCCCGCCTTCGACCACGACAACGCCGCCGCCCTGGCCGCCCTCGGCGTCCCCGCCTTCGCCTGCACCCCCAACAAATTCCCCGACCTCTTGGCATTGGCCCTGGACCGAGGCGACATCCAATCCTGGGCCAACACCAACGCGGGCCAACCCTGACTCCCCCACGCCCGGAACAACACCGAGCGCCTCCTCGAGGTAGGTCACGGGCAGGCGGGTGACTTCTCGCCGGCGACGGCCAGCTGCTGGCAGGACCACACGCTGTCCAACCGCCAACTGCCGTCGACGGCTTCGAATCCGATGATCATCGGCACGGTTTTCTGTGGGATGGCTGCGCGCGTGGTGGCGTACATGACTCCGTCACCGTGGTCGGTCGTCTTGTCTACGGTGACTGCGACGCCCACGTAGGCACGCGCGATCTTGGTAATCAATTCGGGATCCTTGTCGTCGCCCATAGCCCGCAGTTTGTCAGCGGCGGGAACCGTCGGATCCAGTGCGTTGCGGAGCTGATCGGTCAGCTCGGCCGGCGACGGGACCGGTGGGGCCGGACTCCTCGACGGGGCGTCGAGGCGCGGAACCGTCCCCGGATACAGTCGTGCCACAACGTCCTGCCAGATGGACGCGGCGCTGATGGGCAGCAGGCTCCCGTAGGACGGCTCGTACTGGTTCGCGACGACCGCGACACTGACCTTACGATCGGGCAGGTACATGGTTACCGCTGTATATCCGAGCACCGAACCGGTATGCCCCAGCCACGAACCCAACGGCATCAGACCGAGGCCGTAGCTCATCGGCGCACCGAACGCGGTCCCGGAGATGAAAGCCGTTCGCGCCCGCAGAGTTTCGGGCCGCAGAAACTGCCCCTGGACCAGCATCGGCGCGTAGGCGGCGAGATCGGTCACCGTGGAGGTCATGGAGCCGGCCGCGCCCCAGATCGATGGCGGGGTCCGCACCGTGACGTCGGTACGAACATCCGCGTTGTAGGCATAACCCCGGCTGTCCGGCGCGGACAACGCCCCGTCGCTCGGATAGACCGTATCGGGCAACCCGTAGTCCCGCGCGAGATCGTTGATCACATCGCGTAACGGGCGTCCCGTGGCGCGTTCCAGCACCAGGCCGAGCAAGAAGAACTCCGAATTCGAATAGCTGGTGCGGATATTCGGCGGCTGCGTTTTGTCCGGGTGCGTCCTGATGACGCGCAGCGTGTCGTCGGTCGTCCATTCGCGGTCCGGCACCGCTGCCAACAGCTGCGGCGCGAACTCGGCATCGACGCCGAAATCGTAGACGCCGCCACGCATCCCGAGCAGATCGTGCAAGGTGATGGTGTCCCCGTTGGGAATGCCGTCGACGTAGTTGCTCAGCCGATCGTCAAGCAACAGCTTGCCGTCGTCGGCGAGCCGCAGCACCGCGGTGGCGGCGAAGGTCTTGGTGATACTGCCGATCCGGTAGTGGTCGCGCACTTCGGCCTTGCGACCGGTGCCGATGTCCGCGAAACCGTAGGCGCGACTGAAGGTTCCACGCTCAGGATCGACGATCGCCACGGCCGCGCCGGGTATCAGACCCGCGTCGATGTCGGCCTGCACGATCCGGTCGATCGTGCGCACCAGATCCTCGGGAAACGTTGCGGCCCGGTCAGGTTTCGCGCCGCCGCATCCGGCCACGAGCAGCAGAGCCGAGACCGACGCTGCCCCCAGTGCTCGCACCCACCGGTTCCGCCCACTTCGATTGCACCGAGTCATGATCCCCCCAACTGCATACGCCCGTCCACGAACGCGTGACTCCGCACGTTAGCAGCAGAACGCGATGGCGGGCTCTCGGTGTTGCCGCAGTCATGGGCCAGCCGTGGGCCAGCCGTCTTCGCCGACCTGGGAGAGGGTGCCGTCCGCATGGTGGAGTATCGCGGGACTGTCGTCGGGGGCGAGGGCGAGCTTTTGGGGAGTGTCCTCGTAGAAGAAGGCGAGTAGGGCTGCTACCGACGGCGCGAGTTCGACTCGCCGAGAGTGGATTTCGAATATCCGGCTAGCCCTTCGTACCCGAGGCAGGCAGATCGGATGTGTCGAGCAGGGCGTGCCAGTAGTCCTCACGCACTGCGTCCCACAGATCGAGGTAGCCGGGGAAGGCGTCACGAACCGTCGCCAGATCCGGCGGCGCCAACTCGTCGAACAACACCAACCCCGGCGCTCCCAGAGGCAACGGTTCCCTGCCCGGCCATCGATAGGCAGGGGAAGCATCGGCCCGATCCTGAACCCGCAGGATGCGAGCCCCCGAACGCAGTAGCCGCCAGGTGGCAACCTTCCGGCCATCGGGTGATTCGCTGGTGCGCAACCGTTCTCGGCGCATCACCCCGCCTCCCGGTTCGTGCGCCCGATGCCGGGGGACGCCACACCCCGGCACCGGGACGATTCGGCGAGCACGGGCTGCTCCGCCCACTCACGTAGGGCGTACGCGAAGCGCTCGACCAGCTCGGCCGTCACGCCGACGTATGCGGTTGGTGGCCCGGTGAACGGGTCTCGTTGCGGAAGCTCACTATTCGGCATCTGCCGACCTCCGGGATTCGCCTGCGGCTGGGTGCGCCCGGCCCCTGACAACTCCTGACGAAGGGGAAGGGAGAGTCATCCCGGGCGCACAACCAGCACACCACCGAACGAGCGAAATGGCTTTGCCAGGCTGAACATTTCAAGAAACTGCCCTAAAACGCCTGAGGGGCTGCCAAACTGGCACAACTGGATTGCCAGACTGAACATGCCGGATTGCCAGGCTGAACACGCAGGGGTGATTGGATGGCCGACGAAGGTTCCCGGAAGGCGCTCCCGCGCCGTCAGTTGGGCCGATACTTGCGCGCGCAGCGCACCGCCGAGAAACTGACTCTCGCGGACGTCGCGAAGTCCATGGAGTGGAGCATCAGCAAGCTCGGCCGTATCGAGCGCGGGGAAGAGGGCAAGATTCGGAAAGCAGACGTCCAACAACTCTGCGACATTCTCGGCTTCACCCCCGAGCGGACCGCCGTGATGGTTGGTCTCGCCCAACAGGCTGACGTCAAGAGTTGGTGGCACGCCTTCGGCGATCTGATCCCCGATGGGTTCGTGATGTACGTGGATCTGGAGTGGGCGGCCCATGAGATGACGATCTATCGGCCGGACCTGGTTCCCGGCTTGCTACAAACAGCCGCCTATGCCCGAGCGCTTGATCGAATCTACTTCCCCCATGACTCCGAGGAAGAGCAGGAGGGCCGTGTCCGGCTGCGTATGGAACGGCAGGCGATAATCAGCCGCAAGACTCGGCCAACCAGAGTGGATGTCGTTCTGCACGAATCGGTTCTGCACACCGTCGTGGGCAGTCCGGCAACCATGGCGGCCCAGCTCCGCCACCTCGCAGACATGAGTACCAAAGACAACGTCGGCGTTCGGGTGCTGCCGTACACCGCCGGAGTTCCGATTGGAGTACCAATTGGGCCGTTTGTGATCCTGGACTTCAAGCCAGACGAGGGCGGCGTCACTGAGCCGCCGGTAATCTACGTCGAGAACTTCACCGGCGACATGTACCTTGAACGTGGGCCGGATGTGGAGAGCTACCGTAGGGCGTCGACAACGATCCAGCGCGCAGCGCTGGACGCTGTGAGTAGCCGGACCAAGCTTCGGAACGTAGCAAGGGAGTTTCTGTCGTGACCGTTGATCTTTCCGGGGCGCACTGGTTCAAGAGCAGCCGTAGCTCAGGGGGCAAGGAGTGCGTCGAAGTCGCATTCCTCGATCGCGGTCATGTCGGTATTCGTGACTCGAAGAACCCGACCGGCCCGGCGCTGGTCTTCACCCCCAGCGAGTGGGACGCCTTCACCGCAGGCGTGAACGACAGCCAGTTCGACCACCCCTAACCTTCGCTGACAACGCAAATCCCCAGCTCATTTGTGCTGAGCTGGGGCATTTCTCGCAGTTCGGCCCGCCCGGTTCGGGCAGGCCGCCTGCGTGAGATCGTTCGGCGCACATCGTTGGGATGACAATGGCAGCCGCTCGCGGAGGCCCCGAACTCCGCTGAATCTCTACCAAACTGGTCTTGGCCCTGGACTACACCGGTCCCGGGCCAACACCTGCACAGCCAACACAGATCCGACGGTCAGTATCCCGCCGACAAACTCACCATGCCTTTGATCGCGTCGATGAACTTGTAGCCCATCCCCATGATGGCATCGAGAGCACCACTGCCGAACCCCTTTCGAGACTGGTCAACAAAATCGGACAGCCGAGTGTTCGGCCCGCGTCGAGATCGGTACGCGGGCACATGATCTCCGTTGTGTGACAGTCGGTCACACAACCGGCGGCGCGATCATCTGGTGATGGCTACTGTCGATTCCACCGGGCCCATCACGCCCCAGGCGGTCGCCGATTCCGGCACCACGAGCGGGTGTATCGCCGCCGCTGCCGCGAGCAGTGTGATCGCGACGATGGCGTCGAGCCAGTAGTGGTTACCGGTGCCGACCACCACCAGGGTGGTGATCACCGGATGCGCCAATGCCAGCCAGCGCCATGAGGTTCGGGTCGCGGCGACCACGGCGAAGGCGAGCAGCAGCGCCCATCCGACATGCAGTGACGGCATTGCCGCGAACTGATTCGACAGGCCGCCGGAATCAGGTGCGCCGTAGACCGATTGGCCGTGGATGGCGGCGAGGTCGACGAATCCGTACTGCGGCAGCATGCGCGGCGGCGCGAGTGGCATCAGCACATGCACCACGAGCGCGCCGCCGGTCAGCGCCACCATCAAGTTGCGGGTCCACCGGTAGTGCTCGGGCCGGAAAGTCCACAGCCACAACAGCACCGCGACCGCAACGGTGAAATGCGCGGTGGCGTAATAAAAATTCGCGGGCACCGCGAGAAAACTCCGGTCGACGAAGATCGCCTGCACCGTCGTCTCCTCCGGCAGTCCGAGCCGGTCTTCGAAACCGAGTATGGCGTGCGCATTGCCCATCGCGTGCATCGTGTCGTCGGCGGTGAACATGCGACCGACCCGATAGGCCAGATACAACACGGTGATCAACGCGAGCTGCCCGATCGCCTCACCGCCTCTGCCGTGCACCGCGGCCCGCACCCGTTCGGCCCGTTCGGCGAGCGCGGGCGGAAAACTCACGCTGGGACCACCGAAACCCACTGCCACCATCGCCAGCGGCTCCCTTCCTCATCGAAGCAGGCCGCCATCTACAATTAAGTGGAGTAACAACCTCCGTTTACCGTAGCATCACCATCCGATGCAATTCACCGCTGTGTGACCGGAGAGACAAAGTTCCGGTCCTGGTGCGAAGCCCAGCGCATCGGCTACCTGATGACCGTGCCACGCAACCAGATCATCGCGAGCTGCACCCGCGCCGATCACCGTGTCGCACAATCACCTTCGGATGCATGGAAACAACTCAGCTGCGGTGCGGGAGCGAAAGGACCACGCAAGTTCGACTGGGCGGTGGCCTCGCTATTGGCCCCCACAGTCCGGCCGCGCCGCCATCTGGCGGTGGTCACTCTGGCGACGGCGCCACCAATACCGGGCCGAACAGGCCCACTACCAGCGGCGACATCGATTACAAAACTAAGTGCGGCTGGAGTACCGGCGCCGTTCGACGGAATGACCGCAGCCGATCCCTAGTCGGCGCGGCGCACGTGAGCCGGCGGGAGGATCTCCTACCCCGAACCCACCGTGCCGCAACCGGTTCCCGGCTCATATGGTGAGGGTGACGTCCGCTCCGCTGAACAGCAGGTCGGGCTTGCGCGTGTTCGCCGATGTCACCTCTTCCGACAGACGCGCCCGTGGCGCGAGTTCGCGCAACTCACGCAGGAACACCTCGACCGCCAGGTTGGCCAGTTGCTTACCGGGGCAGATGTGCTTGCCGAACCCGAAGGTCAGCGGCAGCTTGCCGCCACCACGCAGATCCAGCGGGTTCCGGAATGCCGCCGGATCGCGATTGGCGGCGGCGAACATGACCAGCACGGGCCCCGCCGCGAGTTCCGTGCCGCTGCGCAGGGTCATCGGTCGGACCGCGCGACGTTTCCATGCCACCAGGCCGGGGTCTAGTTGGAGCACCTTGACGGCGACCTGCGCGGCGGTGTTCTGATCCGCGAGCAGATCCCACCACTCCCGGCCCGGGTCACTCAGCAATCGCTGCACGCCCTGCTGAATGCTGCCGCTCACGGTGTGCACGCCTGCCGCAAGGGAATTCGCCATGGCGGACACGGCGACGCGACGGGGAACGCCCGCGTCGCGCAGGCGGCTCGCGAAGCCGGTCACCCGGTGGCGCCGGCTGCGCTCGACGGCCTGGTTGCTCACCGTGAACAGCTGGCCGAGCGCCCCCACCGCCTCGGCCAGTTCGCGGCCACGCATCCGACGGCCGAGCAGCCCGGATTGCGCACCGCTCCACACCGCCACCTGCGGCCAATCCGCTGAGGGTAGGCCGACCGCGGCACCGCCGACGCGCGCGGCGTAGGCGATCGACAGTGCCGTCACGTCCAGCCGCGACACGACCCCCTCATCGAGGCCATGCAGCGCATGGTGAAAGTGCTCCACCATGGCCTCGATCCGCTGTGGCCGCTCGTCTCGCGAAATCGTGAAATGCCCTGCCGGACCGGCCATGGTGTCCCACACCTGTTTGTGCAAGGTGTCGTCGGTCAGGTTTGCGGTCGCCTTGGCAGGCAGTGGAACCAGGTGCCGGAAGAAATGCGGAATTGCCTGTGGTGTGCCCGCGATTCGCGGGAATCCCACCAGCGGATCAAGCGAATTCCCGTTGGAGAGGGCGGGATCGGCCGCCTCCAGTACGTCGCGCACGTCGTCGTACTTCCAGAGCATCCGCAGACCGGAGGAATGGAGATAGGTCTGATCAGGCCAGTCGTGCAGGCGCTCGTACCGTTCGTCGCGTTCCTTGAACGACAACTCATTCGAAGTTTGCTCCGCAAACGGAAATTCCGCGACCATCCCGTGCACCTGCCGACCATCAAGGACCGCTGTAACCCGCACGATGCTACGTGGTCGCTATGTCGATGTCGCCGATGAGGACAGTGATCAGTGAATCGAGTGCACCGGCACCGCCCGATGTTTCGGCCATCAGATGCCGGGCGGCGCGGGCGAGTTGCAGCTGGCCCTCCTGGATCCGGGAACGATCTGTTCGTTCGCGTTCATCAGCGCCATGATGTCGCGGTGGTCGAGTCGGTGCTGGTAGATCTGATGTGTTACTCGGCCGGGACTGCGGCGACGCGGCGGTGGCGCGTCCATCCGCGGACGCCGATGGCCATGGGCGCCAGGACGGTGAGGAACCCGGACACGGGCTCGAATACGAGACCGAACGCAGTGAGAACAGCGGTTGCGGCGAGGATCGGCGCTGGCACGTAGCCGCGGGTTCGCTCCGCATCGATCACGGCGATCCCGAAGCAGACGGCGGCGACTCCGAACGCAGTGAACCAGAACGAGAGCTCGGCCTGCTCGCGACCGGCCGCCCATATGGCAACACCGAGCACGGTGTGGGCCGATCCGATGAAGACGAGCAAGGCGCCCATGAGCGGGAACCTAGTTTTTGAATCCATATTCCGAAACCTTGCCTTAAGCTGTCCCGCGTGGCAAGACCCCGGCGATTCACCGATGATCAGGTCCTCGACGCGGCGCGCGATCTGCTCGCCGATCCGGCGACGACCCGGCCGAGCATCGCCGCGATCAGCGCCGCCTCCGGCATCCACACCGGGTCGATCTACGTGCGCTTCGCCTCCCGCGAAGAGTTGCTCGCCCGGCTGTGGCTGCGCTCGATCCGGCGCTTCCAGATCGGGATCATCGCCGCTCTCTCCGGGCCCGACCCGCTACTCGCCGCCGCGATGTACCTGACGCGGTACTGCCGTGAGCACCCCACCGAAGCCCGCGCGATGAAGATGTTCCGGCGCAACGAACTGCTCGAAGTGGGCCCTGAGGAACTGCGCGCCGATATCGCCGCGGTCAACGACCGAATGGACGACGCGCTGCGCGCCGCCGTCGTCGCGGAGTTCGGCGGCGTCGATGAGCACCGCATGGCGATCGCGGTGGCCGCCGTCAAAGCCATTCCCTATGGGCTCGTCCGCGAGTACATCGCGACCGCGATGCCCATTCCGGACTGGGTCGACGACGTCACCGCCACCGCGACGGCCGCCGTTGTCCACAAGTTGAGCCCGACCGGCCGGTAGGTCTGCCAGTACCGAGTGCCATTGCGGTGCTGAGTGACACCGGCCGTCAGGGCGAAAAGCCCTACAGATCCGCAATGGCCGCCAGCGGTGGCGTGCGCGCGGCTCGGATGCCGGGCCACAGGGCCGCGAGGACGCCGACGACAGCCGAGCACACCAGGACGAGCACCAGCTGATTCCACGGGATCGCGATCTGATCGATGCCCAGGTCGCGCAGGGTGCGCAGGAATCCGACACCGAGCCCGAGGCCGAGCAGCATGCCGACGATCGCGCCGAACACCGCGATCAACATCGATTCCAGATAGATGGTCCTGCGCACCTGGGCACGCTGCATTCCGACCGCGCGCAGCATGCCGATCTCGCGACGGCGCTCCACCACCGACAGGGCCAAGGTATTGACGATGCCGAGGATCGCGATCACCACCGCGAGCGCGAGCAGGCCATAGAGGATCGCGAGCAGCGTGTTGATCTGCTTGCCCTGCGCGCCCTTGAACTCCTCCGGGTCCTGGACCTGAACGACCACGAATTGCTCGGTCGCCTTTTCCAGGTCGGTGCGCATCTCGGTGAGGTCCGCGCCGGGCTTGGCCTTGATCAGCATCAGGAAATTGGTGCGGAAGTTGATCGGCATGGTCTCGTCGTACAGCTTGGGCGAGACCACCATCGGGCCGAGCAGCGGAGTCTTCTTGTAGATGCCCGTCACGGTCAGCTGAATCTTCTTCCCGTCCAGACTGACCACGGTGACCTGATTGCCGACCTTCCAACCCCGCTCGTCGGCCTCGTCCTCCGAGACCAGCATGTCGTGGTCGCCGAGGGTGTCGGTGCCGCGAATCACGTCGTAATTCAGCACACGGTCGAGCGGCCCGTCCGGCGAGGTGCCGATGAGCTGATCGTCGCCGACCTTCAGGCCGACGCCACGAATCCCGACCACATCGGCCACCTGCGGCACCGACTTGCGCACCGCGTCGCCCGCGCCGAGCGGCACCCCGATCAGCTGCGGCCCGGCCAGCACGTAGTCGGCGTTCACGCCCTTGTCGACCAGCACACTCACACTCGCCTTCGCCGATGCGCCGAGCATGCCGATCGCGGTCACCAGCATCAGTCCGAGGGTGAGCGCGAAAGCCGTTGCGGCCGTTCGACGCGGATTGCGTGCGGCATTGTTGCGTGCCATCCGCCCGATCGACCCGAACGGGCGAATCAGCACACCGAGCACCGCGACCACCGGCCGCGACACCGCGGGCGCGGCGAGCAGTACGGCCAAGATCAGCGCCAGCGCACCGATGCCGACGGTCAACGCGGCATTGCCACCGGTGGATCGCGCACCGATCACCACGAGGACCACGCCTGCCACCGCCAGCACCGCACCACACAGGGTGCGCACCCGCAAGGAGTCACCGGCAGAAGCGAATTCCTCCCGCATCGCCTCGACGGGCGGGATTTTCGCGGCCCGCCGTGCGGGCGCATACGCGCTAACCAAAGTGACCAGCAGTCCGACGAGCATGCCGACCACGATCGTGCGCGGCCGCACCGCCATCGAACCGGTCGGCAAGCCGAGATCGAAAACATTGAGCAGCGCGGAAAGTCCGAACGCCAGACCGATGCCGCCCGCCAAACCGATGGCGCTGCCGATCAATCCGATGACGAAGGCCTCCGCAACCACCGAACGCCCGACCTGCTGCCTGCTTGCTCCCACCGCCCGCAGCAGTGCCAATTCGCGCAGCCGCTGGGCCACGATCATCGAGAAGGTGTTGTAGATGATGAACGTGCCGACGATCAGCGCGATCGCACCGAAGGCGAGCAGGAAGTAATTGATGAAGTTCAGCGCGTTGGAGATTTCCTTCTTCAGATCGGCGCGCACCTGCTCGCCGTTCTGCACCTTGTAGTCCTTCAAGGTGGTCGAAAGCTGGTCGCGCAGTCGGTCGCCCGGAATGCCCGCGGCGGCGATGTCGACGTAGGCGACGTGGGTGCCGTCGGTGAACAGCTTGCGCGCCTGGGTGTCGTCGAACAGCAGCCCGATGAAGCCGCCGGTATCGGAGGGCACCTGGTAGATACCGCTCACCGTGACGTCGATGGGTGGACCGTGCGACGGGATGAGGATCTTGGTCCTGTCCCCCACCTTCAGGCCGGCGCGTTCCGCGCCACCGGTGTTGATGGCCATCTCGCCTTCGCGCGCGGGCGGGGCGCCCTCGACGAATTTGTCCGGTTCGGCGACCGCCTTGTCCGGCGGCAGATACGACCGCCCGAAGGTGGGCGCGCCACCGGTCTGCACGGCCTTCTTGCCGTCCGGATACAGCAGCACCACAGGACCGTTCACGCTCGGCGCGACGGCCCGGACCCCGGCTGTCCCGGCGATCTGGTCCACCACGCTCTGCGGAACGCCGAGCGCCTGCCGTTCCTTGGGACTCACCCGAACATCGACGCCCTTGGCCTGATTGGCGAAGATCCCGTCGAAGGTGCGCTGCAGGGTGTCGGTGAACACGAACGAGCCCGCGATGAACGCGGTGCCGAGCACCACCGAGAGCACAGTCAGTGCCAACCGCACCTTGTGCGCGGCGAGATTGCGCAAGGCCACCTTGCGCATCGGACTACCGGCCATTACTGCTGCCCCTGCCTAGTGTGGGAGACCGAGTAGGACTGTCTCGCACTCACGCCTGCTCCAGTGCCTTCATCGTGTCGAGCACCGATTCCGCGGTGGGATCGCGCAGCTCGTCGACGATCCGTCCGTCGGCGAGGAAGATCACCCGGTCGGCGTAGCCCGCGGCGTGCGGTTCGTGGGTGACGATGACGACCGTCTGCCCGAATTCGTCCACCGCGGCCCGCAGGATGTTGAGCACCTCCTCGGAGGCACGCGAGTCGAGATTGCCGGTCGGTTCGTCACCGAAAATGATCTCCGGCTTGCCCGCGAGCGCACGCGCACACGCAACCCGCTGCTGTTGTCCGCCCGACAGCTCGCTGGGCCGGTGGGTGAGCCGGTCGGTCAGCCCGAGCCGCTCGAGCACCGTGTCCAGCCAGTCCTGGTCCGGCTTGCGGCCTGCGATGTCCAGCGGCAACGTGATGTTCTCCAGCGCCGTCAACGTCGGCACCAGGTTGAACGCCTGGAACACGAAGCCGATCCGGTCGCGCCGCAGCCGCGTCATCTGCTTGTCCGACAGCCCCGCCAGATCGGTGTCGCCGATCCGCACGGTTCCGGAACTGGCGCCGTCCAGACCTGCCAGGCAGTGCATCAGCGTCGACTTACCGGAGCCCGATGGCCCCATGATCGCGGTGAACTCTCCCTTCGCAAACTCGACCGATACGCCGTCCAGTGCCCTGACCTGCGTATCTCCCGACCCGTAGACCTTCATCAGGTCGATGGCGCGAGCCGCGACATCGGTCGCGGCCGCCAATTCGGCGGTGTCGGTATCCACAACGTGCGAAGTCATGCAGTCCAGTCTGTCTGCGATCGCGCCACCGCGCCATCGGGGAGAACCCCGATGACCTGAGTATCGATACGCCAGACGCGGGGCAGTCGCCCTACAAAAACGCCGGTTCGGTGTCGCGCAGTTGGTCGAGCATGGTGGTCAACGCGCCCGTGAGCCGGCCGGTATCGGTGGCAACCAGATCGAGGCCCGCCTCGGTGACAGCGCGGGTCATCGTCTGGTAGGTCAGCAGGCCGCGTCGGGTAGGAAAGACCAGGACGCGTCTGCGGTCGGTGTCGTCGACCTTGCGATGGACCAGGTTCTGGGCGATCATCGCGTCGATGAGCCTGGTCAGGCTGGCGCCGGTGAGCAGGGTTGCCTCGCCGAGATGTGACATCGGACGTCCGGTGCCTGCGGCGACCGCGGTCAGCACGTGCCAGCGCGCGACGGAGGTTTCGCCGAGACAGGTCGCGACGGCGCGGTCCAATTCCTGTGACGCCCGGCGTACCAGTCGCGCCAGCTCCTCCAAAGCGGCGGGGGCAGTGCTATCGTCCACCGCAGCACTATATCCAACGCCGTATGGTATTGATTCAAATGGAAATATATACGGTGATTCCCTTGCCGCTCTCGGGTTTTCGTGGCCGTTGCGACACCGTGGACATTGCACTGGTGGTGCCGCTGAGCGGACCGGCGGGCTTGTTCGGCCTCCCGCGGCTTGTACACGCCAGTGGCTATTTCGAGAGCGTGGTCTCCGCCGCCAACGTGCCGGCCGAACTGACCTCCTGACCTCGAGCGGTCCCAGCCGATCGGCCGTCGTGCGCTGAATCGACCGCGCCACACCACGATCGACTCGGGATTCGGCCCCGCGCGCCACCCGCTGACGTACCGGTTCGCGGCTCGCGACGGAACCATTCGAATTGAGGCTTGGCATTTTCACCTCCGATCCCGATACTGACTCTCTGGGGCACGGCCCACGGGGGGCCGGTAGGAGGTACGGGGTGGCCACACACGCGGCCCTCGCGAGGGCGCATGCGAATGCGGTTACACGGAGGAGCATTAGGCATGCCTTTGAGGGCAGGTGAGGTTTTCGCGGACTACCGCATCGTTCGCCAGCTCGGAGCGGGCGGTATGGGGTCGGTGTACCTGGCGCGGCATCCGCGGCTGCCGCGCCAGGATGCGCTGAAGGTCCTGACCGAAGGCGCGAGCGTGGACAGGGAGTTTCGGGCCAGGTTCATCCGTGAGGCCGAATTGGCTTCTCGGCTCGCACATCCCAATATCGTCGCGATCCACGATCGTGGTGTGTTCGAGGATGTCCTCTGGATCGCCATGCAGTTCGTCGAAGGCGGTGACGTGGCGCAATTGGTGCGCCAGGGACCACTGGCCCTGCCACCGGAACGCACCGTCCACATCATCGGCGAGGCCGCGCGCGGCCTGGACGCGGCACACGCCGCAGGACTGCTGCATCGGGATGTCAAACCCGCCAACATTCTGGTCGCACCAAGACCGGGCGCACCCGACCGAGTGCTGGTGACCGACTTCGGTATCGCCCGCGCCGCAGGCGAATCGACGGTGCTGACCGCCGCGGGTGAGGTGCTGGCCACGGTCGCATACGCGGCACCGGAGCAGATCAGCGGCAGCGGCGCCATGGATCAACGTGTCGATGTCTACGCGCTGGGCGGCACGCTCTATCACATGCTCACCGGCACAGCACCTTTCGCGCGTACGACACCGACCGCGGTGATGCACGCGCATCTGGTCGAGCCGCCGCCCCGCCCGAGCGCCGTGAATCCCTCGCTGCCACCGCAGTTCGATGCGGTGATCGCGCGCGCGATGGCGAAGAACCCCGATGTCAGGTACCCGAGCTGCGGCGCCCTCGCCGCGGCCGCGTTCGCCGCACTGCGCGGTGAGTTGACGGAATCCGTTCCGACACCGGCGCCGCCACGACCACGTCGACGCACCAAGCTCGCCATTGTGATCGGTGCGGCGATTTGCGCGGTGGCGCTCGCGATCGTGGCAACGACCTGGGCGGTGACCTCGGATGACTCGGGCTCCAGCGCGTCGACTGTCGCGGCGACGACTTCGCCGAAGCGGACCGCTCCCGCCGTCGTCGACGACAAGGGACCGTGGGGTCCGTATGGCTACATGATCGCGGCCTTCCCCGACCTGCTGCCACGCACACCGATCGGCCTCGGCCATCAGGGCCTCAGATGTATTGCCGCCGACCCCGGCGGAGTCCCACGGCCCCTCGATGCGAAGTCGACTTTCGGGTGGCTGAGCTGCAACGGGGATGGGGATCCGCTCGCGGCTCTCGAGGTCTATTGCGTGTCCAGCCACATACCGTTCCGCACCGCGCCACCCAAGTACGTCACAAAACTGGGCGAACAGCGATGGACGCGGGGTTCGGCAGTGGGCGACGTGAGCTGGGGCGACACCGCCGACCGAGATGGCCGACCCAGAGGCACGCTCGAGATCAACTTCGATACCCCGGACCGCAACTTCTGCAACATCACGGCATACAGCTATGAGGAGTCGGGCCAAGCGCTGTACGAAAGGTGGTGGCCGGATGCACCGCTGTAGCCGCAGGACAGACGCGCTACGGGCAATCGCGGCAACCGTCCTCATCATCGGCCTACTGTCCGGATGCGGCGAGACACCGGGTATCCCACGAGCCCACATCCCGGATCTGAACGCATTGGACGTCGGAGAGTTCGGGACCGATCCGCTCGCAGAACCACGCAATGACAAGGACAGCTACGGCCACATTCTCGAGTCGGCGCGGATGGCCGACGCCTTGGTCCACCCCACTGACATCGATCGTGCTTTCACGTTCGGCTCGCCCTCGTTGCTCCCGAGACCCGGTGACACCACAGGGATTCTCGCCGAAACAGCCCTTCCGGTGCTGAAGAAGCACCGGATGCTTGCCGGGTACAGCATCCGCGGCACCGACCGTGAAGGCGAGGCCGGGCGGACAGTCGGCCAAGCCAGGGCATTGCGCCTTTCGGTCCTTCGTCTTCCCGACGAGGCGGCGGCCCGCAACGCCGCGCAAGAGATCGAGTCGG
The DNA here is from genome assembly GCF_036046055.1 of Nocardia sp. NBC_00403. Taxonomy (NCBI): domain Bacteria; kingdom Bacillati; phylum Actinomycetota; class Actinomycetes; order Mycobacteriales; family Nocardiaceae; genus Nocardia; species Nocardia sp. NBC_00403. The sequence goes on from NZ_CP107939.1 coordinate 8,120,835, forward strand.
CCGATTTCGCCGTCAGTCCCGACAACGTCGCCGTCGCGATACCCGAATATGCCGGTGCACACAGTCATTGGCGACCACTGGTGCCGACGCTCGGCACGGTAGTTGCCCATGGGCCCTTCGTCGTTGCGATTTTCGCGGGCCTCCCGACCATTGATCTGCCCGCCTTGACCGCCTTGACCACTGCCGCGCTCAAAGCAGAACTGCCTCGCCTCGACCGCTTCGTGTCCACGCCTGCCGACAAACTGTCCACGCTCCCGCTCGACCGCGAGGGCATGCTGCGCCGAATACTGCCCGCACAGCACGGCAAGTGGCCATACCCCACCGTCACCAGGGTCGACATCGGAACAGTCGCCGGATACGGTGGCGCCCACTTCGAATCGGGTGTGGTCCTCGGACCCGGCGGCG